>CAKQSE010000005.1 GCA_934272785.1 uncultured Alphaproteobacteria bacterium
TTGCTATAAATCTGGGGAAAAAGACAAGGAAAAGTTATGTTAAAAAATATTATTTCAAAAGTATTGGGGTCGGCAAATGACCGTTTGGTAAAATCGTATGATAAAACGGTGTCGCTGATAAATGATTTGGAACCAAAATATCACGCGATGACCGATGACCAATTGCGCGAACAAACACAGAAATTGCGGGCGCGCCTGCAATCGGGCGAAAAAGAAAAGAACGTGTTGCCAGATGCGTTTGCCCTGGTGCGCGAGGCATCGGTCCGCACAATAGGACTGCGTCACTTTAATGTCCAGATGATTGGTGGTATGGTTTTGACCGGTGGTCAGATTGCCGAAATGAAAACCGGTGAAGGTAAAACGTTGGTTGCGACGTTGGCATTGTTCTTGAAGGCTTTGCATGGTCGCGGTGCGCACCTGATTACGGTGAACGATTATTTGGCGTCGCGTGACGCCGCATGGATGGGCCAGGTTTATCGTTTCTTGGGGCTGACCATCGGAACGATTCAGCATGATATGACCGACGATGAACGTCGTGCGGCGTATGCGTGCGATATTACGTATGTTACGAATTCTGAATTGGGTTTTGATTACCTGCGCGATAATATGAAATTTTCCAAGGCACAACAGGTTTTGCGCCCGCTGTATTTCGCGATTGTCGACGAAGTAGACAGCATCTTGATTGACGAGGCACGCACCCCGCTGATTATTTCGGGACCGTCCGAAGACACCAGCGAACTGTATGCCCAGGTTGATGCGGTCGTTGCGCAATTGTCGCCGTCTGATTTCAAGAAAGATGAAAAAGACCGTCACGTTACGTTGACCGAAGCCGGTGTTGATACAATCACACGTTTGTTAAAGGACGCGGGTATATTGGTTGGTGATAACCTGTATGCGTCTGAAAATGCGGCGGTTGTTATGCACGTGCAACAGTCGTTGCTGGCGCACCACCTGTATCAGAAAAACGTGAATTATGTCGTTCGCGATGGCGAGGTTTTGATTGTCGACGAATTTACCGGTCGTGTGATGACGGGTCGTCGTTTTGGCAAGGGGCTGCACCAGGCGATAGAGGCCAAAGAACATGTAAAGGTTCAACCGGAAAATCAGACCGTATCCAGTATTTCATACCAGAATTTGTTCCGTTTGTATGAAACGTTGTCTGGTATGACCGGAACCGCGATGACCGAGGCCGCCGAGTTCGAAGAAATCTATAAATTGCGCGTGGTATCCATCCCGACAAATCGTCCGGTGGCGCGTATTGACCATCATGACGAAATCTATCGCAACAAGGATGAAAAATACGATGCGATTATCAAACAGATTCAAGAATGCATGGCGCGCAAACAGCCGGTCTTGGTCGGAACGGTTTCAATTGAAAAGTCCGAAGAACTGGCGGCGATTGTGCGCAAGAAACTGGGGATAAATCCGGCCGTCTTGAACGCAAAGCACCATGAATCCGAAGCGAAAATTGTATCCCAGGCGGGTGCGCCGGGTGCGGTTACGATTGCGACGAATATGGCGGGGCGTGGGACCGATATTAAACTGGGTGGTAATGCCGAAGATTTGATTGCCGAATTGGACGCCGATGCACCAGATTACGAGGCGAAAAAACAAGAAATATACGACCGTATTGAACAGAACAAAAAACTGGTTCTGGACGCGGGTGGTTTGTATGTAATTGGAACAGAACGTCACGAATCGCGCCGTATTGATAACCAGTTGCGCGGACGCAGTGGTCGCCAGGGTGACCCAGGTGATTCTAAATTCTTTTTGGCACTGGATGACGATTTGATGCGTATATTTGGCGCGGCGCGTTTGAACGGTATGTTGACCACGTTGGGACTGAAACCGGGCGAGGCGATTACCCATCCATGGATAACCAAGGCGTTAGAAAAGGCGCAAAAGCGTGTTGAAGCCCGTTATTTCGAGGCGCGTAAAGAATTGCTGAAATACGATGACGTTATGAATGAACAGCGTGGCGTCGTCTATAAACAGCGCGATGATTTGATGACCAGCGAAGACCTGGCCCCGTTGGCGCGTGAAATGATTGGCGACGTGGTTGAAATCATCTGTGAAAACAATATCCCGGAAAAATCACATCCGATGGATTGGAATACGGCGGGTATTCACGACGCGATGTTGCGCACATTTGCATTGGATATCACCGATATTGAAAAATGGAAAACAGACGAAGAAATCACCGAACACAAGGCATACGAGGTGTTGCATAATCTGGCCTTGCGCCGTTATAACACCCAGGCGGAAAAGTATGGTCCGGAATTGATGCAAATGGCATCACGCCAGATGATGTTGGGTGCGTTGGACGCGGTTTGGAAACGCCACCTGCAACAGATGGACTATTTACAGACGGCAATTGGTCTGCGCGGATATGCCCAGAAAAACCCGCTGTATGAATACAAGCGCGAGGCATTGGAATTGTTCAAGAACACAATCAACAATTTCAAAATTATGTCGGTGTCGTATATATCGCGTATGGAATTGACCCGTGCGGATGTTGATGCCACCGAACAGCAGCGCGCCCAGCATGACGCGGCGTTGAACCAGGCGTCCGGTATGGAGGCACGTCGTAACGCCCTCTGCCCGTGTGGGTCTGGATTAAAATACAAACATTGCTGTGGAAAACTGCATTAAAAAACGCCCCGAACGGGGCGTTTTTCGTGTCAACAGAAAAATCTGCATTTTGATAAATATCTGGTTGCGGGCCGGGGGCAAATTTTGCTATTGTTGCGGCATGGAAAATCAATTTGTTCATCTTCGCACGCATACAATGTTATCAATGGGCGTTGGCACCATAAAAATCAAGAAAATTCCTGATTTGTGTCGCGGTGCCGGAATGTCGGCATGTGCGTTGACGGACACTAATTTGATGTCTGGGTGCGCCGAATTTTCGGACGTTATGCCATCGGCCAAGTTACAGCCCATAATCGGTGTGGAATTGTCACTGAACCAGCATACGGCCGATCCAAAGATTCTGCGTGCGGGGTCGCTGTCCAAGATTGTATTGTTGGCGCAAAATCACGATGGGTATTTAAATTTGTGCGAACTTAGTCGTATCATGTATATGCGCACAGAAAATCACCATTTGGGGCCATATGTAACGTTTGATGAATTGGCGTCGCATGCGTCGGGTGTGATTTGCCTGTCGGGGGCGCACACGGGGCCGATTGGTATGGCGATTTTAAATGCTCAAAATGCCGCCGCGCGCACGTATGCGAAACAATTTTTGGATATATTTGGCGACCGATTCTATATGGAAATTCAGCGTCATGGTTTGGCAGATGAAATTAAAACAGAACCAGAATTTTTAAATATCGCACGTGAATTAAATATCCCGATTGTTGCGACAAATGATGTTGCGTTTGCCGCCCCATCGGATTACGAGGCCGAAGATGCCCTGTCCTGTGTTCTGGGCCAGACCAAGGTTATTGACCCGGATCGTCCGCGCAAATCGTCCGAGCAGTATTTTAAATCGCCCCAAGAAATGGCCGAGATTTTTTCTGACCTGCCCGAGGCGATAGAGAACACCGTAGAAATCGCACATCGTTGCGGTTTTATGGTCAACGTTCATGAAAAGCCATTGTTGCCGCGATTCGGTGACGATTTGGAACACGAATGTAAAATGTTGCGCGACAACACGATGAACGGGTTGGCGGCGCGTCTGCGTGAACAGGGAATCACTGACACACAACCGTATTATGACCAGGCGGAATTTGAACTGGGCGTTATTATAAATATGGGATTTCCGGGATATTTCTTGATTGTTGCGGACTATATTGATTGGTGCCGTAAAAACGACGTTTTGACCGGGCCGGGGCGTGGTTCTGGGGCCGGTTCTATCGTGGCGTGGGCGTTGGGTATTACGCACGTAAATCCGTTAAAGTATGGATTGCTGTTTGAACGTTTCTTGAATCCAGACCGTATTTCAATGCCCGATTTCGACGTTGACTTTGAACCAACGGGGATTGAACGCGTGCTGGCGTATATTTGTGATAAATACGGACACGATTCGGTCTGTCGTATTATCACGTTTGGCAGTTTGCAGGCCCGTGGTGCAATCCGCGATATTGGGCGTGTGTATGGAATTCCGTATTCTAAATCAGACCGACTGTCTAAATTGATTCCCCAAGATGCCAAGAAATTAAAAGACGCGGTGGACGCATCGTCGGAAATGCAATACATATTGCAAACAGACGAAGATATGAACAAGGTCGTCACCATCGCCGAAGAGTTAGAGGGTTCATTGCGCAACCTGGGGCAACACGCGTGCGGCGTTGTTATTGGTGACCGCCCAACAACCAAGATTGCACCCGTGTATCGTGATCCGGCGAATGCCCTGCCGTCGTGCCAGTTTGACGGTCACTATCTGGAATCGGCCGGGTTGATTAAATTTGACTTTCTGGGGTTGGAAACGCTGGTTGTGTTAAAGTATGCGGTGCGACTGATTCAACAGACGCGTGGCATCAACGTAAATCTGGACGAAATTCCGGTTGATGATCCGAAAACAATGGCGTTGTGGCAACGTGGCCTGACCGAGGGTATATTCCAATTCGATGCCGTGTTTGTTCAACAGACGTTGCGCAAAATGCACCCGACCAGTTTCTTGGAAATATCGGCGTTGAACGCGTTGAACCGCCCGGGGCCTATTGCGTTTATTCCGCAATTTATTGCCCGTATGCACGGCGAAGAAAAAATTGAATACGTCCATCCAAAGGCCGAACCAATTCTGAAGGAAACGTATGGTATTATCGTGTATCAGGAACAGGTTATGATGCTGACGCGCGCACTGGCGGGATTTACCCGCGGTCAATCGGATACCGTGCGCAAGGCGATGGGTAAAAAGAAACTGGACCTGTTGGCGCAATTGGAAGTGAAATTTATGGACGGTTGCGAACAGGAAAATACCCTGACCCGTGAACAGGCCAAAGACCTGTGGGAAAAGTTCAAGGAATTTGCGAAATACGCGTTTAACAAATCGCACGCGATTGCGTATTCGATTGTTGCGAACCAGTGCGCGTATTTAAAGGCGAACTTTACACCTGAATTCTTGGCGGCGTCGATGTCCAGTAACCTGAACGATACCGACCAATTGGCGTTGTTCGTCGATGATGCCAAGGCGAACTTTAATATTCAAATTGTTCCGCCTGATATAAACCAGAGTGAATCATTATTCACCGTACGTGATGGAAAAATTATTTACGGTCTGGCGGCGATAAAGGGGGTTGGCACGGCGGCAACCGACGCAATTGTCGCAGAACGCAATGCAAACGGTAAATTTAAAAACCTGACTGATTTTGCAAAACGTTGCGCACCAATTATGAACAAGCGCATTTTGGAGGCGTTTGCCAAGGTCGGCGTTCTGGATTCGCTGTGTCCGAATCGCGCGGCGGTGTTTATGAACGCAGATGCGATTTTGTCGTATGCGGCCCGGTCCAAAGATGGCGCGAATACGTTGTCGCTGTTTGCGAATACGGTCGAAGATGATGTTACCGAAGACAGATTGTTGAAAAACCTGCCGCGGACGGCACCATGGACATTTGGCCAGCGACTGGAAAATGAATTGTCGGCACTGGGATTTTACATCTCGGCGCATCCGTTGGACCAGTATAAACATTTGATACAGCGTGCCAAGTTGGCAACCAGCGCGACACTGATTGACCTGGGCGACAGAAAGCAAGTTCAAATCGCGGCAAATGTGAATTCTTTTTCACGTCGTCGGACCAAGACGGGCAAGGATATGATTACAATCAACGCGTCGGACAGTTTTGGTAACATTGACGCGGTGGCGTTTGGCGATGCGGCGGCAACGTTTGCCCAGATTTTATCCACAGAAAACGTCGTGCTGATTTCTGGTAAAACGTCGGCGCGTGATGACCGGGTATCAATCTTTGTTGATTCAATAACGCCATTGACCCAGTGGGTTGCGAAAATCGCGCGCAAATTGACGCTGGAAATTTATGACAAGGATGTTTTGCCGGCGGTTAAAAAGGCCCTGATTTCGTTGCCACATGGTGTGACGCGTGTGGTGTTGAATCTGCACGGGGCGGACCGCGTTGCGTCGGTTGCATTGCCGACAGGTGTTGAATTGGGCGCAACCACGGCTAAGGATTTAATCGGTTTGGGTATCAGGGTTGAAATAGAATGACGGAAAAACATATTCCTGTTTTATTGGGTGCGGTGATGGATGCCCTGGGCGATGTTCGGGGACTGCACATATTGGACGCAACGTTCGGCGCGGGTGGTTATTCGCGCACGTTTTTAAATGCGGGCGCGTCGGTCGTGGCGTTTGACCGTGATCCAAATGTTCGGGCGGATGCGGACGCGATGCGCGCCGAATATGGTGACCGATTTACATTTGTGCCCCGCCCTTTTTCAGAAATGTCAGAAATTGATGACACGTTTGACGCGATTGTGTTTGATTTGGGAATATCATCAATGCAGATTGATATTGCGTCACGCGGTTTTTCATTTCGGGCGGACGCGCCACTGGATATGCGGATGTCTGAATCTGGGAAAACGGCGGCTGATTTAATTGATGAATTGTCGGTAACGGATTTGGCACGTATCTTGCGCGAATATGGTGATGTAAAAAAGGCGGCGATAATTGCCAATGCGATAAAGCGTGCCGCGCCACGCACGACATTTGCGTTGCGTGATTTGATTCATAACCCGCACGATGTCGCGCCGGTATTCCAGGCGTTACGTATCGCGGTCAATGACGAAATGGGCGAGATAGAGCGTGCCTTGCGTGCGGTGCCCGATATGTTGCGCCCGGGTGGCAAATGCGTATGTGTGACGTTTCATTCACTGGAAGACAGAATTGTCAAAAACACGTTTCGCACGTGGACAACAGTGGCGGGTGACCCGCGTATGCCAATTGTCGCTGCGCCGGCGTTCCAGGCATTGCGGCCCCAGACGCCAAATGATGCCGAATTGGCACGCAACCCACGTGCGCGCAGTGCGCATATGCGGGCGGTCGTAAAATCATATTGACCACATACGGCCAATTTTTGTAAAATCATCGTTGAAAGAAAGGGAAAGGTAAAAGATGAAAAAATTTTTAGCGTTATTTTTAGGTTTGCTGCCGGCGTCGGCGTTGGCAAATCCGGCGTGTCCGGTGTGCACAATCGCAATTGGTGCGTCGCTGGAAATCGCACGCCAGATGGGCGTGCCAGACAGTGTTGTTGGCCTGTGGGCGGGCGCGTTGTTGGCATTGCTGGGGTATTGGGCGATTAAATTCTGTGACAATCGCGGTTGGAATTGGCGCGGTCGTAATCCGATGTTGATAATTCTGTCGGTGGCGATGATTGGCTTTGTCTATATGGGGCGCGTCAAATATAATCCCCAGGTGATTTGTGGCACATTTACAATGGACCCGGTGCTGTTTGGCACAATTTGTGGCGCAGTGTTGTTCATCGTGGTTGAAAAATTATACGATTGGATGAAGGCGCGCAATGGCGGCCACGCACATTTCCCATTTGAAAAGGTTGTTTTACCACTGGTTGCCTTGGGGCTGGCCAGCTGGGCAATGACTGTTTGCATGTAAAGGAGAATAAAGATGAAACGCGACAGCAAAAAAATGACATTGGACGAAATGATCAAAAAGGTTGACCAGTCAAAAAAGGTAAATCCACTGGATTTATCGTCGGACCAGGATTTGTCGATTGCGTTGATGAATCTGGTGTCACTGGAAGAACATTTCTTTTTCAGTGGCGCAAAAACACGCAAGACCGGCTTCTATGACATGATAAATACCGTGCGTGAAATGCGCAAGGAACTGATGAAACGCATTGTAAAACCATCGTCGGCCGAAGATGGCGAGGTATGGTGTATCTCCAAGCATCTGTTGGCGGCGTCAATGCGCCTGATGGAGGTTGGAACCAAGGCCCTGGGTGCTGGCAATGCCAAGGACGCATATGACCTGTTTAACAAGGCATATGATTTGTATTCGCTGTTCTGGGGTATCAATATGAATCTGATTGACCTGACCGGGGTAAAACAGGCGGTGCCGGAATTCTATGACGGCGCAACGGCCCAGTGTTCGTTAAAGGCCGCAACCCCAGACAACGGGAAAAAGGCCAAACAGGCACCAGCGGCAACGGCGGAATCAAAGTCTGCGGTTCGTAAATTGGGGGATTGGGTAAAAAATGCGGTGAATTGCTGCATTGAATAAATTCGGTATTGATTCACACCGTGTGAAAATGATACAATACAGACCAAAGAGAGAACTAAACTAATGACCATACGCAAGAATATTTTGACTAAATCTTGTTTGGTTATGGCAACAGTGTTTTGTGTCGGGGGCGCAAACGCTGACCAGGCACCGAATCCACGTGGCGCAACAGGTGTTGCGGCCGTGCGGACGGATACGCGGGGCGCGACGCGGACGGCGTCGGGCACGTCGGGCGTATCATCGGGTGTCGTGTCACGCGCCGCAACCACACAACGTGCATCGGGCACGTCCCGGGCCATGGCGGGGGCTGTTACACCGCGCAATGCAACGCGGACAAATACCGTTGTATCATCATCTGATGTTGCGGCGCGCTCGGCGGTAAATACGTCACGTGCGGCATCGTCCAATGTCGTGCGCAGTGCAACCACATCAACCCAATCGCGCAGTGCAACAACGGCACGCGCGGCGTCGCGCGCATCGGTTGCACGTGCAACGGCGGTGTTTGATGATGTTTCCAAGATTGGTGGTGGATATGCCACCTGTCGCGAGGCATATGCCACATGTATGGATCAGTTTTGTGCCAAGGCCAACGACACGTATCGTCGTTGTTTTTGCAGTTCTAAATATACCGAGTTCAAGGATGCCGAGGCTGCCCTGGACGAGGCCAAGAATTTATTGGCCCAATTTGAAAGCAATAATTTAAATGCGGTTGATAAAACCGCCGCCGAAGTGAACGCGATGTACACCGCAACCGCCGGCGAACAGGCAATCAAGAATGATACCAGTGGCGCGGCGGCAATGCTGTCGGAAATTGGCGATTTGTTGTCCGGCAAGAAAAAGGCCAGCGCATCAACATCGGGCACGTCGTTGGGGATTTTGGACTTGGATTTCTCGGTCGATGTTGATGACATATGGGGAAACAGCGGTGGTTCTTCTATCTTTTCGGACAACAGCGGATCTGATTTGTCCCAGTTGGAGGGTCAATCCCTGTTCACCCAGGCGAACAAGCAATGCCTGGCACTGATAAAGGATTCATGTGAAAATAACGCCGTGCTGAATATGGCAAAAAGTGCGTATAACATCATGATTACCCAGGATTGTAACGCATACGAGAAAAAGGTAAATTCCCAGCGTGAAACGGTAAAGCAGACTGTCCGCACGGCGGAAAAGTATTTGCGCGAGGCACGTCTGGAAGAATATCGCGCGCACAATACTGCCGATGTCAACGAATGTATTGCCAAGGTTAAAACGGCAATTACCGCGGATACGGCGTGCGGTGCGAACTATAAACGTTGTTTGGATTATACGGGCGCATACATTGATACAAACACGGGTGATCCGATTTATTCACCGCGCCTGTTCCAGCTGGATGAACTGATTACACTGGACGGTGCAAACGGTAATACAGACGTGTTGGCGCAAAATACCCAGTTTAATAATTTCTTGGAAACGCGCAAAATGTTCGCGACAACCGCGTTGGATTCGTGCCGTGACATTGCAAACACCGTGTGGCAAGAATTCAAGCGCAGTGCGTTGATTGAAATCGCCCAGGCACAATCGGCCAAGTTGGAAGAAGTCAAAATGTCCTGTGTCAGCACGATGGCCGAATGCTATGACACCCAGACCAGTGCACTGAAAGATTTCGATACCACCACGGCACAGGCGGCGGGTGCAATCAGTGCATATGCGGCCAAGGCCATGTGCCAGGACAAGGTTACGGCCTGTGCGGCGTTGTATGGTAATAATTCGGCGTGCCAATTTGATAATAATGGCCGCCTGACCAGTGATGCCAGCACATGTGGGTTAAAGGCGTTGTTGGCGTTTGTCGATACGGTTGATACCGTCCGTGTGGCCGAGGGGTGCAGTGGCGCAATTGATAACTATGTCCAGGAATTGTGCACACCTTCATCTGGGGACCAGGGATTCCCGTGGAATTGCCGTCGCAAGGTCATGGGGTCGGCCGATGCAACAACGGTCAGCGCGGCGTCAAACGCAACACTGGCGGATAACATCAGAAACTTTGCATTACAGAATTGCAAAGATCCAACCAACCCAGATGCAACATATACTGAGTTGCCGATGCAGACCCGGATTCAGGTTCAAAATGCCATCGAGGATGTTATTGAGCAATTAGATGCCCAGCTGATGGATGTTTGCGAAACACTGGACGGATACTGGTTGGATGCGGGTGATAACACGGGCAAGGATTTGACGGCGTTTTACACCACCGTATATGGGACCAGTGGTGCCACCAGTGACAGTGGTGCAACATGGGGTCGCTGTGTTGAAAATACAACGATGGTTCGGTGCCTGGCGTATAATGCGGGCGAAGAAACACCAGTTGCATCATATGACCGCGCCAAGGACGAGTGTATCTTTACCGATGCATGGTATCGCACAAAATGCGAAAGCATGGGCGGATATTACGAAAACAGCGTTTGCTATATGGCCAAATAGTTGGTGACGGACGGGGGAAAATGAAAATAAAAACGATTTCTTTGATTGCGTGCTTGTGCGCCGTATCATCTGCGTTTGCTGATGATAATTGGGGCCCAGGACAGATGGTCACGTGCGGATCAAATGATATCGCCGGGGGCGAGGCGTGCATTGGTGAAAGTGCGCGCAGCAATTGCGCAACCTGGACGATGAAATCACGTCAGTATGATGACGAATTCGCAGTGTTGATGATGGTTGCCCGCGAACTGAACGACCATGGTGCGAAATTCTGTCCGACCCAGGTCGAAGGACGCAATAAAAACAAGGGTAATGCATGGACCGAATATTCCGATGCGTCACGTGGTAATGACGCGTTGTGTGTGTGGTTGTGCCAGTCGGGCTGGGGTGGCAATCAATGTTCCCAGGCGGTATCCAGTGCGAATTCATGTGATGTATCGTTATTAAAGCGCGAAAATTATGCGGATATAAAACGCGTTGCATCGGGTGCGAATATTGAGTATGCACTGCCCCGATTTGAAAAAGAGGTTTACAACAGTTGCAAGGTTCACAAAAAGCAGGAACACGATATGATATTGGCAATCAGTCGTTGGTTACCCAGTGGTCATGGTGCATATGCGCGCAAGATGATTGTGCGCGCGGAACGTCGTGGGTGGAAAAATATGGAATCAACTGCAACCGTATATCCTGCCGCGGGCAGTTCGGATATCCTGGTTTGCAAAAACGGATACCAGGCAAATCCCGCCGGCGACGATTGTATCGAGGTAAATTCCGCGGCATGTGCCCGTCAAATGGTGTGCGATGGCTGGACCGGATATGATGAAAGCAAACATACATTGCTTCAGCAACCTGGGCAAAATTGTTTCCAATACAGATGTTCTGAAAGTGGCAAGGCATTTGCATCGGACGCAAGCCGCGGCACATGTGTGGATTGTGTGGCTGATTTGCATACGGGCGTGTCACCGGCAACCGGTACGTGTGTTAGGTGCGCCACCGGACAGGTATTCAGTGAATCCGCCACGGCGTCCGGATTTTGTGGCGATGCTGTTGCGTTGTCGAAAATAGATTTGCAATATGGTCTTGGCAGGACCCGTAACAGCAACGTTGATATTGAAAAACAATGTTGGACAATTGCGGAATCGGCAGCATATCAGAAATGTGTTATTGGTGACCAGACGACATCTGGACGCAGTGACAATTAAAAAACGCCCAATGGGGCGTTTTTTATTGTGGATATTGATTTTTTAATCAACACCGTTTAATGTGCGTAACATTTTCATAATCATTTTGCGTTGGTCATCGTCTGGTAATTTCCAATACAAATTTATCAATTGCAGTGATTCATTTTTTGCCAACGGATCATCATTTTTCTGTTCGGCAACGCGACCGGTGGATTTGCCACCACGTGTTTCCATTGGTGTATTGCCAGGCAGCCCCTGGAAGAAAAATGATACAGGGGTTTCCAGTGCCGTGCTGAGTTCAAACAGGCGCGACGCCGAAATACGATTCCCCGCCGTTTCGTATTTCTGAATCTGTTGAAATGTAACCCCACAGATTTTTGCCAAATCTTTCTGGGACAAACCCATCATGACACGGCGCAGTTGCACGCGCTGTCCGATATGTTCATCCACGGCTGTTGGCGTAAAAGGTCTTCCACTCATGGGTGCTTCCTTTCTTGTTTATGACATAGGTCCTAGGACAATTTATACAATTTTTCTTCTTCTTTTGCAATCAAAAAACTGATATGATATTTTCTGCACAAAGGCAGGTAAAATTATGTCAAAACCAATTGTTTTATGTATTATGGACGGGGTTGGAATTCGTGCCCAGACGCAACATAACGCGGTCAAATTGGCACATATGCCCTATTTCAATGAACTGTTAAATACGTATCCGCATTCGGTATTAAATGCCAGTGGCGCGGCCGTGGGATTGCCCGTCGGCACCATGGGTAATTCCGAGGTGGGACACATCACCATGGGATCGGGGCGTGTCGTGAATCAATTCTTGCGCCGGTTTCAACTGGAACGCTGGGACAAAAATGTTCCGTTGCGCGATTTTATCACCGCGGTGCAACGCGATGGCGGAATTGTGCATTTGGCGGGACTGATGTCTGATGGACGCGTGCATTCTGATATCAATGATATTATGACGATTGCGTTGCGTGTGTTGGATTCGGGTCTGCGGGTATGTATTCACTTTATTGCCGATGGTCGCGATACGCCACCCAAATCGGCGGCGGACTATATTCGTTTGATAAAGGAACGACTGGCGGACTATCTGGCCACAGGCCAGGCGTTTTGGGGTACGCTGTCGGGGCGGTATTATACAATGGACCGAAACCAGAATCTGGATCGCACGGAAATGGCGGCGGACGCAATTGCCAACGCCACCAGTCCATTTGTCGCGCCGACAATTGACGCCGCGTTGGATTCGGCATATGCCCACGGCGAAACGGACGAGTTTATCAAGCCGACCGTTATCACCGGTGATGTTCCAATCAATGCAAATGATGGATTCTTGTTCGGGAATTATCGCAGCGACCGCGCGCGTCAGATTGTGCGTGCAATGCTGAAAACCGGTGCGCATATGTTGTGCTTTTCCCAATATGGCGAGGGGTTAGATGACGCGTGCCCTGCACTGTTGCCAGATGTGCCGGTGAAAAATACGTTGGGTGACGTCCTGGCGGCGCATCATGTGCGTCAATTGCGTATTGCCGAAACAGAGAAGTATAATCACGTAACCTATTTCTTTGATGCGGAACGTAATGTTGATTTCCCGGGTGCGGAAAAGAAACTGATTCCGTCGCCCGATGTTGCAACGTTTGATTTGCGGCCAGAAATGTCGGCGGTCCAGATTACAGATGCATTGCTGGAAAAACTGGCGTCGTTTGATGTTGTAATTTTGAATTTTGCAAATGGCGATATGGTCGGTCATACCGGCAATGAAGCTGCCGCAATTCGCGCGATGGAAACACTGGACGCCCAATTGGCGCGTATCGTGCCCGCAACACTGCATTTGGGTGGCACGGTTCTGATAACCGCCGATCATGGTAATGCAGAACAGATGTGGGACGATGCGGCAAATGCGCCGTTGACATCGCATACGACGAATCCGGTGAATTTGATTGTTGTATCAAATGCCCCGCACGTTGTGCGTGATGGGGGGCTAGCCGATATTGCGCCAACGATTTTGCACCTGTTGAATATTTCGCAGCCAGCGGATATGACGGGACATAATTTGGTTGATTAAATGATGCTGGGCGATGAATTATTCATCGCCCCGTTTTATTGCGCGTCGCGCGGCAAAAAATTCACGTAACATTTGTGCCGATGCGTCTGCGTATTCTGACATTTGTGTGACAGTCGGTTTCCACAGGTGGGTGTCCGTTTCATATACGCGTGCGTTTGCGGTAATTCCGCCACCCTTGGCGTCCAGCGCGGCAAAGAATACACGACGAATTCGCGCAAATGATATTGCCGTGGCGCACATTGCGCACGGTTCCAATGTTACATAGATATCGCAATTGTCCAAGAATTTTGTCCCCAGTTTGCGGCACGCCTGGTTTATTGCAACAATTTCTGCGTGCAGTGTCGGATTGCGGCGCAATTGCACCCGGTTTTCGCCACGGGCAATAATGTGACTATCACGCACGATAACGGCACCGATTGGCACGTCGTCGTGTGATTTTGCACGAATTGCTAAATTTAACGCTTGCTGCATTGGGTTCATGTGATACACTTTATCGTATGGATTCAAAATTGCAAATTATTTCAGGTGCATACCGTGGACGCAAATTGCGCCTGCCGGATGGTGCACGCCCGACCCAGAATCGTGCCAGAATCGCGTTGTTTAACATGCTGGGCGAGATTGTGGATACGTCGCACGATTTTACCGTGTGGGACGCATTTGCCGGCAGTGGGGCATTTGGCATTGAATATCTGTCGCGGTATGCGGGCGCGCGTGCGATATTTACCGATGTCGCAGCGGCATCAATTCGGACGGTGCGTGAAAACCTGGGGAATATTGATGCGACGCGCGCGACCGTCGTTATGGCAGACGCGATGACGCGGATTTCTGAATTTGGTGCGGTGGCAGATTTGATATTTGTTGACCCGCCATATGCGGCGCATGACACCGGCGCGGCGTTTGTGCGCCGCGTGGGTGCGGTGGCGCGCGTGGGGACAATATTGGTCTGGGAACAAGATGGCGATGATTTCACCCCACCCGCCGCGCCATGGGAAATATTGCGCGACAAGAAATATGGTCGGGCGCGTTTTCTGATTTTGCGTCGTGGTGCGTAATAAAAACCTTGATTTTTCAAACGTTTTAGTAAATAATATGCCCCGCACGGCACCCTTGGAGGTCGCGCACAGTTAAACCAATGCTATTAAAAGGATAAAAAATGGCAATCAAATTAAATGCAGAAATTCGCAACGTTGCTGGCAAGGGGGCCGCACGCAGCATCCGCAAGAACAAGAAAATCCCTGCTGTTATTTACGGCGAAAAGAAAGCCCCTGTCGCAATTGAATTGGACGGCAATGGCTTTGAAATGCTGATTAAAAAGCCGGGTCTGCGGACAAAATTGTTCGAAATTGACACAAACAACGGCAAAGAAGACGCGATGTTGATGGATATCCAGTATCATCCGGTTTCTGACGCGGTTATCCACGTTGATTTCAAACGTATTGATGTGAACAAACCTGTGAACGTGGTCGTCCCGGTCGAGGTTATCAATGTCGAAACATCCAAGGGATTGAAATTGGGTGGTGTTTTGAACTTTGCAGTGCGTAAGGTTGCATTGCGTGGTTCTGTTCATGCAATCCCAGAAAAAATCATTATCGATTTGACCAATGTCACAATCGGTGACGTGATTCACGGAACAGACTTGGTTCTGCCAGATGGTGTTGAATTGGGTCTGCACCAGGCTGAATTGGCGTTTGCAACAATCGGTGGTAAAATGCCCGAAGAAGCAGAAGCCGCAAAAGCAGCTGCCCCGGCGGCCGCCGCAGCCACACCGGCCAAGAAATAATCAATACGTAATGTTGATTTTAAACCGTCCGTATGGGCGGTTTTTTGTATTATTTTTTTCCTGTGGTCTTGAAATACATTTTAATGTTCACTATATGATGGGCATAAGAAATTCAAGGAGTGAAAAAAATGGCAAAAGTGTTAGGTATCGATTTAGGAACAACTAATTCCGCCATGGCGTTCATGGATGGAAATGATCCGAAAATTATCGAAAATTCCGAGGGGGGGCGTACAACACCGTCTGTTGTTGCGTTGACATCTGGGGGTGAACAGTTGGTTGGTATCACCGCCAAGAACCAGGCGATTACCAATCCAGAAAATACAATCTATGAAATCAAGCGTTTGATGGGATTACGTTTTGACAGCCCGGCGGTCAAAGAAATTGCCGCCCGCGTGCCGTATAAAATTGTCCGTGGCGACAATGGCGACGCCTGGGTCGAGATGGAGGGTAAGAAATATGCCCCGTCCCAGATTTCTGCGATGATTTTGGCAAAATTAAAGAAAGACGCCGAAGCGTATTTGGGCGAAACAGTGTCTGATGCGGTTATTACTGTGCCGGCATACTTTAACGATTCACAACGCCAGGCAACCAAGGACGCGGGGCGTATCGCGGGTCTGAACGTATTGCGTATCGTCAACGAACCGACCGCGGCCGCATTGGCATATGGCTTGGAAAAAGATAAAAACGGAACAATCGCTGTGTATGACTTGGGCGGTGGAACGTTTGATATTTCCATCTTGGAAATCGTCGATGGCGTGTTCGAGGTTAAATCAACAAACGGTGATACCGCATTGGGTGGTTCGGACTTTGATGCGCGCGTATTGAAATACTTGATTGATGAATTCAAGGCGCAATCTGGTATTGACCTGACCGGCGACAAATTGGCATTACAGCGTTTAAAGGAAGCCGCAGAAAAGGCGAAAATCGAATTGTCGTCCAAGATGCAGGCGGACATCAACTTGCCATATCTGACGGCGGATGCGACGGGGCCAAAGCACTTTAATACAACACTGACACGTGCGAAATTGGAATCGTTGGTTGATGACCTGATTCAGAAAACAATTGAACCGTGCAAAAAGGCATTGAAAGACGCAGGCTTGGATAAATCGCAAATCAACGATGTTATCTTGGTCGGTGGCCAGACCCGTATGCCCAAGGTTGTTGAAACAGTCAAAGAATTCTTTGGCCGCGAACCGCACAAGGGCGTGAACCCAGACGAAGTCGTTGCATTGGGCGCGGCAATTCAGGGTGGCGTTCTGAAAGGCGATGTCAAAGACGTTCTGTTGTTGGATGTAACCCCATTGTCGTTGGGTATTGAAACGTTGGGTGGTGTGTTCACACGCCTGATTGACCGCAATACAACAATCCCGACCAAGAAATCCCAGGTGTTTTCAACCGCCGAAGATAACCAGTCGGCTGTGACAATTCGCGTATTCCAGGGTGAACGTGATATGGCCGCCGATAACAAATTGCTGGGGCAATTTAATTTGGAAGGTATCGCACCTGCCCCACGTGGTATGCCGCAAATCGAAGTGTCATTTGATATTGACGCAAACGGTATCGTTCACGTGTCGGCCAAGGATAAAGGCACCGGCAAAGAACAGACTATTTCGATTAAATCTGATGGTGGTCTGTCCGAAGAAGACATCCAGAAAATGGTTGACGAAGCGGCAGCGAACGCGGAATCTGATAAACAGAAACGCGCCCTGGCCGAGGCCAAGAATAACGCCGAAGCCGCAGTGTTCAGCATTGAAAAATCACTGAAAGAACACGGTGATAAAATCAGTGCCGATGACAAGAAAGCCATCGAAGATGCAAAAACAGCATTGTCTGATGAATTAGCCAAGGCTGATGCAACCGCAGAATCACTGAAAGAAAAGACCGACGCATTGATGGAAAAATCGATGAAGTTGGGCGAGGCGGTTTATAAAGCCGCACAAGAAGCGCAGAAATCTGAATCTGGTGATAACAAGCCAAACGCAGATGGAACACGTGACGCAGACTTTTCTGAAAAGAAATAAAAACCCGGGGCATTTGCCCCGGATTTTTTTTAGTGATACAGTGATAGAGTGACAGAGTGATAAAGTGTTTTGAGCCGGCTTTGCGGGCTTTTCATTGCTCTCTGCGCTCTGCTCTCTGCTCTCTATAAATAAACGCGCCATCGGCGCGTTTATTTATTTTACCTCGCCAATATAAATCCCCATATGATGGGCGACGTCCAGTAACGGATCGTCGGGTGATACATACGCGTCCGATGTCTTTAAGCCCGGAATCTTTGGGTCGTCGGATATTTCGCCCGCGGCAAAAAAGTCTGCCATGCTGACCGTTTTAACCTGGTTGCCGTCCAGTGCGGTTATAACATATGTTTCATTGTTTTCAATTGCGTGCAATGCGCAATCGGCGAAACGTGTTGCCAATATCCGGTCGCCAGATGTCGTGTCGCCGGCGCGCTGGATATGTTCGGGGTATGCCGTGCGGTTTGCAATTCCCGCCGCGGTCAATTTGCGTGAAATGATGTCCGCCGGTCGACCCGAATGACCGCGCATTGATACCCCTTCGGATACCATGATGATGCCGTAATCGGTTGATGCGTTTTTCACGTGTGATATTACCGCGTCCAGGTCGAATTTTATTTCTGGAATCAATATGACATCGGCACCGGCGGCAACGCCCGCATTTAATGCCAATGCCCCGCAATCGCGCCCCATTGATTGCACAACGAACCAGCGATGATGACTGCGTGCGGTCAACATCAATTGATCACAGAACGTTGTCAGTTGCCATACCGCCGTATCAAATCCAACCGTGCGATCGGTCAATGGAATATCCATATCAATTGTTTTTGGGATACATATCAATTGCAGGTCTGCATATGTTGCGCGATTGCCCCAGGCAAGCGAAAAACTGCCGTTGCCACCGACCAAAATCAATGCGTCCAGTTTCAATTTCTGCAATGCCGCGCGCAGTCGTCGGTTAAATTGCGCAACCGTGCCATTTGCGGCGGCGGTTTCAAAATTCATTACACCAGCGTGGCCATTGTGCAGAAAGCTGCCCGCCAGACGCGCATTTTCAATTGGTAATACACTGTTGGTCAATTCAATGGTTTGTGGTGGCGTCGCGCACAGGCCATCTGTGCCGTCCATAATCCCGATAACGCGCCAATGACGCATCTGGGCACCGCGCATAATTCGCTGAATTACCGTGTTCAGACCGGAACAATCCCCCCCGGTCGTCATAATACCTATTGTTTTCATAATCTCCCCTATGTGTATCGGTTTGATTATAGCATATTTAAGTTGACAAAGAAAGATTATTTGCAATAATTTGTCCAGTGTTAAATTTAATCTGGTTATGGAGATTGCGGTATGGCAAAACAAAACAAAAAAATCAAACGTTCAACAGACGATTTAATCAATGACGCAATTGCGCAGCAAAATTCATGGATGGAAAATCGTCGCAACTTTGCCAGACGCTTTTTAAAGACATTGAATATATTTGCCCGCCCCGCCCCGCGCGGTGATGACGCGACCGTGGTCACGTCTGAAAAACAGAGCCGGCACACCGGCCTGCGTGCGTATTGGTTCCCAATCCTGTGCGCAATAGTGGTGATATTTGTTGCAATCTGGGTTATGTTTGTTCGTGGCGCGGCGCAACCACGTGTGGTCGTTGTCCCGGCAATCCCGGAACCGGTTGTTCAGGCGGTTGAAAATTCTGTTCCGTCATTTGATATTGTGCGTATTGAACCGGCGGGCACGTTGGTTATTGCTGGTCGTTGGGTCCCACACCAGAACATATCTATCGTCATCAATGGCAAGATTGTTGCAACCGAACGCACAGATTCCGAAGGCGAATTTGTTTATGCCCCAACCCGCGTGTTTGAACCAGGTAACTATACAATATCATTGATTGGTGCCGCACCGGCGGTTAAGTCCACCGAAAATGTATTCGTGTATATTTCCCCACGTGGATATAAAAATTCTGTGTCGCTGTTGATGACACGCGACGGCAGCACGATGTTACAGGCCCCGACAATGTTGGCCGATGGCGATTTGGTCGTGTCAAAAATTGATTATCTGGACACAGGGCGTATTGTTGTGACGGGTGATGCACTGCCGCGTTTGCGCGTGTCGTTGTCGCTGAACAACAAATACATCGGTTTTGCCCGCGTGTCGGATCACAAGCACTTTGGTCTGGGCGCAGATGTCGGTGAATTAGAAACTGGCAAAGAATACGTTCTGACTGTGCGTCTGCACGATGGTGATGGTCGCACCGTTGCCCAGGTCGGACATCGCTTTACAATGCCAGAAATGACCGGTGATGATGATACGTATTACACCGTGCGTCGTGGCGATTGCCTGTGGATTATTGCGCGTAATTTCCTGCGCCGTGGAATTCTGTTCAGCATTATCGCCGAACGCAATAATATCGAAAATCCTGATTTGATTTATCCAAAGCAATTATTACAAATTCCCGTTGATGGGAAATAAAACAAACCGGCAATCGCCGGTTTTATTTTTTAAGAACGGGAATTCCTCGGCATTAAAAATGCCTGCGGGCAAACCGTGACGATTTCGCTGCGTTACACTTGCAAAATCTACTTGTTTTCGAACCCTCTAGTCGGGTTCTCTTCCGTCGCCACATGCCAAAAATAAAATCGGCAAAACGCCGATTTGATTTTTGGTGCGGGCGAAGGGAATCGAACCCTCGCCTAAAGCTTGGGAAGCTTTCGTTCTACCATTATACTACGCCCGCAGGTTCGGCGCAATTTTATACCTATATGCGGAAAAAGTCCAGAACAAAAAGTTTTTGCTTTTTTGTTGCGGGTGTCTTAGTCTGGTTAGTGCCTAAACATTATTATTCACTAGCAAGGGAGATTATGATGGCAAATGAAAATATGAATCCGTTGGTCGCCGCACAAAGCCGCGTCAAGGTCGCTTGCGACAAGTTGGGGTTGCCCGCGGACGTATATGAAATATTAAAGAATCCACAGCGCACACTGGAAGTGTCAATTCCGGTCCGTATGGACGATGGCAGTATTCGCGTATTTACCGGATATCGTGCCCAGCATAATACGGCAATCGGCCCGTCCAAGGGCGGCGTGCGTTTTCATCCGATGGTAACCAAGGACGAGGTTTCTGCCTTGTCCATATGGATGACATTTAAATGCGCCGTGACGGGGATTCCGTATGGCGGTGGCAAGGGTGGCGTTATCGTTGATCCAAAAACGCTGTCGGTGGGCGAATTGGAACGCTTGTGCCGCGGGTATGTCGACGCGATTTATCCAATCTTGGGCGAAAAGAAAGATGTTCCGGCCCCAGACGTCAACACCAATGGCCAGATTATGGCGTGGATGATTGATGAATACATCAAATTATCGGGCGAGGCATCGTTCGGCACATTTACCGGCAAGCCTGTTGAACTGGCTGGCAGTCTGGGCCGCACCAAGGCAACAGGACTGGGGATATCAATCATCATTGCCCAGGCGTTACAAACACAAAACAAGCAAATGCGCGGTGCACGTATCGCAATCCAGGGATTTGGCAACGTGGGCAGTTTTACCGCCAAGTGCAGTTATGATATGGGCGCGAAAATCGTCGCAATTGCGGAATGGAACACAACACTGTTCAATGAAAATGGGATTGATGTTGACGCGCTGATTGCGTTCAAGGCCCAGAACAACGGCAGTATCAAAGGATTCCCGGGTGCCACTGAAATTGATGTTGCCACGTTCTGGGGATTGGATGTTGATGTGTTGTCGCCGTGCGCGATGGAAAACACAATCAACGCCGAAACCGCCCCGCTGATTAAAACCAGCCTGGTGGTCGAAGGTGCCAATGGCCCGACAACATTAGATGGCGAAAAAATCTTGGCGTCGCGTGGCGTAATGCTGGTGCCGGATATTTTGGCCAATGCTGGTGGTGTGACGGTTTCGTACTTCGAGTGGGTCCAGAACCGTTACGGCTATTATTGGTCCGAGACCGAGGTTGAAGAAAAAGAAATCGCCGCGATGAAAAACGCATTTGACGCGATTTACAAAATCAAAACCGAATACAACGTTTCCATGCGCGAGGCGGCATATATGCATTCAATCAAGCGTATTGCCAGTGCCATGAAATTACGTGGTTGGTATTAAAAAAATCCCCACAAATGTGGGGATTTTTAATTTGAATAAATCCAAATTATTTTGCGTTCTTTTCAGCAGATGCCGCCGCCAAATCTTCGACGATTCTGGCCTTTTTGCCGGACAATCCGCGCAGGAAGAACAATTTAGCACGACGAACGCGACCAATACGAACCTTTTCAATTTTTTCAATTGCTGGGCTGTATAATGGGAATTTACGTTCAACACCAACACCATAAGATTCGCGGCGAACCGTGAACGATGCGTTGTTGCCTGTGCCACCATCACGTGCGATAACAACACCTTCGAAAACCTGGATACGGAACTTGTCACCATCTTTGATTTTGACGTGAACTTTCAGTGTATCACCCGCTTTGAATTCAGGGATTTTCTTGTTCGCTTTCAGTTTTTCAACCTGGGCTGCTTCGATTTTTTTAATGATGCTCATTTTTTGTTTTCCTTTATTAAATCCGGACGACGCTGTTTTGTTATTTCGTCCGATTGTTGTTTCCGCCACCGTTCGATATTGCCGTGGTGACCGGACAGCAGGACTTCTGGGACATTGCGTCCACGCCATGCCGACGGGCGGGTGTATAACGGCCATTCCAGCCCCCCGATTTCGAAACTCTCGTTTGCGGTGGATTCAGTCCCACCGTGCAGAACATTATCCATCACGCGAACACAACTGTCAATAAAAACTTGGGCGGCAATTTCACCCCCAGACAGTATGTAATCACCGATTGATAATTCCATTATATCATATTCATCAATGATTCGTTGATCAATTCCTTCGTATCGACCGCACAGCAATGTGTATGTCGCGTTCGCATCGGCGGCGAAATCGCGCACCATAGACTGGGTCAATGTTGGGCCACGTGGGGAAAAATAGATAATTTTGCCACGCGTTTTGACGGAATCAATTGCCGCCCCCAGTGCGTCTGGGCGCATGACCATGCCGGCCCCGCCCCCAAATTGTTCGTCATCAACACTGCCATAATTATTGATTGCAAAATCACGAATATTTATCGCGTCATATGACCATATGCCGCGATCCAACGCACGACCAACCACCCCGCCGGACAGTGTGCCCGGGAACATTTCTGGGAAAATAGTCAGTATGTTAAAGTGCATTGTTATATCGTAATTGTATTATTTTGCATATCAACGTCGGCCCCCGCAAAGGACACCATGTCGCCGTTATCCAGTTCGATAATGTCGCCGGCACCATAGTTTTGAAAGCATGCAACGTGCCCTATTTTGTGACCGTCGCGCATAACGGTAAAACCAATCAAGTCTGATTGATAATATTCGCCATCGGCGACATCGGGTAACGCGTCGCGCGCGATGAATAATTCGGTCCCGCGCAATCCCTCGGCCGCGGTGCGGTCGGTTATGCCATCAATTCGTGCAACGATAACGTCAGATGTCGGATTTAGACGGCGCACGAAATGAAATGCGTCGGGCGCGGCGCGGTCGCATATGATTTCCAACGTTTGAAAATCCATCGGACTGGCGGTGTATGTCTGAACGCGAAATTCGCCCCGGATACCCTGGGGGGCGACGATTTTTCCGACCAAGATTTTTGATTTATCTGACATATGATATTCACGGAATGCGCCCACGATATGTGGGCGCACAGGTTTGCAAAATTATTCTGCGGTTGTTTCCGCTGGTGCTGCGGCTGCTTCTTTTGCAGCGGCTTCTGCGGCGGCCTTTTCTTCGGCGATTTTAGCCAATTTTTCAGCCTTGTCCTTGATTTTCATCTGGGTCTTTTCAGACTGCAAGTGCTTTTTTGTCTGAACAGGCACAGGCTTTTTCGCGACCAAACCGGCGTTCGCCAAGAAACGATATACACGGTCAGATGGTTTCGCACCCTTGGCCAACCAAGCCTTGATTTTTTCAACGTCTAAAACAACGCGCTTTTCATTGTCGCGTGGCAGCATTGGGTCATATTTACCAACGGTTTCCAATGTGTTCCCAGAATTACGTGCGTTACGTGAATCTGTAACAACGACATGATAATACGGGCGTTTTTTTGCACCGAAACGCGCCAAACGAATAACAGTTGCCATAATTTTGCTCCTTAGTATTTCTAACTGTTTGACCACACAAGAAAACCACCATCAAAGACAAAAACTTGTCGGTTGATGTTCCAAACGCATACCGCGAACTGGATTTATTGTGATGGCAATCTTGTGGGATTTGCGGTGCTATTATGATGTAAATTTTATCAAAAGTCAAATAAATATATACATATTTGACATTGTGGGCGGGCAATTGTAAAATGCCGGGTATGAGAAGGACTTTTTTATTTTCGTTGGCACTGGCGTGGGCGTTGGGAATTATGCCGATGGCGTCGCATGCGTATATCAATCGCGACACGGCAACCGTGCGCATTATGAACAAGGCCGCGGGCAAGGTGCAACAGGTCAACCTGGCGGTGGGCCGTGCGGCGACGTTTGAAAAACTGAATATAACGGTGCGTTCGTGCAAACAGACCGACCCGTTCCAGGCCGAAGATTATTTCGCATTTCTGGAAATTTCCAAGTCTGGCGGGGGGCAGATTTTCGGTGGCTGGATGTCGCGCAATGAGCCGGGTGACAATCCGTTGCAAAATGCCGACTATGATGTGTGGCTGGTAAAGTGTGAATAAGGGGGAATAAATGTTTTCATTAAAAAAATCGTTAAAATTGATAATTGGTGTGGCGGCCTTGGTGTTGGTTGTTGTTATGTTTTCGTGCACAATGCGGTCGGGCGAATTGGAAAATGGTAATTTAAGTGCCTGGCGCAAGGCGTCGGTTGATCGTCGCACGGCGGCGGCACAAATGCTGGTTGCGTCGGACAAGGATACAGACCTGTTGGTTGCGTGCATTGATAAAATGGCAACAATACCAGAATCTGGTGAAATGGATGTTCGCACGGCGGCGTCCCTGTGCCAGACGGGTATTGAAATCAATCAAAATCAATAATTTTTATGCGTTGGGTTGTGGCTGCTTTTATGCTGGTGGGATGCGTGGCGCATAGTGCCGATGACGCGTCAATTGGTGCCCGGTATCTGGGTGCAAGATATCAGATTGATCCATTGGGCGAGGACCGCGCCCCAGATACAGACCCACTGATACGCACAGACGCATTTGACTGCACAACGTTTGTTGAAACGTCACTGGCATCGGGCGATATTGATGCGTTGACCCGAATTCGGTATAAAAACGGTGTGGTTGACTTTAAAAATCGCAATCATTTTATTGAATCTGATTGGATTCCAAATAATTCTGATATTGTAAGAAATGCCAGTGCGCAATACGGCAAAACCGCCGTGCGTCATGTTGTAATTGACCGGGCGGCGTGGTTGCGTCGTGTGCATAATATTGACGCCGATGACGCCCCGGTGGCGGTTGATTTGGAATATATCCCATATCAAAACATTACGACGATAAACAATACGGTGCCGCTGGTTGTGCTATTTATTGTTGGCAATGATAAAAAAAGTGATACACTGGGCACAGATTTGGCGGTGGTGCACATGGGATTTTTGTTGCCTGGTGGCACATTGCGACATGCGTCCAGCGTCGCCGGTCGTGTTGTTGATGTGGACTTTTACGAATACATTGCGGCGCGCGCCAGAAATAAAAACAACATCGGAATAACATTATTGGAAATAATAAAATGAGTGATGAAAATTTAATTCGTATGGATATGGGAACACTGGCGGGGACGGCGTCTGGGGATGCGGCTGCGCGCCCTGTTCTGTGTTTGGGAATTGAATCATCGTGCGACGAAACATCGGCGGCGATTGTTGATTCAAATCGTAACATTTTATCGCATATAATTTATTCCCAGATTCCAGAACATCAAAAATACGGCGGTGTTGTGCCAGAACTGGCGGCGCGTGCGCATATTTTGGCCATTGACCAGGTTGTGCGCCAGACGTTATTAAATGCCGGCAAAACAATTGATGATATTGACGTTATTGCCGCGACGGCGGGTCCGGGTTTAATCGGTGGTGTTTTAATCGGATGGATGGCGGCAACCGGCATTGCCCAGGCCACTGGAAAACCATTGGTTGCGGTCAATCATCTGGAAGGACACGCGTTGGTTCCGCGCCTGCATGCGGCGGCGGCAAATGGCACCGATGGCGCGGTGTCTGTTGAATTCCCGTATCTGTTGATGTTGGCGTCGGGTGGTCATTGCCAGATTTTGCTGGTGCGTGGCGTCGGACAATATGAATTGATTGGGCAAACCCTGGACGACAGCGCGGGCGAAGCATTTGACAAGGTTGCCAAGATGCTGGGGCTGGGCTATCCGGGTGGTCCGATTGTGGACAATCGTGCAAAGTTGGGTAATGCGCGCGCGTTTGCATTTCCACGCCCGTTGTGTGATAAACCAGGATGTGATTTTTCGTTCAGCGGTATTAAAACTGCGGCAAGGACGTTCTTGGAACACAACCCGGGACCGCACAGTGATGAATTTATAAACGATTTTTGTGCATCGTTCCAGGCGGCGGTTGTTGATTGCATTATAAACCGTTTGAACAACGCGATGGACGATTCGCGCGTTGTCGCGGCGGCACCAAAAACACTGGTCGTTGCGGGCGGCGTCGCCAAGAACAGTGCAATCCGCAGTGCGATGGAAAAACTGGCCGCGCGTTGCGATATGGTGTTTGCCGCACCACCGATGAATCTGTGCACCGATAATGGCGCAATGATTGCGTGGGCGGGTATTGAAAATTACCGCCTGGGGCGCGTTGTGCACGAACCAATTGCGCCGCGTCCACGTTGGCCGTTGACGGAATTGTGATTGCGCATTTGCCACGCGTGTGGTATAATTCTAGGTATGAAAGAATATATAAAATCTTATGATGACGCCACGCGCAAGGTGCTGGAACGTGCCGCGCAGTTGGACCGTTTTTTGCTGGATAAATTTGACGCGCAATACACATTGACTGATATTGCCTATGTCTTGCGCAGTAAATACAAGGACCACCTGTTTCGCGACAAATATGTCGGCGATATGCAGTTTCAGGGTTTTACCCCATATCCCAAGGGATTCTGTGCCCTGTCGTCAATTTGTATCTATGAATTATATGGTGGGGACCAGATATGGACGCCGTCGGCGATTCATATGGGCGATTGGGAATATGCGCCGGTTGTATTCTTGCGCGATAAATTTAACGACATTGCGTTTGACGCGACCGGGGACCAGTTTGCGCCACTGCGGGTGCCATATGAATTGGGCACGCCGATAAATCGTCCTATGCGTGATATGCGCACCCCGAACAAGCGTGAATTTATTCGCCAGATTAAACAAGAACTTGATAAACGTTGAGAGATTATTTCCAATGGAAAAGCCAGAACCATATGTTAAACCAGATACGGTGTTCAGTGTATCGGACGCGTCTGCGTTATTAAAGGGCGTTGTTGAAACCGCATTTCCGCGCATAAAAATCCGTGGCGAACTGTCCCAGATTACGCGCGCGACGTCGGGCCATATGTATATGACGATAAAGGATTCTGGGGCGGCAATTTCTGTGATTATTTGGCGCGGGACGCCCGTGTCGTTTAAACTGGAAGACGGGATGGAGGCTATTGTTACTGGTCGCTTTACCACGTATCCGGCGCGCAGTAATTACCAGATTATCGTCAGTGAAATTGAAATGGCGGGCGCGGGTGCGATTCTGAAAATGCTGGAAGATCGCAAACGCAAATTGGCGGCCGAGGGGTTATTTGACGCATCGCGCAAGAAGCCGTTGCCACGCCTGCCCCAAACGATTGGCGTCGTGACCAGTCCGACCGGTGCCGCGTTCCAGGATATTCAAAACAGATTGCGCGAACGTTTCCCGGTGCGTGTGATATTGTATCCTGCCACGGTCCAGGGCGCGACCGCCGCAGCCGAGGTTGCCGCCGGTATCGAATATTTTAATCGCGCAAAAAACGTTGATGTGATTATCGTTGCGCGTGGTGGTGGCAGTCTGGAAGACCTGTTGCCATTTTCCGAAGAAATTGTTGTTCGTGCCGCCGCGGCCAGCCAGATTCCATTGATATCCGGCGTCGGACATGAACCAGACTGGATGTTGATTGACTTTGCCGCCGATGTGCGCGCGCCAACCCCAACCGGTGCGGCGGAAACGGTTGTGCCGACAAAATTGTCGTTGTTCCAAGAACTGGATAACCTGTGGCATCGTATGTCGGCGAATTTTACAACCCGCCTGGGAAATGCGAAATCGCGCGTGGACGCAATTACGATTAAAAGTCCGCGTCAAATGGTGATGGAACAGGCGCAACGTCTGGACGATGTAACGCGCACGATGAACATAATCATCACCGGTAAGTTGACCACGGCGCGCCAGAAAATTGACATCGTGTCCACGTTCCCGAACATATTGCAAAACAAAATGGTCACGCTGAATCAGTCTGTGGCACATTTGGGTCAAATGTTAAATTCGCTAAGTTATAAAAATGTTTTGGCGCGTGGCTATGCAATTGCGCGCGGGGCCGATGGTCGCATTATCAGTCGCGCTGACGGCGCACCGCATGTTGCAACGCTGGAATTTGCCGATGGCATATTGAATATTTAAAAACGCCCGTCTGGGCGTTTTTTATATCAGTGAATCAATGTTCGCGCGGTTGCCAATGATTCCGGTGTAATTTCGGCACCGCTGATTATTCGTGCAATTTCGTTCAGGCGTTCGTCGCCCGTAATTTCATGCACCGATGTTGTTGTTTTGTCGGCGATAACATTTTTCTCTATCTTGAAATGGCGATTGGCAAATCCGGCAACCTGGGCCGAGTGTGTAATGACCAACGCCTGGGACGCCGCGGCCAGTTTATTCAGGCGCAATCCAACCGCACTGGCGGTCGCGCCACTGATACCGGTGTCAACCTCGTCAAAAATAAATGTGTGGGCGGCATCTGTTCCGGCCAGGACAACGCGCAACGCCAACATTAAACGTGCCAATTCACCGCCCGATGCCGCACGGTGCAGTGGCGAAAATGGCATGCCTGGGTTTGTCTTTATCGTAAACACAATGTCGTCAACGCCCGCAGATGATGGCGCAATTTCGGTGCGTGTCACGGCAAAGTCTGCCTGGCCCAGTTTCAGGTCTGGTAATTCATTTAATATCGCCGTGCGTAATTGCGCGCCAGCCGTCGCGCGCAGTGTGGTCAGTTTTGCGGCCAATTTATCAAATTCAGATTTGCGCGCGGCAACCAATGCGTGCACGCGTTTTAATTCGGCATCAGAATTATCAATTGCATTTAATGCCGTCGACATTTGGTCCAGTTTTGCTGGCAATTCGTCGGCCGAAACGCGATGCTTGCGTGCCGCCGCGCGGATTGCGAACAGGCGTTCTTCGATTGTATCAATGCTGTCTGTGTTGATTTCCGTTGGTGCCAATGCGCCAATTACATCGGACAAGTCCTGGGCAATGTCATACAGTTTATCAATCTGCGGCTGGTATGGATTTGGCTCGGTCTTGATACGTTGCAAAATATGCGTCGCCGAAAACACTACGCCGTCCAGCGAGTTACCACGCGGGGCCAGTGTCTCGTTCGCCTCGGCCAATATGGCGGCGTCTTTTTCGGCGTTCATCATCGCACTGCGGCGTGTGGCCAATTCGTCTTCTTCGCCTGGTTGCACGTTCAGTGCGCGCAATTCTGCAACGTTGTGTTCCAAGAATTCGCGTTCTGATTCCGCGCGCGCCAGTAATTCGTTTAATTCATCTTGGCGTTTTTGGGCCGCGTGATACTCGTTATATGCCGTGCGCACGTCGCGTGCCAAATCTGTGTATCCATCAATGTGCGCCGCGCCAAATGCGTCCAGTGTCATGCGATGTGTTGCCGGATTCAGTAATGTGTGATTTGCAAATTGACCGTGAATTTCAACCAGTGTGTCACCAACCTGCTTTAATGTTTTTACAGATACAGGTGTGTCGTTTATCCAGGCGCGACTTTTGCCATCGGTGGACAATGTCCGTCGTAAAATCAGCATGCCGTCATCGGTATCGATACCGCTGTCATCCAACGCCGGACGCACAGAATCAGGAACGCAATCAAACGTTGCAATCACCGACGCGGTGTCGCAACCATGACGCACCAACCCGGCGTCAGAACGCGCCCCCAGTGCCAGCGACAATGCGTCCAGCAATATACTTTTGCCCGCGCCTGTTTCGCCGGTCAGCACGTTCAGCCCCGCCCCGAATTCCAGATTCAGTTTTTCAATCAATACGATATTTGAAATGTTTAATCCAATCAGCATGTGGGAATTATAGCCCGATTTTTGTCAGAATTTCAAGGCATTATTGCACGGATTCCAGTCTGAAATCATGCAGCCATAAAATATATCCTAAAACAGTATATTCGGGGTATATCGCGCGTAACAATTCCATGTATTCGCGCACCTGGGCGCAATATGCGACGTGGAATCTGTTGGGCGACACGTCGGTTTTATAATCCATGACCAGAATCTGTTTCGTCGTGTCATCTGTGACCATGCGGTCAATACGACGGCTGATAAATTTACCGCGAATAATACCGGCAACTGGAACCTCGGTCTGGGCATTGGCGACAAAGAATGGCAATAATTCAGGGTGCGATTTTACGCGCGCCACAGTATCCACGTCGCCATGCGTGATGTTGCCATCAATCATTATTTGTTGCATGCGACGATGGGCGCGTGTGCCGGCGTCGGTTGCGAATTGTGTTGCGTCCTGTTGCTTTAATAAATCGCGCAGTGTTATGTCTGTCATTTTGTAATCCTGATTACGTCGGCGTCGGGCGTGTTGGCGGCCAATACACGCCACAGTTGGCTGTGCCATGCGATGTCAGCCGCGTTTTTGTTTGGTGTAAATCCATAGATGTATAATTCATCGCGGGCGCGCGTCATCGCGACATACAGTAATCGATAATATTCTGCAATTCGCACGTTGGCCAGTGCTCTGGCCGCCGCCTCGCGCGCAGCAGATGCGTCACCACGTGGTGTCCACAGCCATGCGTTTGGGAATTCCGTGGACGTTGTGTCTGGGATTGGTAATATCTTTTCTGATTTCGGGGTGCGCACGGTATCAATCAGGAATACAACGCGCGCCTCTAATCCCTTGCTGCCGTGGACGGTAACAATGCGAACACCATTTGCGGCATCCATGTCGCGTTTAATTTCACTGCCCCCGGTGATAAACCATTTCAGAAAATGACGTAATGTTCCAGGTGTTGTGCGTTCATATGCCAGGCATATTGTCATAAATTCGTCCAGTGGATCAATAACCTGGGCGCCCAATGCGGCAATCATACTTTCGCGCACGCCGTCGGATAATATGCGCGTAAAAAATGTATAGGGTGCCATTTCTTGGGACATTGTGACAATCGTATTCAGGCGTGAATAAATATCTGGGTATGTGTCCGCCAAAATATCATATACTGTTGTTGGCGCAAATTCAGAATTCGCAGATTTTTTTGCCCGATTTTCATCATTACGGATTTTACAGATTTTAAAAATATCGTCTTCGCTCAAACGGAATATTGGACTTTTTAACACGCAACATAAACTGTAATCATCAGTTGTGTCCAGGCAAAATCTGACCAGGTTCATCAGGTCGCGCACCGCCGGGAAATTCGGCAGAACAATTCGGTCGCTGCCTGCAACATCGATTCCACGCTGCTTTAATTCTTTGACCAGTGGCGCGGCCATTGGATTACGTTGTTGGACCAATACCATTATTTCGCTGGGGCGATATTCGCCGGACGATACCAGTGATTTTATTTTGTCCGCGATTATTTGGATATATCCGCCGACATCAATGTCGTCGTTTTGTTTCGATGTCAGTTTGTGCAATTCAACCAGTCCTGATGGTGATGTGCGAAAACACTTGTGTGGATTATTCACAAATCCGGTCATTTCGGTCAAAGGCGCGTCACCAAAGAACGCGTCGACCGTGTTTAATATCGCCGGCAATGAACGAAAACTCTGGGCCAATGGCACCTCGCGTATGGCGCGCATGTTTTCAGCGATTTGTGTGGCAATGTCGTCGCGACTGGTTGCGAATGCGTGCGGGTCTGCGCCCTGGAATCCGTAAATAGACTGTTTAGTGTCGCCAACGACAAACAACGAATGCTGGTGTGTTGCAGTGTCACCATCGGTAAAGAAGTCGCCCGCCAACAGGCGCAAAATATCCCACTGAGCGGGGCTGGTATCTTGGGCCTCGTCCACCAGGATATGCGACAGCGACACGTTTAATTGTGATAATACCCAACCCATCGTATCTGGTTGTGAAAACAGCCGGCGCGTGTATAAAATCAAATCGTCAAAATCCAATAAATTACGCTGGCGTTTTATTTCGGAATATGTGTGCGCAAATGCCACCGATAAATCAAATAACGCCATCGTGTCATCAAAGACCATCTTGCTGGCCCAGAATTGATTTAATTCATATACACGGTCTTGTTCGGCAACCAGATATTCCTTTTTTGCAATGTTTGCGACCCGGCGTCCGTCGGCCGTCAGGTATGCAGTTTTGTATTCGTGAAAATCTATCGTTTTATCAATATACTGTTTTGTCTTGTTGATAACTTTGAATAAATAGTTTACCGGCTTTTTTGCATTATTTATGTCCATTTGGACCAATTCGACGATATTTTGCAGTTGTTTTGATGGTATTTCCGTCTGGATTGGTTTTTTTAGTTTTAAAAAATTCTCAATCGTATCAATAAAGTATTTACGATAGTTGTCAACGTTTTTTACGTTAAAGAAATACTTGTATTGTGCACTTAGAATACCCAGCAAATCGTTTATAGATGTTTCGGATATACGGCCAACGATATGTGCAAATGCGTCGTTGGTGCGTGCGTCCCCGGGTGATTTTATCATGCGATCAAACGCGTCCTGTAATAACACGCGTTGGGTCATATCGGAAACCAGCGACCATGATGGCGACAGACCGGCCTCTAGCGGGAAACGATGTAATATTTCTTCGCAAAAACCGTGAATCGTTTTTATTTTTAGTATTTCTGGGTTATCAATATACGTAAAAAATATTGTTCGTGCCCGTGCAATATCATCGGCGGTCGGTGTTGCGTTTTCACAAACGCCAGACAACAAATCAGACAATTCGGCATCATCCGCCATTGCCCAACCACGTAACGCGGCCAGAATTCGATTGCGCATTTCCCCCGCCCCGGCGTTGGTATATGTCAGGCATAAAACGCCGGTCGCGTCGACGGATTTTGTGCGAAATAAAATTCGCAGCAATCGTTGGACCAATACACTGGTTTTTCCAGTGCCGGCATTGGCCTGGACCCATACGTTTTCCGCCGGATTGGCCGCAATATCTTGTTGTGGTGAAAGTGTTCGTTTTTGTCCCATTTATCGCCTTGCTTTATTGTATAAATTTTAGTATAAATTTCAGTGTTCTGCAAGAATATATCAATAATTGGGAGAGTGGACATGGATATTTCACAAATGTTTTTGATTGGTGGCGGCGTGTTGGGCGGTCTGCTGTTTATTATGCTGGTCGCGTTGTTCTTTATTTCGCGTCGGTCCCAGCGAACGATGGAATCGTTGTTGACGCTGATGACACAGCCAGAACGTGCCCAGATTGCCGACGCGTCACGTGTGTTGCAAAAAATATTGGCGGGTGAAATTTCAAAAATTGACGCATGCTTTCAAACAATGCGCGATACACTGGCGTCCCAAATTGCGGCGGCAAATGCACTGAAACAAGAATTGACAGACCAGAACAATAAACTGGTTGAATTGGCCGATGATGCGACGAAAAAAATTGCCGTTATGTCCCAGCGTCTGGATAACACAGTGTCCGGTCTGTCGGGTGTTGTTACGTCGTCTGGGTGGGTGGATGTTCAAAATGCGGCCGATAAATTTAATAATACCGTCAATGAATTATTGGCACAAATTGACACCACGGCCCAAGATACAACCGCGCGCGTCACAGAAATAAATACCCAGATTGACGCGTGGACTGCACACAGCGACACATTGAATCAAAATCTGAAAGCAGGTTTTGACAGCAACCAGAATCAGATGCAGGATTTGACAACCCAGACCGAAGAATTGCAAAACAAATTGTCTGAATTGGCCCAGTCCACCGCGGACGGTTTTGAAAATGTAAAAACAGCGGCGGCAAATTATGAAACACTGATGTCTGAAAATGATAAATTGTTGGATTCGCATCTGGAAAAAATGGACGCGTTCAGCAAACAATCAAAAAAGCAATTGACCGCCCAGATGAATTCACTGTCCAACACGGCAAACGTTGTCGGTGGCCAGGTGCGCCTGGCGGAAACGTCGATTGATAAACAGGTCCGCAAACTGAGTAACGCGGTTGAAACACTGATGGAATCGGCAGGCAATACAGAAAACTCGGTCCGCGGGATATCAAACGAATTGGCAACATTGACCAATCGTTTCAACAGCGAAATCAAAGAATTTGCCACCGCAGTTGTATCTGAATTAAAGACAGTGTCTGGTGTTGCAAACGTAACACTGGAAAACACCAAAACATCTGCAAATGCATTTTCAGAATCGGTCAAGGCGATGGCGACCGGCGTGCGTGAAACACTGATTGAAATGAATACTGCGCACACCCAATTGTCGGGCCAATCGGCGAATTTGATAAAGATGTCGGCCGAAACCACCGCACAGTTGCAGCCGCTATCTGAATTGATTGAAAAGTATTATTCGGCCCTGCCTGATTTGTCCCAGGGTTCGGTTGACGCGGGCGAAAAGTTGCAACAGATTGTCGCGTCGCTGACCGAAAAAATAAATCTGATGCGTGCGGCCGTTTCGGAATCCACCAGCACGATTTCTGATTCTGCGATAAAGTTAGAAGATTTGGCCGGGCAATCGCGCCAACAGATGATTGATTTGATGTCTGATTATGCCAAGGCTGTAAATACGATGCAGACGCTGAACAAGCAAATGATGGTTGCGCGCGCGACCGCGCCGATGGATGCGATGGGGGCCGCGGCTGCGCCAACATATGGTCGCGTCAGTGCGTCTGATTTCCTGAAAACGGCCGAACGCGCATTTGAAAAAATGCACGAACAGGCGTTGGATTTAACACGCGCGACAGGTGCCGAAATTCCAGATGTTGTGTGGAAGAAATATCACGATGGGGATAAAACAATATTCTCGAAATGGTTGGCGAAAATGATGTCGGCGGCGGACAAAAAACAGGTGCGTGACATGTTGAAATCCGACACCGTGTTCCGTTCCCAGGCGACACAATTCGTGCGCAGTTTTGACAAGATTCTGACGGGGGCCCAGAATACCGACAATGCCGAAAAAGTAATTGCCGCATTGCGTAAAACTGACCTGGGCCGGGTTTATGTCGCACTGAAACAATGTGTTTAAATAAAAAATAAACCGGCGTATGCCGGTTTTTCTATTTCTGGCGAATCTGTGCCTGGTGCGAGATAAATTCGCGCAGGCGTGGCGATATTATCGTTTCGCCGGCACTGCATTTAACCAAGAAATCAATATCCAGTCCCGCGCGCAAGAAATCAATCGGATTGCACGTGTTTGTTTGCCGCACAGTTGTGTCATTTGGCATATTGGCACGTGACTGCGCAATTTCAAAATTATTCTCTGGCGGCAGGAAATACAGCGTTTTAAACGTGTATTCTTTGCCCAGACCCTGCAAATGAAACCAATCTATCAATTGGCGGGCGTATTTCGGTTCAATCACGTCATAGACCAGATTGGTGCCCGGATTATCAAATATTTCTGATTCTGGGACGCCATACAGCCATTTGGGCTGGCCCGGCTGCCATATCCGTTCGTTCACCCACAGACGTGTCGCCAGACGTGCGGTATCAAAAAATGCCTCGTTCAGAAAGAAGTATTCTTGGCCAATAATTTCGCCATCGCGCATGGGACGCGTTGTTGCCGAACGCAATTTATAAAATGCATTGGCGGGCAAATAATTTTTAATAAAAAATGATTTGCCACTGCCCGACAGGCCATTACATAACAATACACATGGTTTCATTTTTACTTGCCTTTGGTTTATGCAATATAAACCCGCCATGCGGCGGGAATTATGTTTCGTTTAATCTTCCAAGAAACTGCGCAACTTGCGTGCACGGGTTGGGTGCTTTAACTTGTTCAACGCCTTTTGTTCAATCTGGCGGATACGTTCACGGGTAACACCGATATATTCACCAACCTCTTCCAATGTGCTGGTTTTATTCGTGCTCATTCCGAAACGCTGGCGCAAAACGGTTTCTTCCTTGGGATCCAATTCAGACAGAATCTGGGTAACAATTTTACGCAGGTTCTTTTGCGCCGCCGATACGAACGGATTCTTGGCGGTTTCATCTGCGATAATTTCGATACGACTGCTGTCATCTTCGCTGCCGACGGGGGCTTCCAGTGAAATTGGTTTCAGGTTCACCTTCATCGCCTTGTGAATCTTGTCCACCGGCAGATAGATAATCTTGGACAATTCTTCGGCGGTCGGCTGGCGTCCGTATTTGTGCATGAATTGACGCGTCGCACGCTGAATCTTGTGGATATTGTCAATCATGTGCACCGGGATACGAATTGTGCGTGCCTGGTCGGCGATACTGCGCGAAATGCCCTGTTGTATCCAGTTCGTTGCATAGGTCGAGAATTTGTTTCCCAAACGGTAATCAAATTTATCAACCGCCTTCATCAATCCGATATTGCCGTCCTGGACCAGGTCCGAAAAATCCAATCCCAGACCACGATTACTGGATTTTTTCGCAAATTTGATAACCAGACGCAGGTTGGCCTCTATCATTTCGCGCTTTGCGCGGGCGGCCTCGGTCTGGCCACGACGGACCAATTCGACAACCTTTTTATATTCGGCGGTCGGCTGGCCGGTTTCGCGTGCAATCGCGGTGATGTCTTCCTGGATTTTCAGAATGTCTTTTTCATGTTTCTTGGCAAAGTTTGCCCACGCTGGGTTCTTGTGCTTCATCAGTTTTTTAACCCAGTTACGGTTTAATTCATTGCCGGCATATTCGGCCAAGAAATCTTCGCGTTTAATCTTGTTCGCGACCGCCAGACGCAACAGTTTGCCTTCCAGTCCCATCAACAATTGGTCACGTTGGGTCAGGTGTTCCAGAATTTCCGCGATACGGTCGTCGTTCAGGCGAATCTTGCTGACGTGTTCAAACAATTCAACGCGCATTTTGGCGTATTTCTTTTCCAATGCCTCGTCCGGTTTTGATGACGTCAACAGGTTTTCCAAACGTTTTGCCTGTAATTTCTGCATGTTGTTAAAGATGCGTTTAATCTTGCCGAATAATTCCATGACCATCGGCATCAAGGCCTCTTCCATTACTGGGATTGGCACGCCAGATGTGCCGCGCGGCGTGTCTTCCTTTTTGACACCTTCGTCGTCATCGTCATCATCTTCGTCATCTTCATCGTCGTCATCGGCAGCAGATTCTTCCAAATCGTCCAGATCGTCGTCGTCCAATTCGTCAACGTGTTCCACGCCCTTGGACTTTAATGCCTCGGACAATGCGGCCAGTGATTTTTGTTCGGATTCAGATGAATACATTACTTCCAAATTCAGAATATAGCGCAGGCGAATATCTTCGTTTAACAATTGCTGATACCAGTCCAGCATCGCCTGGATCGTCATCGGGCTTTCGCACAGGCCATACACCATCAGACGGGTCGCCGCCTCGATACGCTGGGCAATTGCAACCTCGCCCGCGGCGGTCAGTAATTGAACAGTGCCGATTTGCTTTAAATACGATTGAACAGAATCCTGGACGCCCAACACCAGATTACCCGTCTGGCTGCGTTCCAACTGTTTGGCATAATGTTCGTAATCGTCGTCATTGACGTCAACCTGTTCGGCGTCGGCGTTTAACAGATTGCGGGTTTTATCGCGTGGCTCGTCCGAATCATCGTCATAGTATTTTTCAATATCCTGGGGATAATTGTCCGTTTCCAGAATTTCCAGTCCCAAATCCTGTTGAAAGAAATCCAGAACTTCTTCTTTTTCTTCGTCGGGCACCTCGTCCGCTTCGGTGGCGGCACTAAAATCCATCTGGGACAAATATCCCACTTCGACCGCAGATGTTGCAAGTTTTTGCAGATTTTCGGGCAACGAATCAATCAACATTTTCGTCGCCGCGTCCAGTTTTTTTGCCATAAACCGACCCCCGGATTAAAACGTTAAATTTAAATTATTTCTTTTTGTTTGCCTTGGCAACCGCGTCGTGAACCGCCGATTCCGACACCAGACCCAAAACAATCGGGCTCTGAATCTGAATCAAGGAATATGATTTGTGTGTTTTGTTGCGGATTGATGCGACGGTCGGATTTGTGCTGCGCATCAGGCGGGCAACCTGGCCGTCAGATAATTCAGGATAGTTTTTCAGAATCCACAAAATACCGCCCAAACGGTTCTGGCGATGCAATTTTGGTGTGTATCCAACGCCCTTTTTATTCTGTTTCTGCTGGGCATCAACAATTTCCTGACGCAGGGTCAGGCGCGCCGATGGGTCGGCCTCGCACCGTTCAATATCTTCACGGGTCAATTGACCGTTCAGAATTGGATTCAAACCCTGAATCTTGTATGTTTCGGCATCGGCGATATTTTTAACCTCTAATTCATGCAGACCGCAGAATTCAGCGATTTGTTCAAATGTCAATGCAGTGTTTTCAATCAACCAAAGTGCAGTGGATTTTGGCATATATGGGTAATTCATGAATAATCCTCTTGTTGCTGGGGGCAATATACACCAAAATTGCCCCAGATTCAAGATAAAAGTGCGCCGCCCCGACAAATTACAGAACAATATCCCATGTGGTGCCGGTCGGCGAATCCATCAGCGCAATGCCCCGTGACATCAGGGCTGCCCGGATTGCGTCCGCCGCTGCATAGTCACGTGCGGCCTTGGCCGATGCGCGGGCGTCAATTTGCGACTGAATTTCATCGGGCGTAATGTTATTTTGTGCCAATATCTTGGCGCGCGCCGCGTCGATATATTCCGCCGGGTCACGCTGCAAGATATTTAACACCCCGAACACCGCACGGATTTTCGCAACAATCGTGCCCAGGTCGTATTCTGTATGCTTTTTCGCCAATTCGGCGGACACAAAATCAAACCACTTAAACGCATTTACAATAACGCCGTATGTGTTGAAATTGTCGTCCATGGCGGCGTGAAATTCATCATCGATGCTTTGCACCATTTGTGCGGTTTTGGTGGTGTCCGCCCCATCAAATGTGCGATGTGCGACCACGTTCATAACCGAATACATTTTATAGACATGACGCACGGCGTTTGGAAAGAAATTATCCGTAATATCAATATCATTTGAATACATATTGTTCAACAGTGCAAAGCGAATAACGTCAGCATCGTATTTGGCCAAAACGTCCTGTAACAGTATGCCGTTATTTAACGATTTGCTCATTTTTTGACCATTGACCTTGACCAGGCCACAGTGCACCCAATAATTCGCAAATGTTTTCCCGGTCAGTGATTCTGTCTGGGCAATTTCGTTTTCATGGTGCGGAAACACCAGGTCGCGCCCACCACCGTGGATATCAATTTGATTGCCCAGGTATTTCATATTCATTGCACTGCACTCTATGTGCCAGCCGGGGCGGCCCTGGCCCCATGGCGAATTCCAATAAATTTCACCGGGTTTGGCCGATTTCCATAATGCAAAGTCTGCCTCGTCCAGTTTGCCGGGTTCAATATCCTTGCGTACACCGATTTCGTTTTTGTTCGTCTGGATATGTGACAGTTTGCCGTAATCTGGGAACGATGACAGTTTGAAATACACGTCACCGAATTCAGAAACATATGCGTGACCCGTATCAATCAATTTTTGAACAAATGCGATAATATCATCAATGCACTGGGTCGCGCGCGCCATAATTGTAGGACGATTGTTGCCCAGCGCGTCCATTTCGGCGTCTGTCTTGGCCATATAGCGCATTGCAAAATCAATCGGATTTTCGCCAATTTTGTTGGCGTTTGCGATAATCTTGTCATCAACATCGGTATAGTTGCGAACGTATTTCACATTATACCCCAGGTGCGTCAAATAGCGTGTAATTACGTCAAATACAACAGACTGGTATGCGTGTCCGATATGCGCATCGGCCGACACCGTAATACCGCACGCATACATTTTTACCGCGCCCGGCGTCAGCGGGACAAATTCTTGTTTTTGGCGTGTCATAATATTATAAATTTTCAGTGTCATAATGCGCTTCCTTTGCTTTATCTGATATAAGAAAAACTGTAATAAATTGTTGGATTTTTTGCAAACGAAATATGCCCGTCTGCGTGGCAGATTTTAACGACAACAACAAAAAGTCATAAATTTGATTGTCATGGACCAGAATAATGCAATTCTGGCGGAGCGTATAGGACTCGAACCTATGGACCACTAAACGCGGTCACAGATTAGCAATCTGCTGCATTACCACTCTGCCAACGCTCCGCATGGTTGCGACGGGTATTATACAGAATCCGTTTTCCGATTGCAAGTCATTAAATTATAAAAACGCCCCATTGGGGCGTTTTTTTAGTGTTCTGATGTCGGTTCCGGGCCATAGATTTCGACATCGCGGGTCATGGCCAGGAATTTTTCCGCACGGCGCGCCGGCAATTCGGCTGTGGGGATTTCCTGTAATTCGCGGATATTGTCGGCAACGGCGGATGACAACAATTCCATCGTCGTTTGCCAATCAGTATGCGCCCCACCGGCGGGTTCATCAATAATGCCATCAATAACGTTCAGATTGGCCATATCGCGCGCGGTCAATTTCATTGCCTGGGCCGCGACAGCTTTGAACTTGTTATCTTTCCACAGGATACTGGCACACGATTCGGGTGCAATCACCGAATAGATTGCGTTTTCCATCATCAGCACGCGATCGGCCGTACCAATCGCAATTGCGCCCCCGGATCCGCCCTGGCCCACGTTGACGGCAACATATGGCGTTTTAATGGACAGACCCACCGACATAGACATTGCGACCGCCTGGGATTGGCCACGTTCTTCGCCCTCGCGACCGGCAAATGCGCCCGCGGTATCAAACAAAGATATCAGTGGCAAATTAAATTTTTCCGCCAGACGCATCATACGCTGGGCCTTGCGATAACCGTCGGGATTCGCCATACCAAAGCGGTGTTTTTGACGGGTTTCAATGGTGCGACCCTGCTCCTGGCCGATGATAACGGCCGGGATTCCACGCCAGTAACCAATACCACTGCCCATGGCGGGATCTTCGGCATACAGACGGTCGCCCGCCAGATATGTCCAATCGTCAACAATGCCATTGATATAGTCCAAGAAATGCGGGCGATTTTCATTACGCGCCAGCAATACCTTGTCATAGGCATCGGTTTCGCCCATACCACGGACCTTTTTATTATCGTTCAGCGGTGTGGATACATTGATTGGCTTTGGCTCGCGCGGTTGTTTGGTCAGCACCGCCAGCACGCGCGCCAACGCATCGTGCAATTCGTCACGCGCCACGACCATATCAACCATACCGTGTTCATACAAATATTCGGCGGTCTGGAAATTAGACGGCAATTTTTCACGGATATTCTGTTCAATTACGCGACGTCCGGCAAATCCGATGCGCGCGCCACTTTCTGCAATATGAATATCACCCAGCATTGCAAATGACGCCGTCACGCCACCGTATGTTGGATCGGTCAACAAGACGATATACGGAATCCCATTTGCGTGCAGACGATTTACCGCAACCGTTGTGCGTGCCATCTGCATCAGGGACAGAATATTTTCCTGCATACGGGCACCGCCAGACGCAACGACCATAACAAATGGTCGGCGGGATTCAATGGCGTGTTCCATGCTGGCGATAATGCCGTCGCCCGCCGCGCGCCCCATAGAGCCCATCATAAAATCGCCGTTTAACACGCAAATTGTTGTCGGAACACCGCCCAACACACCATCGGCCGATACAACCGCGTCATGAACACCGGTGTCACTGCGTGCCTCGACCAGGCGGTCTTTATACGACATACGGTCCACAAAATTCAGCGGGTCGTCCGACACCGTTGGCAAATTCAGGCGTGTCCAATCATTATTATCAAACAGCAAATCAAAACGTTGTTTCGGCGTCATGATAAACGCACGACCACAACGCGGACAGATATACAGATTATCCTTGTAATCCTTGTAATAAACCAATCGACCACAGGATTCACATTTTATCCACATCAGACGGCGCACCTTGTCATATCTGGCGCGGTCACGATTTTTAATTCCTGATTTTTTACCGAATAACATTTATTTATCCATTCATTTTTTTGGTCAATTCACGGCTGGGCTTGAACAAGATTGTTGTGCTGGCCGGCAATGGCATTGGTTTGCCAGTGCATGGATTGTAACCAATTTTTGTTGCGCGTGCGCGCGGCTGGAACGTGCCAAAACCACGAACCTCGATTCTGTCGCCGGTGGCGATTGCCTCCATCATATGGTCCGACACAGTATCCAGTATCGCGGCGGCATCTGTTGCACGCATATGCTTGAATTGGACTTGGATTGTGCGAACAATATCTGAACGTTTCATTACTTTTCCCTTTTTTCTTTCAGTTTCGTATATTATTCATATCATAGCACATTTTATCAAGAGTAAAGTTTTTTCTGTGCATGAAAACGTTCTTAGGGCGGCGGGCGGTCAAAATTGGTATCCTGGGGTGTGACCAAGGGGGGATTTTGCACATGGAAATCGATAACACATTACAGCATTGCGCGCCACTGATTGGCGACCGCGCACCAGAATTTACCGCCCAGACAACAAATGGGACAATCAACTTTCCTGCCGACTATGCGGGCAAATGGGTGATTCTGTTTTCGCACCCGGCGGACTTTACACCGGTATGCACGACCGAATTTATGGTATTTCAGTCCATGGCGGACGAATTCCGCAAATTAAATACAGAACTGGTCGGATTGTCGGTCGGAACATTGACGGGACATCTGGCCTGGATAGAGGCAATCCGTCACCTGAAATTCGGCGATCTGCATGACATCAGTATTACGTTCCCAATTATTGACGACATGACAATGGAAATTGCGCATAAATACGGTATGATTCACGGCCGCACATCAGACACGCGGACCGTGCGCGCCGTATTTTTCATTGATCCAAACGGTGTGATTCGCACGATTTTATATTATCCGCCATCGGTTGGACGAAACTTTGCCGAAATTAAACGCGCCCTGGTCGCATTACAGACAACAGACAAATATCATGTGTCAACGCCGGCGAATTGGATGCCGGGTGACGACGTTGTGGTATCATCACCCGCAACCACCGCCGAAATGGACGCGCGTTTGCGCCGCAATGACCGGGACCAAAATGTCCAGGCGTGGTTTTTAACGCTTAAAAAATTACCAATGGATGACTAGAACACCAACGGGAAATCACGTATATCCAGTGGCACGCCGTCACGATCGGGGTCCCACTGGTATTGCGACATAATCACGTGCCGGTCACGGGTGAATTTTACCCCTTCGGCGCGCAGGGATTTATATTGTTCGTCGTGATATGGTTCGCCGCACAGACTGCCATCCTTGAACACAACGCGATGCCACGGCAGGTGCCAACTGTTTTTATTATTTGATGCATAACCCACAAATCGTGCCATACGCGGGCGACCAATCATTGCGGCAATTTGTCCAAACGTTGCCACGCGCCCCGATGGGATACGCGCAACGACGTCATAAACCTGTTCATTAAATGTTTTCATGGTGCAAATATTATAATCAAATATAAACCCCTTGCAATACAAAACAAAATCTGTATAATACCCGCCGTGGAGAAGTGGCAGAGTGGTCGAATGCGCGCGACTCGAAATCGTGTATACGGGCAACCGTATCAAGGGTTCGAATCCCTTCTTCTCCGCCAGATATAAAAAAAGTGCCCTTCGTGGCATTTTTTTATATCTGGGGGCGATGAGCGTGAACAAACACTTCGCAATCTGTGATTGAGGGAACGCCCTGTGTGGCACTTTTTTAGTGGAAATTATGCCTTTTGTTTTTATTTGACGTTGTTTTTGGATTTGAGTATAATTTGTGTGTGAAATGTTATACCGCGGGGGATGGTTAGAACATTACATACACAAGAGAGAAACAAAATGAGAAAAAAAACGTCATCAACCCAAAAAGTTGTCGCCAAGCTGGACGAGGCCATCGCGGCATTTCGTGAAATGCAGGCGGAACGCCCACAAGACAAGGATTCTATTGCGGCACGAATTGTCGTTCTGGAATGGTTAAAGACGGGCAACCCGGGTGAATTGACGGTTGATATCCCCAATGAATAAAAAGCAAAAATTAAACGCCCCAAACGGGGCGTTTTTTATTACACATCAAAATCGTAATTTTTAATTGAACGGACAATCGCCGCGACCAGTTTATCCTGGTGACTGTCGGTTTTTAATAATTTTTCTTCGGCGGCATTAGACAGGTGCCCCAATTCAATCAATGCCCCCGGCACGGTTGAACGCAATACCGCAAATGGTGCGTGACGAACGCCGGGACCGGGTTGTGCCTCTATATTTGCCTTGCGCATGGCGCGGGACGCACCGGTTGCATATTCTTCGGACAATTCGGCAACCGCATGTTGTTGCAACGCCGACAGCGCGCTGCGAATATTTGGTTCGAAATCGGTAAATCCCTCTACCCCAATCTTGTCGGCGGCATTTTCAGCCTCGGCCAGTTTTTTGGCCTCTTCGTCCGATGCCTTTTCAGACAATGTATAGATTGAAAATCCCTTCATTGCGCGGCTGGGGTTTGCATTGGCGTGCAGCGATATGAACAAGTCCGCATGACGTTTTTCCCCAATCTCGGCCCGTTCGGCCAATTTCAGATAACGATCATCACTGCGCGTTAAATATGTTTTGAATCCGTTCGCGTCCAGTTTATTTTTCAACTTGCGTGCGACAGCCAAAACAACGGTCTTTTCCTTGGTCCCGTTTTTACCGATACAGCCCGGATCCTTGCCCCCGTGACCAGCGTCAATAACAATTACATATTTTTTTGTGTTGGCGGCCTTTTTCTGGGCGTCCTGGGTCAATGCACCGGTTGTTGTCGTTGTGGATTTTGCAACCGCGCCGCCACTGCCCGCGACAAAGTCCAAGACCAGGCGGTATCCACTGTCCCCGTTGGGTTCCAGTATCATTATCTGGCTCTTGGCGATTTCGGCGATTGGGCGTGTCAGGTTTGCGGTTAAATCCACACTGTCCCCAGATTGGGTCTGGGTAATTGATTTAACCAATGTCCCCGACGCCAGTGATGGCGAAATTGACGTGTTTGCTGTTGTATTGTTCAGATGGACAATCAGTTGGTTCGGCGCATACGACAGCGAATACGATGGTCGTGACGCCATTTCAATGACCAGGCGTGTTTTTGCCCCCGGCTGTGCACCCGTGCGCAACGAACGCAACGAATTACGTGCAGCAAACGCCATGCGGGGCATGCAATACACCGCCATTATTGCAAAACCACTGACCTGTAAAAGACTTCTTCTGGATATTTTCATTTGTGATGAATTATATCAAATTTCATGTGCCCGTTCAAGATTATAAACACATTTAGATTGATTTTAACGGATAACTATCCTAGGATTTGTCCATCAGGAGTTCTACATGGAAAACACATTGCAAATCCCGTATGACAAGAAACGCACGGACATCACGTTCTGCACAATGTTATTCAAAATCCCGGACGAAGACCGATTTGGCGGTCTGAAACACACCGACCGAAAATTTGAAAAATTCTATCTGCCATCATTGAAACAATTGATTCAGACATTTGAACGCGTGGCATTGTGGTGCGACCGCGAAACGGCCGAGTACCTGCGCGCGGCGGGTTTGGATAAAAACATTATGATGCGTGTGATGGATTTTGCCGACCTGCCCCATATGGCGGAACGCGACGAAATGGCGAAAATAATGTCGGGCATGTCGCGGTATCGTGGATACCTGCTGCATAATAAAACGCCGATGGATTGGGTGGATTACATGATGATTATTGATGCCAAGCCTGCGGTTATCAAATGGGCGGCAGAAAATAATAAATTCAACTCGGATTATTTTATGTGGATTGATGGTGGTGGTCTGAATTCGCTGTATGTGAATTTCTGGCGCGATTGGACCGGCACGGTTGATGCACACCCGACCAGATGTCGTCTGGCGGTGCAAAACACAATGGCAAAGACACGGCCGGATTTTGTTCCGAACTTTATATACCGCCCGTTTGAACGTGCACATCGTCGGCGTATTATGCCCGCGACCGCCACGACATTGGCGGCCCAGAGTTTAACTGACATTGCGATGATAAACGCCGACTATGACGTGCCGGCAACATCGTTTATGATTCCGCGCAATCTGGCCGAACAATTTTATACCGATTTTGAACGCGTGCGCCTGGTTATGAAAAAGCACGGACTGGTTTCAACCGAACAGGCGGTATTCCAGGCGATGATGAAATTTGACGTATCAAGCATGTTTGAAATTGTCTATGTTTCCGGATATGCGGGTGTGTATGCCGCAATCGCACGTTCAACACCAGATTGTATATTGTAAGCAAAAAATAAAACCGCCGAAACGGCGGTTTTTAATTTTTGTTATTTTTATTTGCTAATACAATTTGCAAACTTTTGCGCGACCAGCGAACTCTGCGCGTCCGTCATCGTCTGGACCGGGATAATATAGCAACGGCCACTGTCACGGATAACGAATACCTTGGTTCCGCGTTTATATGCGCGTTGCATATTGTCCATCTGGGATGATGTTAAAAACGCATTTTGTGTTGTCGCCGTGTTGGATAATCCCGCCTGGACCACCTGGTGCGCAGTGTTATAGTCCCACAGTTCCGACATTGATTGAATTTCCATATACAGCGATTGATCTTCGTATGGATTTTCAACCGGCTGGTTACCCGTGCCCGGGAACGCAACACCAACCGCCAATGCCGCCGCGGTCTGTAACGCCGTCGGTTGTGATGATGACGATGATGTTGATGCGCCTGATGTGTTGATTGTCATATCGTCACCGCATGCCAAATTCATACGGTTTGTATAACTGGCCAAAACAGAATCAACCGCGACCCGCCAATCCGAGCCCTTTTTATTCAAATCCAGACTGACAATCTTTTCGGCCCAGCCCCAAACATTTGCACCAACGTTACCCGCATTGGCAAAACGGGTTACCATTTCCGCACTGCCCCCTGGGACGCCGGCACCACAATAATCGGTCAGTTGTGTTGTCAGCATACTGGACGTTTCGTTGCCGTATGACAGTGCGACCGAATGGCACGCCATTGCGGCCTCTAACTCTTGCCGGCGTTGCAGGCACAAATCAGAATGCGACTTTGACAACTGGGTCGCCATATTTGCCATCGACAGATATGACATCAATTCCTGTTGCACATATGGTGGACACAGGCGCGCCGCCGTGTTCATACCGCCCGTGCCGGTGCGTGTATTTGTATTATATTGCGGCAGTAATACCGATGTATCCTTTTGCAGGCACAACAGTGCATAGTTATACAGTTCACTTTCGGTTGCATATTGGCATTTTGATTCACGAACGCCCGGAACGACCGTTGTATCGCCACAGTAATCGGACAAACATTTATAGATTTTATCACGACATGCGGAATCAACGTCCGGCTGGGTCACCATATAGTATGTATTTCGCTGGTTCTGTTTATATGCGTTTGCGACACCGGCATTACCGCGACTGCCACTGGCGGTGGTTGTATTCACCGATACATAGCGCGCGCCGGTTGCCGTGCCCGCAGACACCGCCATTGCGCCCACGCCATATGACGCAACCAATCCAAATACCCCCAATATACCGAAAATATTCTTCATAAAAATCCCTCTCGTTGCGTGAATTTTAACATAATTGTCCATAAAAGGCAACCCCTCTTTTGCGTGCCGGGTCACAAAAAGATTGATTTAAGTAAATATCCTGGTAATATTTGACGCATGTTGATACCAAATGAATCTTTGAATCAAATCCGCGACGACATTTCTGCCGTCAGGGGGTTCCTTTGACCCGGCAAAATTGGCCGATGAAATATCCAAATTAAATGACGCGACGGCGGCACCCGACCTGTGGGATAATCCTGATCATGCACGCGCGCTGTTACAGAAAAAGTCATCGTTGGAAAAACAGTTGTCTGAATTACAGACGTTGGAATCCGAATACCAGAATTTGGTTGAATTATACGAATTGGCACCCGAAGATGGCGACGTATTGGGCGCGATTGAAAAACTGGCCGATGCCGCCCATCGGGCAAAGTTTATTACGCTGTTTCGTGATCCGGCGGACAATAACGGCGCATTTTTGTTTATCCAGGCCGGTGCCGGCGGGACCGAGGCCCAAGATTGGGCACAAATGATGTCGCGCATGTACGCGCGCTGGGCCGAACGGCACGGTTTCGTGACCGAGGTTATCGAAGAACACGAGGGTGACACCGCGGGCATCAAGAACATCACATATCGCATCAGTGGTGAACGTGCATACGGGTGGCTGAAAAACGAAATCGGGGTTCATCGTCTGGTTCGAATTTCGCCATTTAACGCCAATGGCAAACGCCAGACCAGTTTTGCGTCTGTTGACGTTTGGCCCGACGTTGATGATTCTATCGAGATAGAGATAAATGACAAAGACCTGCGTATTGATACGTATCGTTCATCTGGCGCGGGGGGCCAGCATGTCAACAAGACCGACAGTGCGGTTCGCATAACACACATCCCAACAAACACGGTTGTCACATGCCAGAACGAGCGCAGCCAGATTCAAAACAAGGAAATGGCGATGAAAATGCTGCGGTCACGCCTGTATGAATTGGAATTACAAAAACGTGCCGCCGAAGAAAACGCCGCCAAGGCCGCGCAAAAAAAGATTGAATGGGGCAGCCAGATTCGAAACTATGTCCTGTATCCATACCAGTTGGTCAAAGACGTGCGCACAGGTGTTGAAAAAACGGACTCCGCTGCGGTGCTGGATGGGGACCTGGACGACTTTATGTTGGCGGCACTGGCGCGCGACTAAAAACCTTGACTTTTGATAAATTGACAATACCATATGTTTGACAAGTTTTTATCAAAAGGATTCTTACAATGAACTTAGTTCCCGATTTTTATCTGAGTGCAATTCGCACCGCGTTGCCGGATATCAATGGTCTGCGCCGGCCGGTTGTGCGTGGGGCGTTAAACACGACGTTTATCGCGTCAACACCACGTGGTAAATTCATCTGCAAATTTAATCATCGCGATATGGCGAACAAAAATGCAAAATTCAGCCAGATTATGGCGCGTGCCGGTGTTGCAATTCCGACGTCCACCGTGCACGAATACAAGGGTTACTGGTTTGAAGTATATCCAATGATTCCAGGCAAAACATTATATGAATGCGTGGAAAACAACCAGAAAAATCTGAACGTCATTGATGTCTATGAAGATGTGATACAGGAATTCGTCAAGATGACCACAATCCCCAGTATTGCAACACTGGACGACATAAAATTCAAACATATTCACCAGGTTGCATATCGCAATGTTTCGGATATGACCAGTCCGATTGTCGCCCCGGTATTTGCTGGCGCGGTTCGCGCAATGAATATTGGTGGTGGCCATATGGGTCTGTATCACTGTGGCATAACACCCAAGAACATCATTGTGTCCGACACGAACAAGTTTGCCGGGCTGGTCGATTTGGACGACGTTGCCGTTGCGGAACGCGATTATGCGTTTGGTATTATGGCGACGCAATACGCCAATATGGGATATCGCACAGATGACCTGATTGATATGTATGAAGGTATCCAGTATTACAACCAAGATACAAATATGTCTGTCCTGAACGACAAATCAATCAAACGCATTGGTCGCATAAACAACGCCGATCGTTGGTTGATGTGGCAACGAAACAAGACCCGCACAAAATAACATAATGCAAAAACATGGCACCGAATTTTATCACGCCGCAATAAAAAGCCTGTATCCTGATGCGTCTGGCATACGGATACCGGCGGTGCCCGGCGGAATCAGTCCGCTGTTTCTGGCGGATACAGATAAAGGCACGATTGTCTGTAAATTTAACGACGCCGATATAATCAAACGCAATCACATTATTTCAGAAACGTTAAACCTGTGCGATGTGCCGGTGCCGCGCACGACAACGCACGCATATCTGGATGTGCATATGGAGGCATATCCATACTGTCCCGATCGCACATTGTTTGAACACGTCGCCGACGGTATGTCAGACGACAAAATATTTCATATCTATACCGAAATTTTGGATGCCCAGTATCAGATGACGCGCGTTGACGTGGCCGGACTGCCCCTGGGCGATAAAAAGTATTTTTCGCGTGTATTTATCGCAAATTCGCGAAATAAATTGCCACTGAAACTGGTTGTGCCCTATTCCATGTTTGTGACGCTGATGTCACGCACAGGGACGCAATACCTGATACACAATGATATGCACCAGAAAAATATCCTGGCGACACGTGATGGGCGACTCAGCCGTCTGCTGGACCTGGACCCGATTGCGGTTGGTAACGAAACATTTGCGATATTAATGTTGCTGCGGCATTGTCCATTGAACGTGCACAAAACATTGATGGAATATTACCAAGATATCAGTCGTCGCAAATTGCCCCAGACGCTGATATTACAAATGCTGCGAGTCCTGGACGCAATTCGTGCAAAACGCCGCGCGTTGGATGATTGGGTTGTTTGTCATCGTTAAAGCCTTGCATTTTATCGATAAATATTTATAATATGTGCGCAAATGCACCCGTGGCTCAACTGGATAGAGCATCGCCCTCCGAAGGCGGGGACTGCGCGTTCGAATCGCGCCGGGTGCGCCAAAAATCTAACCGTCGTATTGCGACGGTTTTATTTTTGTTACGCGCAACCCGCGATTTGGACGCGCACGCGTTCGACAACTGAGTAGGCAAGCCAAGTGATAACGCAGGCGAGCCGTCACGAGTGCCACGCAGACACGGCGGATTTTTAATCCGACGGTCGAGTGAATCCGTCCGGGTGCGCCAAAAATTTAACCGTCGTATTGCGACGGTTTTATTTTTGTTACGCGCAACCCGCAAAACAAAATGAAAAAACTCCTTGTTTTTCGTGCGACCGTTCTTTTACAATGCGTGCAAAGGTTATTCGTATGAAACGCGTATTGATTTTATTTCTGACACTGGGCGTTGCGGCCTGCAACAGCATGTATATCAAACCTGATACAATGGTTAAAAACCAAACCGTCTATGCAACGCGGGGTGGTTATTCTATGCGACGCAGCATCAAAGAACGCCTGGAATCGCGCGGATACCATGTAATAGTTGGCAAAATGAAATCCCACACAGATTTTTCTAATGACGATTCTGACATAGAATTGGCCCGAGAAGAAGTGCCCAGCGACGTGCGTTATGTTGTAAAGGTCGCAGAGCGTCGTGAGAAAGTATTTGCGTTTTGGTGTCCATTTAATGGATGGTGGTGGTGGAATTTTAATGTGTCAATTGCCGACCAACAGACGGGCGAAGAATTGATGACCTGGCGTGGTCGTGGATGTGCAAACAGTTCATTGCGCAAACTGGACGCCGCACTGGATAAACTGGAAATGGAATAACAATAAATAGTCATTGCGGATTCTCAAGACCACCCCGGCACTTCGTGCCACCCCTCCACCGGAGGGGAACTTAGTCCGCGACAAGAAAAAACTAGCGCGCCCAAGGCGCGCAATCATTGCGCTCTGCTCTCTACACTCTGCTCTCTAATAAAAAATGCCCCGGTGGGGCATTTTTTATTCGTCGATGTTTGTGTATTCACAAAAACCTTCGTTCGTATCACAGCGGGAAATTGTTCCTTCGCTGATAAAGTATCCTTGGGCGTGCAGGCATGCCGGGCAGACCTTTGGTGCCTCGGTCCCGATGTGCCACATGCCGCAATTCGTGCAACGCCACATAACAATGTGATCCTGTTTGAACAATGTGCCGTTTTCAATTGCGTCAATCAATGCGCGATAGCGTGATTCATGATAACGTTCGGCATATCCGATGTTTTTCAGCACGTCTGCGATTGCTGGGAAACCTTCCTGTGCGGCAATTTGTGCAAACTTTGGATACATATTCGTGTTTTCTTCGTGTTCACCGTATGCGGCGGCCTGTAAATTTTCCAGTGTTGTACCGATTTTGCCCGCCGGGAAAGACGCGGTTATTTCCAAATCGCCCCCTTCCAAAAACTTGAACAAACGTGATGCGTGCTCTTTTTCCTGGTCGGCTGTTTCCAAGAATATTTTTGAAATTGCCTGGTAACCCTCGTCCTTGGCCTTGGACGCAAAGAAAGTGTAGCGATTGCGTGCCTGGGATTCGCCTGCAAATGCAATCAACAGGTTCTTTTCTGTCTGGGTTCCTTTCAATGATGTTTGTGCCATATTTGCTTTCTCCTTTTTTCTGATTTTATTGACAGGACAATTTTACCAGAAAAAGTCAGAAAAGCAAATTATTCGGCGACGGATAAAAACTTTTTCTCTATGGCGGAAATCAGTTCCGAAATACCAATTCGACCGGCTGCACTGATTGTCATGATTTCAGGCTTCTTTTTGTGACCAAACGAGCGTTTGAATTCTGCCAGACGGGTCTTTAATTCATCTGGGTCAATTGCGTCAATTTTGTTTATGACGACCATTTCTGGCTTGTTCACCAGACCACCACCATACGAATCCATTTCGTGACGAATTGCGGCATATCGCGCCGCCCAGTCGGGTTCGGTGCCGTCAATCACGTGCAGAATCATCTTTGTCCGTTCGGCATGGCCCAGGAATCTGTCGCCCAGACCGACACCGGTGTGTGCCCCTTCTATCAAACCAGGCAAATCAACCATTACAAATTCACGATTGTGGGCATACATAACCCCCAGTTGCGGATTTAGTGTCGTAAATGGGTAATTTGCAATCTTTGGCCGTGCCGACGTTACCGCCGACAACAATGTTGATTTGCCCGCATTTGGAAATCCAACCAGACCAATATCTGCAATCAGTTTCAATCGCAATACGACCGTGCGCGATTCACCCGGCAGACCGTCGTTCGCCTGGCGCGGGGCGCGATTTGTCGGGCTTTTAAAATGCAGATTGCCCCAACCGCCGTTACCACCACGTGCCGCGCGATATTCCATACCATCAGCGGACAGGTCGGCGTATTCAATTTCTTCGTTTTCAGACAAAATTACCGTCCCGGTTGGTACCGGCAAAACCAACGTTTCGCCCGACGCGCCTGTGCGCATTTTGCCCATACCGTTTTCACCACGGCCGGCGGCAAAACTGGTCTTGTATCGATAATCAATCAGCGTGTTCACATTTGGCACCGCACGGAAAACAATATCGCCACCGCGACCGCCGTCACCACCGTTGGGACCGCCAAATTCAATATACTTCTCGCGGCGGAAACTGGCACTGCCGTTACCACCGTCACCTGCTTTGATTAAAATCTTTGCCTTGTCTAAGAATTTCATTTTTTATCCTGTTTTCCTTGATTATAACTTAAAAACTTGCAATTTCCACCGTAAATATTTATAATATACTCGTCACGCAAGTGATGATGATTCTGAAATCTTTGTGGAATAGACGTTTTGGACTGGGGGGCGGTACCCCACAGCTCCACCATCATTATTTCAGAAAATCATTGTGGCTGTGGATATGCGCCGTTTTCAAGATGGAAAGTGTATAAACATACATGACCATCGCAGAAAACCAGCAGACACCAGCCAGAATGATTTTATTGGGGCTGACATAGTTTCGACAGGCGCAGTAAAGACAAAAGATTGAATCCGACATGGCGTCGTTAAAAGCCGATTAAAAACTGAATGGCGATAGAATCGCTGCGAACGACAATGTTCGCCTTGCAATGGCTGCCTAATATGGCATCGGATATGATTGGCAATTGTTGATTATATCCATTTCGCTTATTGCGGGGCCGTCGGGTGCCCGGCAACAGAAACCCGACATTTATTTAACAAAACCTAAGGTAAAGGCAGAAAAATATGTTTGGAAAAATTAAAAAAGTATTCTTTACAAGTATGTTTGGCATTTTATATGTGTCTTTTGTGGCACAGTTGGTCTATATCCTGGGCTGGGTCGCTGGGATTGAAACCAAGATGTTCTATATGGGCGTTTTGGCGTTGGAATGGTTGATTTTGATTGCTGCACGCTATTTGTCAAAGCGTTCCAGCAACACGGCACAATACAACAATTTCAATGGCCGCCGTCGTTAAATTGTGTATTGATTACGTCACACAATCCCCCGTTTTCTGGGGGATTTTTATTAGCCTTGAAATCTTGTAAAAATATCTTATATTTAGTGCGCTATGAAAGAATATATTTTACCATTTCGTGATTTAGTTGTTCACCCTGGCGTTACGGCACCTGTTTATGTCGATAATCCCCAGTCACTGGCGTGTATCGAGGCCGCCGTGGCCAACGGTGGACGTGTTGTTTTAACACCACAACATTCGTGGGCATATCCGTCTGCGCCTGATGATATTTATACGGTTGGCACAATTGGTGATATTGCGCATGTTTTGCGTATGCCAGATGGTTCGGCACACGTTATTATACTGACCACGCATGCGGTAAATTTGCACGACATTACGGTGACGAACGGTCTGTTTATGGCCGACGTCAGCAAGATTGACATTACGCCCGACGATGCCGCGGAACAGACGTTGGCACTGCGCGACAAAATTGCCGAAAATATGCAGTCGCTGTCGGGTCCCCGTAAATTCAAGATGGACAGGTTGCGCGGTATTATTCAAAACTATCCAATGGGTGCGTTTGTTGACACGGTTATCCAAATGGCCGGATTGGATACAGATGTCGCGGTGCGCGTCCTGTCGGCGACCAGTTGGTCTGACAAACTGATGATTTTGTTGGAACAAATCAATTTAATGCTGGCAACAGCAAAAATCGAAGATTCAATAAACCGTCGTATTCAACAACAGATGGAACGCGGTCGGCGCGACGCAATATTGCAAGAAAAAATGCGCGCGATTCAGCACGAAATGGGCGAAGACAGCGACGAAATGGACGCTGAAAATATGCGCAAGCGGATTGAACGGGCCGGCCTGCCCAGCGATGTGCGGGACAAGGCAATGACCGAATGGCGGCGCATGCGTTCAATGGCCCCGATGTCAAATGATGGCGCGTTGTTAAAATCGTATTTGGACGAACTGTTGTCTATGCCGTGGAATAAATCCGACAAATCGACGATTGATTTAAACGTTGCGCGCAGTGTCCTGGACAGTGAACATTCCGGCATGCAACCAATCAAGGACCGCATTTTGGAACACATTGCCGTTATGAAAAAGACCGGAAAAAACCAGGGCAGTATTTTGTGTTTGGTTGGCGCACCGGGCGTTGGCAAAACATCACTGGGCAAATCGGTTGCACGTGCGTTGGGACGCAAATATCAGCGTATATCACTGGGCGGCATTTCAGACGAGGCGCATTTCCGCGGCCATCGCAAGACATACATCGGTGCCCAGACGGGTCGCATTATGGACGCACTGAAACGGTGCAAGGCGAATAATCCAGTTATCGTTCTGGACGAAATTGACAAGATGGGACGTGATTGGCGTGGCGACCCAGAATCGGCATTGCTGGAAATTCTGGATCCAGAACAGAACAAGACATTTCGCGACCATTATCTGGAGGTGGACTTTGACCTGTCCAATGTGATGTTTATCGCCACCGCGAACAGTTTAAATATGTCAAACGCCCTGAAAGACCGTATGGAAATCATTGAAATTCCAGGCTACAGCGAAGATGACAAGGTTCAAATCGCGCGTGAACACCTGATTACGCGTGCGGCACATGACACCGGTTGGGACGTGGAAAACATTGTGATTGATGACGACGCGTTGCGCCACTTGATTCGCAACTATACATCTGAACAAGGTGTGCGCGAATTGCAACGCGAATTGACGGCGATTTTACGTCGCGCACTATTGCTGAACGACGGTGACGATGTTAAAACAGAATTCACAATTTCAAAAATTGATGAATTGTTGGCGGCGCGTAAATCTGCGGGATTTTCAAAACGCATTGGTTTTGGCGTTCGGATATAGGATAATAAAATGATACTGGTTATAAATACATCAGGAAACGATTTGGAATTTGTTCTGGGCGATAAATACGCCCGCATTCCGGTTGAAAAACAATCGCTGGCGTTGCCGACCGAATGTGAAAAATTTATGCACGACTGTGGCGCGGCGTGGCGTGATTTGCGCGCGATTGCCGCCATCGTTGGTCCTGGCAGTTTTACCGGTATCCGCCTGGGGATTGCATATGCCAAGGGGTTGGCCATGGGGCTGAATATCCCGGTGGTGCCAATCAACGCATTTGAATTGTATTTGACCGAAACACCAGATGCATTTGTTGCAATTGATTCTGGGCGTGGTGATTTCTTTGTTGCGTCACATCTGACCCCGCCACAGACAATGGGCATCGATGAACTGGAAACCCGCCAAATGGAATGCCCGTCGACGGTTGGACACAAACCATTTAATTTAAAACTGGCGACAAAAATTGCCGAACAGAAATTGGCATCGGGCGAAATAGAACCCGCTGTTCCAATGTATCTGCGCCCCAGTTACGCCGAAGAGCATGCCAAGAAATGTTAAACGAACTGGAACGTTTGCACGCACTGTGTTTTCCACATAAACCGTGGTCGGCGGCTGATTTTGCAGATTTAAAAAAATCAGGCTGTGACATTGTGGCCAGCCAAAACGGATTTATCGTATATCGCGCCATAGCACCCGAGGCCGAACTGATAACCATCGGCGTACACCCAGACGCCCGCGGCGGCGGAATTGCGGCAACAATGATTGAATTGATGGTACGCGACCTGGCTGCACGCGGGGTCAAGAAAGTTTTTTTAGAGGTTGCAGAAAACAACCACCCTGCCCGTGCGTTGTATGAGCGACACGGATTTACCGTTGTCGGGCGACGCCCAAAATATTATGACGGAATTGACGCAATTTTGATGGCGCGCGATTTATAATGTGCGACTGACAAAATCCAGCACACGTTCATCAAATATAACATCACGCGGACGCAATGGCGACGCAATATGCATGTCGGCGGCGTTGCGTGTCCGTGACAGCGCGACGTATGTTTGTCCATGCGCAAACGCCCCACGCGAAATATCAACGACAACCGCGTCCAGTGTTTTACCCTGGGCCTTGTGAATTGTCATTGCATACCCCAGGTTTAACGGGAATTGCTTGAAACTGCCAACCTCGTTTTCCACAATGCGATCATTTTCATCGCGCGAATATTCAATCTTTTGCCATTTTTCAGGCTTTACCGTAACGATGTCGCGCGATTTATTCAGTAATTGAACCACGATTTCCCGCGCAGTCAGATTCTGGACAATGCCCATTGAACCGTTATGCCATTTATCGCTGTTTTTTACAAAAACAACCAATGCGCCAACCTTTAACACCAGGCTCATCGGGGCGGGCGTGTCGCGTTCGGGAAATGTCCCACTCAGCACGGCGTTATACGCAACCTCGGGCGCGGGAATTTGCCCCAGGCGTTCGTCATTTATACGCGCGGCAACCGCACGAAACGGCGTAATAATCACCGCGTTTTGACGGCGCGTCACATCATCAATATGACAATTATTAAAGAATTCCAGTGCACCCAAATCGCCCCCGCGCAACCGGCGCAGATTTTCCAACAGCGGCATATCACTCTGGCGATAAACGCATTCAAAATTTATCGTCTTGAAATCACAGCGCGCGGCAACGTTCGCGTCAAAGAAATACGCGTTTTCGTGTCCGTATGCCTGGCGATAAAATTCGGCGGCATCACGTGTGATAACCGGCGGCAACTGAAACAGGTCACCAATGGCAACAATTTGAATCCCGCCAAAAGGCGCGTTGTTGTGTCGCGCACTGCGCGCCAAGATATCCATCGCGTCCAGCAAATCGGGCGCAACCATTGAAATTTCATCAATAATCAAAACATCGGTGGCATTTAAGATATTACGCGGTTTTGCCTTTAATTTTAATAATTCGGGCATTATGAAATCGCGCGGCTGAATCTGGAACAGTGAATGTATCGTCTGGCCCCCGATGTTCAACGCCGAAACCGCCGTTGGGCACGCACAGACAACCCGCTTGTTCAATGCAGATTTCAGGTAATTCACAAATGTTGATTTGCCGGTGCCCGCCTGGCCCAATATCAGGACATTTGCGTTACTGTGCGCCACCGCGTCAAACGCCGCCAGTTGTGCATCATTTAAAATCGGTTTAATTGATTCCATGCCGCAATCGTGCCACAACGCCGCAAAAAAATAAAGCATATAATAAAAATGACTTGCAACGTTTTCGATTTCATATATAATTGCGTCCGTGGGTTAGTAGCTCAGTTGGTTAGAGCGGAGCGCTCATAACGCTTTGGTCGTGGGTTCGAGTCCTACCTAACCCACCACAAAATTCACACGCCGATGGCGTGTTTTTTTATTTTATATATTTTATACTTGCACCGTCCCTGGCTTTTTTTCTAAGATGAGATACAAAAGAGAGGAAGTTATGGGAAAATTGCGCAGTTTCCTACGGTTTTTTGTATATTTTGGGGTCGTGTTTTTTGCAAACGCGGCATTTGCTGGTGGATATACGTGTCCGACTTATCGGCAATATACCAGTTGTGCCCAGAATTATTATATGTCTGGCGGCGCGCAAGTTGGCAACTCTTGCGTTGCCTGTCCCAGTGGCACCGGATGGCAATCAACCACAACGGCGAACAATACATCCGCGGGGTGCGCGTGCCCAACAAACTATTGGAATAAAACAACACATGGGGCAACGGTTGTTCAGGGTCAGGAGTGTTCTATAAGTACTGTGACTTGCGCGGTCGGCACATATTTAAAGGCGGGCGAAACATCATGCACCCAGTGCCCGGCGGGCTCATACTGTCCCGGCAACACATACACGGTCAGCACCGTTGACCAGGGCAGAAGCATCTGTCCAACAGCATACCCGAATTCAGACACAGGAAAATCAGCAATCACAGATTGTTACAGCAACCAAAAATTGCGTGCGTGGGGTGGTCTGCAACTCAAATGCACGACCCCGGACGGTTGCAGCACCGCAACGTGTAAAAGATGCGTCAATGATCCATGTCCATATGTCGCATACTCAAATACGGACGGCAAAGCAGATGGCGTAATAAAAAGTGGCTGTGCAACAAACAACGCATCATGCAAACAGTCCGTTGGATCGGTCACCGCATCGGCCAATTATTATGTGAACGGAACTGCATGTTATTCATGCCCATCAGATTATCCGAAATCAGATGACGGCAATACAGGCGGTCAAACCGCATGCTATGCAACATGCACACGCCAGTGCACAAAACCACAATGCCCCAGCAATGCAACATGTATATGGGCAACAACATCTACCAGCGGAATACAATATGTTGGTGGCACATGTAACGCAGCTGAATCTACGTGTGGATTTACATTTACATGTGAATACGGATACCAAAAAACAGCTGATGGCACACAGTGCGAACCCATAACCACCACCATTACGTATAAACCTGGTGCCGGTGCGACATCAAACACAGCCGAAAGCAACAGACATCAAAATGTTACGTATGGTCAATTATTCACACCACGTAATGTATCAAAATCTGACTTGGATTTTGTAAAGCCTGGCTTTAAATTCAACAGATGGAGCGGTTCTTATCCTGACCCCAGTCGCGCATATACTTATATAAACGACACCCCCATAGAGGTCGATGCCCTGTGGAACGCGTGCGATGCCGATGTGCAGAGTTATGGTCAATGTGGTTGTGCATCAGATCAATATCCTAATGGCGATGGTTGTTCTGACTGTGTGATATCATGCGGGGATGTCAGCTCGATATATAAACTGGGCTCATATAATATGTGTACCGGTGAAGACGATTCAAAATGTTATCGCAATTGCACAACAGACGATGTTACAAATTCTGTGACTGTAACAGGCACCGAATATAATGGCGGCGATTATACATGCGAACCGACACAATGTAAGACAGGATATTATATATACGAAGGCATGTGCGAAAAATGTCCAACAAATGCCTATTGCGACGGCTCCAAAGACTATGTATGCAATAATGGATATACATTGGATAATGGTCAATGCGTTGCAAACAAATATACCGTTACATTTGATCCAAATGGCGGGACATTGGCGTCTGCAACAACGCTGACTGTAACGTATAACTCTAAACTGTCAACATTATCATCCGCATATATTCCAACGCATACCGATCCGACACAACATTTTTCGGGTTACTATGACGCGAAAACTGGTGGAACACAATATTATGATAAATCTGGCAATCCAACAAAGGCCATGTGGGACAAGGCAAGCAACGCGACATTGTATGCACGTTGGGGCCAAACATTGGTATATTGTGAAAACGTTGGTGCTGGCAAATATTATGATGGTGGCGCAGCTCAGATATGTCCAGAGGGTTATTATTGCCCAGGTGAAGGAGATGCATACGAAGGTGCCGAGGGTTGTAAGATAGAATGTTCAACTCTGGGCAGTGAATATTCTTATTCTGATGCTGGTGCAACATCACCGTCTGATTGTTATAAACCATGTGAAACGACCTGTTCTGGTGAAAACACAGATGCATGTGCATTCCCAATGGTCACCAAGGATTGCACATATAACTCTGACGCAAGTGTCGCAGGGAAACAGTATTATAACACTTCAACCTGTGCCGTGACAAACAGTGCCGACGCGTTGTGTCCGTTGAGTTCGTTTACATGCGCCACGCGCTATTATCATACAGGCGTTGGGTGCGATTTGTGCACCAGCTTGGCGGACGGCTCTTTCACATTATCTGTGAACCGAAATGCCGGGGGTGCTGGCGCATGTTATAAGCCCTGCACACGCGCATGCGATCAACAGTCTTGCCCGAACAATGCCAGCTGCACGCATGGTTCTACGGTAAAAAATGGTGGTTATTATTACTATAACCCGGACGTATGTACTGCGCCGTATTCATCGTGCGAAATAACCATAAACTGCTTTGATAACTATACACTGAATTCAGAAACCGCCCAGTGTGATCCGAACACATATACGGTTACATTAAATGATGGTGATGGGACCGGTGGTAATGGCGCAATATATGAAAAATATGCGACCGGCTGGTTCAGTGACAGTGGCACCACAAATGCCATAGCCAAGGCGACGGTTCCAACACGTGATGGATGGACATTCTTGGGATATTACACCGAACAATCTGGCGGCAGCAAGATTATTTCTGAATCTGGTGCATTGCCGGCCAGCACGACATTTACCGCCAATGCCACGCTGTATGCGCATTGGTCACAGAATGCATTTAATTGCCAGGCCGGCAAATATTATAACGGTTCGGAATTTGTTACCTGCCCGGCTGGTATGTATTGCGATGGCAGTGGCACCGTTCCGGTCAATGACCAAGGCTGTGGCGTGCAATGCCCAAGTGGCGGCGCGTCATCTGGTGGGGCCACGGCGGCGACTGAATGCTTTGTCGCATGTCCAACACCCGCCACAATCAAAAATGGCACACTGAGCAATACGCAAGCACGCCAGAATTGGAACGGCACAGAATATCCTGCGTGTACGTTTACCGCGACATGTGATTCAGGCTATGTTGCCAAAGACAGTCCGGGAACAAACCCAACATGCATATGGTCTGGTGCTGATTTGTGTCCAACGGGATTCTATTGTCCCGAAGGTGAAGATCCCCAGGCATGTCCAGACGGCGGCACCAGTTACAGTGCAGACAAGGAAAACCAGGCGCGCAGCATAACAGACTGTTATAAAATATTTGACCCATACGACGGCTTTAAAAACGGTGTTGCGGCGGCCAAATGCTACTATTCTGTTACCTATACAGGATACACAAATTGTGGCATTCACCAGCTTTACAGCTGCGACGCTGGGTATTATTACAAAACTGATGGCGCATTTATGTGCGAAGGGACCAGCAATGGGTATTACAGCCCAGACCGCGATACCAACCAAACAAAGTGCCCATTGGTATTGACCGGCGGCAGTGCGGGCTCAACCCCGAACGCAAAGTCTTATACCGATTGTTACAAGACATGCCAGTTGACCGTTGAAAATTCTGATTCAGTTGCCGCGGCCGCCAATACGGTCAACGCGACCAGCGAAGCTGAATACGCGAAATGTTCGTTCAACGTAACGTGTAAACCCGGATACACGGTTGCAAATAACAATAGCGAAAAGCCAACATGTAATGCCAACAAATACACCATTACACTGGATAAAAATGGCGGTGCGGGTTCTGTTGCGGCCAGTGTTCAGTGCACATTTGACAGTGGCACATGTCGGTTACCGGCAACAACCGCGTTGACACGGACCGGATATTCTGTGGACACAAAGTGGTGCACAACGGCATCGGGTGGCGCACCCTGCTATGACGGTGGCACAATTGTGACGGCGAACATATCAGAAACCGGCGAAGATACAAAACTGTATGCGGTATGGAATGCCAACACGTATACAATCAGCCTGGACGACCAGGGTGCCCAGACGGCGGCCGCACCACGAACAGTGTATCTGAAATATGCGACTGGCTGGTATTCGAACGCGGGCGCAACGGCGACAGTGACAACGCTGACAACACTGCCCGTCAAGGCTGGATACACATTTAGTGGATATTACAACACCGAAACCGCCGGCAGTGGCGTTCAGGTTATCGACGCCGCGGGTATATTCATCACGTCGCCCAGTGCGTTGACCGCCATGGCCGATGATGCAACAATCTATGCACGTTGGACAGCTGGCGAAACAACCTGTCCGGCGGGAACGTATTACACTGGTTTCAGCACAACGTGCGCGCCATGCGAAGAGAACTTCTATTGTCCGGGTGGCACATTTGGTGTTGATAGCGGCAGCATCGCAGGACGCCATGAATGCCCTGACTCTGGATTATCACCCGCAAACTCGTCAGAAGTAGCGGCGTGCTACAAGACCGGTCTGACATATACCGCCGACAACGGCAGTGGGACCCAGCGTTGCTTCTATGACACGTCTGCGCGCACATACAGTGCAAAGTGCGATACCATCCAGATAACCGCATGTAATGCCGGATATTGGTTGGAAAGCAACAGCGACACTGATTGTACCGAGGTTGGCGAGGGTTATTACAGTGCAAGCACAATTCTGACCCGCGACCAGTGTCCGAACGACGGCACAACCGAAACAGATACCGCGGTCAAAATCCAAGAATGCTATAAAGAAGGTGTGGACTATACCGCCACAAACGGCAGTGGGACACAGCGTTGCTTCTATTCCGACGGAACGGGCAGCGCGGCGGTGTATGCGCGCGACTGTGATTCCCAGGAAATTACCGCGTGTAACGGTGGTTACTGGCTGGCAGATTCATCAGACATTGACTGTGTAGAGGTGGGGCTGAATAATTATAGCGAGCCTGGCGACACCAGTCGTCATACGTGTCCGGCGAACGGTCAAACCATCCGCACGACATCCGAAGATATCAAACTGTGTTTCAAGGGTGACCAAGAATACACCGGCGAACATGGTCATGGGGTCCGCGTATGCTTCTATTCCAGCGGAACGGGCGATGATGCGATTTATTCTGACAGCTGTGAAAAGCCAAAGATGACGTATTGTGATGCAGGATATTATTCCAATGACAAGCAAAATGCGTATGACTGTATCCCAGCCGGGTACGGATATTACAGTGCTGCGGGTAATGTTGATCATACCGAATGCCCGAACTATGGCCAGACCGACACACCGCTGAGCGAAGCCATCACCGCATGCTTTGTAACATATAACCCATATGATGGATTTATGCATGGCGAGGCCGAGGTTCGTTGCGACTGGAAAACGGAAACATCGGCATATGACAGATGTGGCGTTGTATCGGTCAACAGCTGTGACGCAGGTTACTGGTATCAAACCCCGCAATCATTCACATGCGAAGGGACCAGCAGTGGCGAATACAGTCCTGCGGGCAGTATCACGGCAACCGAATGTCCAAGTGTGACGACTGGTGGCATTGCATACTCGATCGAGCACGCGGCAGAATATTCTGACTGCTATAAACAATGTATCAAAACGGTTGAACACGCCAGCACTGTTGCGGCCAAGGATAACACCGTCAACGCAATCAGCGCGACAGCGTATGCGGCATGTTCGTTCAACGTGGTATGCGAAACGGGATACACTGTTGCAGATAATAACACCGAAAATCCAACATGTAATGCCAACACATATACCATTACATTGGATAAAAACGGTGGCACAGGCACGTTAGATTCCAGCGTTCAGTGCACGTTTGACAGTGGCGAATGCGAATTGCCGGTGGCCAGCAGTCTGACCAAGCCAGGATACAGCGCAGAAAGCAAATGGTGCGCGACGGCAAATGGCGGTGCGCCATGCTATGCGGCGGGCGAAAACATCACAGAAAACCTGTCGCCGACGGGAACAGATATGACATTATATCTGGTCTGGACACCACGTGTGTTCACCATGACACTGGACAGCCAGGGCGCACAAACCGCGGCACAGCCCAAGACAGTGTATCTGAAATACGCGACCAGATGGGCCAGTGACAGCGCGGCGGCAAATATGATAACAACGCTGACAACATTGCCCGTCAAGGCCGGATACAACTTTACCGGGTTCTATACTGCGACGACCAGTGGCGTCCAGGTAATTGACAGCAATGGCACGTTTATAACATCAACGGAATCGCTGACCGCGGTTACCCAAAATGCAACAATCTATGCACGTTGGTCGGCAGGCACAACCAAGTGCGCGGCGGGCCAGTATTATACCGGACACGACACAACGTGTGCACCGTGCGAGAGCAACTATTACTGTCCGGGCGGCACGTTCGGCGTTGATAGTGGCAATATCACAGGACGCCATGAATGTCCAGAATCAGGGAAAGCCCCAGCCGGCGCGGTCAATATTGCACAATGCTATAAAGAACTGTTGCCATATACCGCAACATATGGAACCGGCACCCAGACATGTTATTATGATGAATCTGAATCATCATACAGCATTGCATGTGGCGACTGGAAAATGCTGAAATGTAACGCAGGATATTGGTTGCAATCTGAAAGTGCCGACGATTGCGTTGCGGCAGGATTCGGATATTACAGCCCGGCAGATGTCCTGACACACACGGCATGTCCAAATGCTGGCCAGACCGAAGTGAACAACGCGACCAAGGTCCAAGATTGCTACAAAACAGAGTTGCCATACACCGCAACATACGGCAGCGGGACACAACGTTGTTTCTATTCCGACGGCGATGGTGATGCGGCGGTATATGCCCGTGACTGTGACACAAAATTGATAGACAAGTGCCGTGGTGGTTACTATCGCGCACAGCCATCTGACACCGACTGTGTAGAGGTTGGCCTGAACTATTACAGTGTGACTGACGATGTTACACGCAGTGCATGTCCGGCCGGCGGTGAAACACGCAAGACCACATCGGATTCTATTGGATTGTGCTTTAGATCCGGCGAACCATATGTGGGCAGTCATGGCACCGGTGTTCGTGTATGCTTCTGGACACGTGGTTATGACGATGATGCGTTGTATTACAACAGTTGCGAAACACCGACAATGACATATTGCGACGCGGGATACTATTCACTGCCGTCGGCAAAACCAGATGACTGTATCGCTGTTGGCAAGAATTATTACAGCATAATTGGTGACACCACCCGGACCGAGTGCGCGCCTGATGGTGTGACGGATAGTGAAACCAGTAGTCTGGCATCAGATTGCTATATGGCGGGAATGTCATGCGCAATTGAAAACGGCACAGGAACACAAACGTGTCACTATAACGAAACCGATAAAACGTATTCGTATGATTGCACAACGTGCGCCGTGACGGCATGTGACGCTGGGTTCAGCCTGGTTGGTAATACCTGCACAAAGTGCCCGGCGGACAATGTATGTGCCGATGGCGAACAAAAGACGTGCAGTGACCTGACCGGTGGTGAATTCCCCAAGGCGGATGCCGGCACAACGAACAAAGACATGTGCTATAAGGATTGTGCGTTGGCCACCAATGCAACGGCAATGACCGGACGCGACTACTATGGAATTGCAGATACGTGTGCAATATCCCAGTGTATGGCCGGATACAGTCTGGAAGATGGCATCTGTGTCAAGTGCGCTGATGGTAATTATTGCCAGGAAGATCAACCGGCACGGTCGTGCGCGGCGCTGGGCGACGGATCATGGAAATATTCCGACAGTGGCGCAACCGGTAGCAGTCAGTGCTATCGCAAATGTGAACCGTATGCGATTGTCGGCGGAACGGCGATTCCGGTGAACGAAACTGAATACTGGCCCACGGATTGTGAATACAAGGGACGTTCAGACAATGGTAACGAATGCGAAATTGTTGATGGCGTCTGTGTTGAAACGGCATGCCGTGGTGACTATGAAATGATTGGCAATCATTGCGAGCCGTGTAACCGTGACCATGCGTTGGAATACGATATGAACAATGGCAACTGTAATGTAAAATCGTGCGAAATTGGATATCACCCATATGGCCAGTCGTGCGAACAAGACGTTCGCGAGTGCAGCGCGCCAAACGCGATATCGGCACAGCAACGTTGGGATAAAACCAAGAAGGCATTTGGCGCGTGCACCGTGATGGAATGCGAATCTGGGTTCCATATTGCGGCAAATGCGTGTGTATCTGATGTCCAACCGTGCACCGTTGATAACGGGACCGGCACCAAAGAGTGGAATCACGATACAAACGCGTGGAACGCATGCGTTGCGACATCGTGCAACCCCGGATACACAAATGACCCGTCGGAAACAAACGATGCAAATGTTGAATGCGGTCGCTGTGCGAATATGTTTGGTGTTGGTGGGGAACGCGCCGCCAGCAGTTATGTCCGCGGATGCGAAATTGCATCGTGCATGTACCAGGGTGAAATCTATAACCTGGAAGACAACGAGTGCAAGCCAATCTGTACCGAGGATTCAGACGACACCGGGTCCAGACGGCGTGTTGGCAACAAGTGCGTCAGCACATGTAACGCTGGATACACCGCATGGTAATAAAATTCCGCCCCCACGGGCGGAATTATTTTTAATAATGGATTTTCACGGTCGCACGATATAGAATACAAAACATGCAAAAATATGACGTTATCATTATTGGTGGTGGTGCGGCGGGACTGACCGCAGCGCGGTGTGCGGTGGCGCGTGGTCGGCGGACATTGGTTCTGGATATGGGTGCTGCCCCCGCACGCAAGGTTGCCGCATCGGGCGGTGGGCGTTGCAATTTCACAAACGATGCCGCCGCGCGTAATCGATACTTTGGTGAAAATCCGGATTTTGTCCGTGGCGCATTGTCGCGCGTAACGCCCACCGATGTGCTGGGCTGGGCGCGCAGGCACAACATAAAGTGGACCGAAAAAACACCCGGACAATATTTCTGTGCAACGGGTGCCGACGACATTGTGCGCGCATTGATGGCGGACGCGCGCGGCGGCCATATTATGCAAAACACGACCGTGTACGATGTGACATTTTCCCATGGGCATTTTACCGTAACGACCAATCGCGCCACGTTTCAATCGGACGTGGTAATTGTTGCAACGGGCGGTGTTACATTTCCCACGCTTTTGACATCGGACGTTGGGTATAAAATTGCAAAATCATTTGGTCATCGAATTGTTCCAATTCGCCCCGCCCTGTGTGCGATAACGACGGGTGCGTTTTCGTCCGAACTGGCGGGGATATCAATGCCGGTTGATGTGTCTGTGGCGGGCGAACATTTTTCTGATTCATTGTTATTCACACACAGTGGTGTCGGTGGTCCGGCGATATATCGCGCAACCGTGCGTAATAATGATGGCGATATAATTATCAACCTGATGCCGGGCATAGATGCGTTTGAATTATTGCGCACGGCGCGACGCACCATGGGACGTAAATCTGTGCCGGCAATATTATCAGAACATATGCCTGCGCGTGTTGCGCGATGGATTGCAGGCGCGATAATCGACAAAAACATTGCCGATTTGCGCGACGTCACACTGCGCCAGATTGCAGACCACATAAATAGAAACGTAATTCCACGCGGCACGTATAAATATCACGGCACCCCCAGTGCCGAGGTTACCCGTGGTGGCGTTGCGACCGACGCCGTGTCATCAAAGACGATGGAATCAAAATTGCAACCCGGTCTGTTCTTTGCAGGCGAGGTATTAGATATCGCGGGCGATCTGGGCGGATTTAATCTGCATTGGGCGTGGGCCAGTGGCACCGTCGCCGGACAAAACGCATAAATATAACGGAAAACAAACCTATGCCATTTGGGGCATAATTCACATATCATTTCATGTGAAATATTTTTCACATATGGGATGGTATATTATGAAAACAGCCGAATTTATTGCATCTGATGGAACGCGATTGTATTGCACGTTGTGGGACACGGTGCGTCGCCCAATTGGCGTTGTTCAAATTGTTCACGGCATGGACGAACACGTATCACGTTATGACCGATTTGCCAGATACCTGAATCAAAATGGATACATCGTATTTGGTGATGACCATCGCGGTCACGGGCGCACCGCCGGCAGTCCGGACAAAATCGGCAAGACTGACGGTGTTCCAGATATGTTTATGTCAATTGTGTCTGATGAATATGAAATATTAAAATACTTGTGCAAAAAATATGATTTACCTATATTTTTGTTCGGCCACAGTTATGGCAGTTTTATAACCCAGCGTTTAATGCAAAAAACAGATTTGTGTGCAGCGGGCGTGTGTTTGTCTGGCACTGCAAAATATCCACGTGGTGTATTGACTTTTGCCCGTGACATTGCATGGTTGGGCCAGAAATTATTCGGCCTCGACGCCCCTGCCCGATTGATAGAAGCCACCCTGCCAATCCGCGGCCGACATGCCGATAAATATTTAACACGTGACGCGCACCAGGCGGCCCTGCGCGACGCCGACCCAATGCGCGCAAAATATTTTTCATATGGATTTTATTATTCGCTGTTCAAGAACCTTTTGCAATTGACGTATGATGTTAAACGTAATATGCCCCTGTTGATTATCAGCGGCAGTCGCGATATCGTCAGCATGAACAGTCGCCTGGCCACCGCGCTGTATCGCACATACCACGCAAATGATATGAATAATCTGACGATTATCATTTACCCAGACGCACGACACGAATTATTGATGGACACAAATTATGCTGATGTTCAACGAGATGTTTTGGACTTCTTTAATTCAATCGTCGTTGCCATCAACCGATGATACACAAATATCTGCAAAGCGCAACGGGATTATTCGCGCAACATCAGACGGTGCGACATCAACCTGGTATCCGATTTTGCCCGCACTGAATATGATTGTGGGAAACGTCTGGGCCGACACGTCGGCAACCGTTTGAAATTGTTTTTTCATGCCAATCGGACTGCACCCGCCATGAACATAGCCGGTCAGCCCCAACAATTCACGCTGGGGCAACATTGATACAGACTTTTCCCCGACGGCCGTCGCCGCCTTTTTCAGGTCCAATGCGCCGCACACCGGCAACATAAAAACATAGTATTTATTTGAACGCGCAACTGTCACCAGTGTCTTGAACACCTGGCGCGGATTTTGATGCAATGCCGCTGCGACATCCACCCCAGACAATGCTGGCGTGTCGGCATACGAATAATGCCGATATGGAACGTGCGCCGCGTCCAGTATGCGCATCACGTTTGTTTTAAATTCATTTGGTTTCATAACGGGTACATTGTGACGCGCACGTGGGATAATTGTCAAATCTTTTATGTTTGACTTGGCTTGCAAATTTATGCCAATATTCATATATCAGATACCAGGAATGTAGTTTGATGCGGGGATTACGGTCACTTTTACCAAATCGGGCGAAATGCACAGGACTATTTGACTGTGTTGGTGGTCGCACGTTGCAATTACTGGACCATGTTCGCGACGGTGTGGCGTTTTGCACGGCGGTGTTTTCGTCGTTTGGCCGGCTGTTTCGGCGTCGTGCGGTGTTTCGTGGAATTGACCTGTGGACAGAACTGGAAAAGGCGGGCATTCGCGCCGTTCCAATCATATGTTTAATCAGTTTTATGATTGGCGTCATCATCGCGTTCGTTGGCGTAATGCAGTTGGAAATGTTTGGTGCCGAAATCTATGTTGCGGCATTGCTGGCCATCGCGACAACACGTATATTGGGCGCGATTATGACAGGTATTATTATGTCGGGTCGCACCGGTGCGGCATACGCCGCCGAAATCGGATCTATGCAGGTGAACCAGGAAATTGACGCACTGCGCACTATGGGTGTGCGACCAATGGATTTTTTGGTGTTGCCGCGCGTGCTGGCACTGACGCTGACCATGCCAATACTGACAATCATCGCCGACATTGTCGGAATCTTGGGCGGGGCATGTATTGCACTGTTATTGATGAACGTTTCAATGACAGAATACTGGGCGATGACGTTTGATTGGCTGACGTTTAACAATTTTGCGATTGGCGTCTTGCACGGTTGGGTCTATGGATGGGTCATTGGCATTTGCGGATGCTATTGTGGTCTGAATACACAGCGCAGTGCCGACGGCATCGGTCGCGCGACAACACGCGCCGTGGTGTATAGTATTGTTTGGTGTATTGTCGTGACGGCGATTTTAACACTGATATTTAACTGGCTGGATATATAACAACAATGCGAACAAAAAACGAACCGATTATCACAGCAACAGATTTAACCATTGCATATGGCAATCGGGTTATTGTGTCGCATATTGACTTTGCCGTAAATCGTGGCGACATATTCGTCATCATGGGCGGCAGTGGCAGTGGTAAAAGCACCATCATGAAAACACTGATTGGATTAAAGCGGCCAGAAACCGGCGGCGTGTTTATCAACGGCACCGACCTGTGGGCGATTGATGACGCCGCACGGAACAAGATTTTACAGACGTTCGGCATTTCGTTCCAAAGTGGCGCGCTGTTTTCATCTATGACCGTTGCCGAAAATATCGCGTTGCCAATGGAATTGGTGGGACATTTATCCCAGGCGCAAATCATGCGTCGTGTAAATGAAAAACTGGAAATGGTGGGATTGACCGGCGCGGGTGATTTATACCCAACCGAAATCAGTGGCGGTATGATAAAGCGCGCGGCACTGGCGCGGGCATTGGCACTGAACCCAGATGTCGTATTTTTTGACGAACCATCGGCGGGACTGGATCCGATACGTTCAAAACAGCTGGATGATTTAATCGTAAAAATCAATCGCGCGGGCACGACAATTGTCATGGTCACGCACGAACTGGATTCGATAAATTCAATTGCGACAAATTCTATCTATATCGATGCCACGACGCATGGAATCAGCGGTCGCGGCAATCCGCATACATTACTGAAAACAACCAAGAATCACGAAATTATCGAATTCTTGACACGTGGAAATACAAAGGGGAAGACATGTTAAAACCAAACAAGCGTGCGGTCGGCGCATTTATGATTTTTGGTATCGCGCTGGCAATATTATCATTGGTGTTCTTTTTCGGTCATCGCTTTATGCGCACCGAAACAACGCCGGTTTTGTTTTTCGAGGGCTCGGTCAGTGGTCTGTCCGTCGGGTCCCAGGTGTATTTTCGTGGGGTCCCCGTGGGCAAGGTTGAAAAGATTCAATTGATGCCCAACAGCGAGGATAAAATTATCATCCCGGTCTATATCACGTTTGACCCCAAGGTTGTGACCAACGCGACCCAGGCCGCGGTTGATTCTGTGGGTGATACAAAATGGCTAGAAGCACTGGTTGCCCACGGTCTGAAAGGAAAATTACAGAGCCAGAGCGTCCTGACCGGCCAGATGATTATTGAACTGGATTTCTATCCGAATTATCCGGCGAAATTCTTGGCCAAGAAATACGGTATCGATGACCCAGAAATTCCAACAATCCCGTCGATATTTGACGAACTGTCCCAGAATTTACAGAAAATCCCATTACAGGATATTTCAAACAACACGAACGCGTTGCTGCAAAACCTGAACAGCACGATACCCGACCTGTTGCGCCAAACCAGTGCGGCGGTCGCGGGCATCAATCGCGTGGTGAACGCGTTGGGCGACCCCGTATCGGCCAGTGTCACAGATTTCAACAAAATGGTTCGCGACGTCAGCGAGGCCGCCCAGGCGGTGTCCAGATTGAGTGACTATCTGGAACGTCACCCCGAGGCGTTATTAAAAGGCAAAGGAGGATATTGATATGCACAAGAATATTTTAATTGTTTCCGCCGTTGGTTTGGCATTGACGGGTTGCTTCGGTGGCCACACCAGTCCCCAGTCCCGTTTTTATGCACTGTATGCGCCGTCGGTCACCCAGACACGTGGTCCCGCCACGACAACAAATATTGCGATTGAATCTGTGACCGTTCCGCCATCGGTTGCGCGCCCACAGATGGTCGTGCGTCAAAATGAGTCAACCGCGGTCACCGTTGCCGAATTTGACCGCTGGATTGAAGGGTTGGATAATGCCCTGCCCGTGGTGATTTCTGAAAACATGAACGCATACGCAAAAAACATCAGTGCCCGCCCCGCGCGCATTGGCACACGTCGGGCGGCAAAATACACCGTGTCGGTTGAATTCGTGCGATTTGACACCGTTGCCGATGGCGACATAACATTGGCCGCGTGGTGGATGATTGCCGACGAACATGGCGATGTCCTGGTTCAAAAGAAGAACACATTTACCGCCAAGACGCCAATGAAATCAAACACGCCAGACTATGACGCAATTGTCGCCGAACAGAGTCATTTGGTCGCGCGCCTGTCATATAAAATCGCCGACACCATCGCCGGATTAAAGTAATATTTATATCAACAATAAAAATCCCCCAGCCGGGGGATTTTTATT
>CAKQSE010000006.1 GCA_934272785.1 uncultured Alphaproteobacteria bacterium
TCACGTGAACGTTTCTGGGACGAAGATGTGGACGCGTTTAACACGTTGCACTATGTGTTGACCACTGTGTGCAAGTGCGTGGCACCGTTTGCACCGTTTATCAGTGAATATATTTACAAAAACCTGACCGGGGCAGAATCTGTTCACCTGCAATCGTTCCCGATGGCCACTGATACAGACGACGCAATCGTTCGCGATATGCGCCGCGTGCAATCGGTTGTCTCTGTCGGAAAACAGTTGCGCGAACAATACAGATTGCGTAACCGTCTGCCGGTGTCTGCAATTACAATCGCGGGCAGCGACCTGCACGCGTATGCCGACATCATTGCCGATGAATTAAATGCAAAGCATGTCGATTTCACGCCAAATATTTCGGCGGTTGCAAACAGTTTTGTGTATCTGATTACGCCAAAAATTGGCGCACGTCTGGGTGGCGCATTGCGTGAAATTATCCCGGCGGTAAAGCAGGGCGCATATGAAATCAATGGCAACACATTGGTTGTCGGTGCGCACACACTGAACGCCGATGAATTTGAAAATCGTTTAACCGTATTGCCGGGCGTTACCGGTGCCGCATTGCCAGATAACACCGCGGTTGTCGTTCTGGATACAGAAATCAACGCCGAACTGGTTGCCGAAGGATTGGCAAACGACGCGTTGCGCTTTATCCAGGATTCGCGCAAGGCGGCGGGTCTGGACGTGTCAGACCGTATCAAATTGACATACAGTGCCGCGCCCGCCCTGGCCGCCGCGATAGAGGCACATCGCAACCGTATTATGTCGGACGCGCTGATTGTCGATATGTCGCGTGGTGATGGCGAATACGAAACGGAGATAGAAGGTTATAACCTGGTCATTGGAATACAAAAGGCATAAATGACACCGACACAATATTTTGAAATTGTGCCGTCACGGCTGAATATGGATATTCGTTCTGAATTATATTTCATAAACGAATTCACGTTCGCCGTGGCGGTCATATTGTCGGCCCAGGCAACTGATAAAAAGGTGAACGAGGTTACACCGGCATTATTTGCAATCGCACCGACACCCGCCAAAATGATTGCGTTGGGGGCAGACGGTTTGAAGCAGCATATTCGCGTGATTTCGTTTTTTAATAACAAGGCGAAAAGTATTATCGGCCTGGCAACACAATTGATGGAATACGCCGGCAATGATGATGCGAATTATAAATTCCCAGCAAAATTTCATAATCGCGATGAATTGATGAAATTACCCGGCATTGGGCAAAAGACCGCAAATGTCGTAATGAATGTTTTATGGAACGCACCAAACATTGGTGTCGATACGCACGTTTTCCGCAATGCACATCGTTATGGCTGGGTTGGGGCGGATGCGAATACCCCCGAACGCGTTGAACGCGAATTGTTAAAAATAATTCCAAAAAAATATCACGCGATTTGCAATCACGTGATGGTTTTGCACGGGCGGTATATATGTCGCGCATTGCGTCCAAAGTGTGCCGAATGCCCGGTTGCGCATATTTGCACCGCCCGCGATAAAACGATATAAATCGCTATTGCGCAATCATATATCCGCACGCCAGTATGGCAACAACCATTACGACAAATACGATACGCTGTTTTGTAATTATTTTCATTTTTTATCCATCCTTTTTATTTTTTATTACCAACCGTTGGTCAACGCGTCACAACCGAAATTGTTACCGTTTGTAAAGAATCCCAGTAATATTCCGATTGAAAATAACAGTGCAAATCCAACAATCATTGGAACACCGATTTCTTTCAGGCCGTCGGCAATAGAGCCCTTGCCGCCGATTTTGCCGGTGGCGATGGCCTCCCAGCCATATTTGGCCAAAATAAATCCTGCGCCAACAAATGCCAACGTGCGCAGTGTTTTAAACACACCTTGTAATTGCTGTATCAAATTGCATAGTCCGCCATTGCCGGTGGCCGCGGCCAGTGCCGGAAATACCGCCATCGCAACAAAAAACGTCGTAAATAAACCACCGTTTAGATTCGGCACGAATACAGGGGACAGAACATGCAGAAAACAGGGAAAAATTCAAAAATAAAAACCGCCAATAAAATCGGTGGTTTATTTTCGGCATGTATTTTTTCTTTCTATGCTATGTATTCTAGCACATTGCGCGATTTTTCGCAACACAAAATTACATTGAAATCAGTTGGTCTTGTTTATCCATCGCGCGGGCGATTTCAGATGTCACCATGGCCAGTTTTTCCGCCGACGACGCATCACCACCCAGGGCGGCCGCGGTCAATTCTTGCTGTTCGGCGCGCAGACGTTTCAAATAATTTTGCAATTTTAATGAAACAATATACTTTTCCGCCGCAACCGCGTCCAGGTTTAATTCTGGCGCATCACCGTCCAGCGATATGTTCAATGTCGCCAAAAATTCGGCATAACGTTCGGCAATTTCTGGATACTTGTTTGTAATAAACACCAATGTGTTGCGCGTAATTGCGTCAATTTCCGGCACCGCAATTTCAGGCGCATTTGATTTGCGTGACCATTTGTGCCACTGGTTAAATTTACGCGAATTATATTCGTTTTCGTATTCCGCGCGCAGGGCGGGGTCTGTAATTTTCTCGGTCTGGGATTTCAAGAATTTTTCCGCCTGGGCGCGACCACCGGGGGTTGATACGATATAATTTTTATTCGCAATATCCCATATAAAATCGGTCAGGCCCGTTGCATTATCAATAATCGTGCGCATTGCGGCATCGCCCGATTTTTTCAGGATTTCATCGGGGTCCTTGCCGCCGGTCACAAACGCAAATCTGACATCCGAATTATCATGAATAAACGGCAGGACCAGATTCGCCGCACGCGCCGCGGCCTTTTGCCCGGCGACATCACCATCAAAGCAAAATACGATATTTCTGTTCGCCTTGCACAGGATTGCAATATGATCTTCGGTCAGGGCGGTGCCCAATGGCGCGACCGTTTCGGGGAAACCGTGACACTGCATTTGTATGGCGTCAATTTGCCCCTCGACAATAATGGTGCGATTGTTGCGATGTATGCTGTCGCGGGCAAAGTTAAATCCAAAAATCGTTTTACGTTTATGAAATATTTCCGTGTCCGCCGTGTTGATGTATTTGGGCTCGGATCCATCAAGACTGCGCCCTGAAAACGCTACAACCTGGCCACGGGCGGAAAAAATCGGGAACATCAATTTATCGCGAAAGAAATCATACATTCCATATTCGCCACGCCGACACAGGCCCGTGCCGATTAAAATATCTTGCTTGGTATTCACAAATTTATTTGCGATTAAATTATTTTTTGGCGCATACCCCAGGCGATATTTTTTTATCATATCATCGGTAAATCCGCGTCCACGTATGTATTCCAGTGCGACCGCGCCGGCGGGCGTGAATAATTGTTTCTGGTATTCCGCCGCCGCCTGTTCGGTGATGTCAAAATACGATTCTTCGCGTTTGACGGCCGCCGGATCACGCGGTTTAAATTCGGGCAATTTCATACCCGCCATATCGGCCAATTCTTTGATTGCGTCAACAAACCCGACATTTTCAGATTTCATTGTGAACGAAATAATATCGCCGTGTTCACCACAACCAAAACAGTGGTAAAAACCCTTGTCCTCGTTCACGGAAAAACTGGGCGTTTTTTCATTATGAAATGGACAACAGCCCCAGTAATTTTGACCCTTTTTCGTCAATGGCACACGCCGTGACACAACGTCCACGATTGACAATCGCGTGCGCAGTTCATCGGTAAAGTTTTTATCGTAATTTGCCATTACTTTGTTTTCTTGCGAAACCGGGTGGACGGCTTTTTGTTGTTTATCAATTCAATCGCAGTGGCCAGGTCGGGTTGTTCCTTGACCGATACATTTACGCGATTTGACGAAATATATGCGCCATAGCGGCCGGTTGGGTAATAGTAAATCATCTGGTCTGTTGCCGGATTTTTACCCAGTTCAATAGGCTCGGCCTTTTTGGGACCACCCGCCAATAATTCACGCGCCACGTCCAGTGTGATTGTTTCCGCCGTATATTGCTTTGCCGATGCATTTTTTGCGCCATCGGTTACATATGGACCAAATCGTCCCACACGGAACGAAATACCATCACCCAGGTCAACCGATGTTGGGGATACCTTCGTCGGCGCATCACCATCGGTGGTCACCGGTGCCGCCGCACCCAGGCGCGCCGTATAATCACAGGTCGGGTAATTTTCGCACCCGATAAACGCACCAAACTTTGACAATTTTATTCCCAGTTTTCCGCCACACTTTGGACATTTATCATTGCCATCTGGGAACAGGTGATTGTGCATGACACTGTTTATCTGGTCAATAATTTCGGTTGTTTTTACCCCGCGCGCACCATCAATCATTGATTCTGTGGGTGTCCAGAACGCGCGCAGTGCGGCGATTTTATCACGCTTGCCATTTGATACATCGTCCAGGGTATCTTCGGTTTTTGCGGTGAAATTCACATCAACCAATTCATCAAAGTATTTGGCCAGATACGCCGCGATAACCCATCCGCCAGATGTCGGATGAAAACGACGTTGTTTATCCTGGTCAACATAGCCGCGATCAACAATCGTTGACATAATCGTCGCATACGTTGATGGACGACCGATTCCCAATTCTTCTAATTTTTTAACCAGTGATGCCTCGGTATAACGGGCGGGTGGTTGTGTAAAGTGCTGTTCGGGGGTCAGTTCGGTTATCATCACCGCGTCACCCACCGACAATGGTGGCAATTTTGATTCGTTTGCATCCGCATCATCATCGCGTGATTCGGTATAAACACGCATAAAACCATCAAATGTGCGGGTGGTGCCAACGGCGTGGAAAATCGCGCTGTGTGCATTGTTTTCAATATCTGCGGCAACACTGTCAAATTCGGCATTGGTCATTTGACACGCAATTGTGCGTTTCCAAATCAGGTCGTATAACTTTGCCTCGTCCCCGGTCAGTTTTGGTGCCGCGCCATCAAAGTGTGTGGGCCGAATTGCCTCGTGCGCTTCCTGGGCATTTTTGGATTTTGTAACATAAATGTTTGGTGTTTTTGGCACAAACGCATCGCCATATGTGCGACCAATATATGCACGAATTTCATTTACCGCATCCGCCGACAGGTTTGTCGCATCGGTTCGCATATATGTGATTAAACCCTGTTCATACAATTTCTGGGCGGTTGCCATCGTGCGTTTTGATGCAAAGTATAATTTACGCGCCGCCTCTTGTTGCAGGGTGCTGGTGGTAAATGGTGCGGCAGCACGACGTGATGTTTTTTTCTTGTCAATTGCAATGACCATGCATGCGATTTCTGGCGTGCCAATTTGCGACAAAATTTCGTCCATCTGGGATTTGTTCCCGATGGTCATCTTGTCAATTTTTTTACCGGACGCCGAAATTAAATTTGCGTTAAATGTCGCATCGTTTGCATTACACGTCGCGCCCAGTGACCAGTATTCAACGGGCTTGAACGCTTCTATTTCGCGTTCGCGATCAACGACCAGTTTCACCGCAACCGATTGCACACGGCCGGCCGATTTACCCAGATTGCGCCGCCACAGCAATGGCGAAATACCAAACCCAATCAGGTAATCCAACGCGCGCCGCACCATATACGCATCAACCAAATTCTGGTCAATTTCGCGCGGATTTTCAATTGCGTTTTGCACGGCCTTTTTCGTGATTTCGTGGAACGCGACACGATAAACTTTTTTACCAGATAAAACCTTTTTCGCCTTTAATATATCCAGAATATGCCATGCAATGGCCTCGCCCTCGCGATCAGGGTCGGACGCCAGATACACTGCATCGGCCTTTTTTAATTCGTCAATAATCAGTTTAATCTGCTTTTCCTTGCCCGGCATAATTTGCCATTTCATATCAAAATCATGCGCGGTATCAACACTGCCATTTTCTGGGACCAGGTCACGAACATGCCCCACCGACGCAATCACGCGCCAGCCCGCCCCCAGGTATTTTTCAATTGTTTTCGCCTTGGATGGTGATTCCACAATCAGTAAATTCATAATCTTCTAACTCCCCCTGGCAGATAATTGTTGATCCTTGTGAATATGTGCATTTTGGGCCAGACCGAATCCAAACATCAGTGATAACAGACTGCTGCCACCAAACGACATCAACGGCAACGGCACACCGACCGTCGGCATCAGCCCCAGCACCATGGAAATATTTATAAAGTAATAAATGAAAAAGTTCAACATAAAACCAAAACAGATAAGTTGCCCAAATCGATTCCGGCACGTTTTCGCACACCAAAACAGCACCAGAATTATCCACGTATACACCGCCAGCAATATAAATGCGCCAATAAAGCCCAATTCTTCGCCCAGCATTGTGAATATAAAATCGGTCTGTTTTTCAGGCAAAAATGACTGTTGTGATTGTGACCCATTCAGATATCCCTTGCCCGTAATTCCGCCGGACCCAAACGCGATTTTCGCCTGGTTTATCTGGTAACCGGCACCGCGCGCATCGTGATCGGGATCAATAAACGTTATTATACGGTCGCGCTGGTAATCATGCAACCCCCCATACCAAACAACAGGGGCCGCCATCAGACCCAAAATTGCGGCGATAATAAACCACTTTTTCTGGGCACCAACGATATAGAAAACACCGACCGTAATCATACCCATTGACAATGCCGTTCCTAAATCTGGTTGTGCCACAATCAATCCAAACGGCACCAGCAACATTGCAATCGGCACCAGGTAATTTTTTATCTGGGACAATTCAACCGAATTCATCCATGCAAAATAACGCGCCAACGCCAGCACCAGCGCAATCTTGATAAATTCTGATGGTTGTATGTGAATAAATCCTAAATTTAACCAACGTTGCGCACCCATACCGGTGTGGCCAACAAATGTCACCAGGATAATCATTATCAGCGCGATTGCATAAATCAAATATGCTGATTTTATCCACGTCTTGATATTCGTAAATGCGGCAAAGAAAAACACAACAAGTCCCAACAATATCTTTATCAATTGGGACAGGGCAAATGGTTGCCATGCGCCGCCACCCGCCGAATACAACACAACAATTGATGTCGCCAGCACCAGACACATTGGCGTGAACAATGCAACCGAAAAACGTGACAGTTTTTCAGAAAACGTCATCATACTTGCATTAGAAACGCGTGTCTGTCGTGCCATACTATTTATTACCCTTTAATAATTCGCGCATTACGGCGGCTGCGGTGCGTGCGGCAGAGCCACTGCCCCCACTGTGTTCAGTTATAACACATACGGCATATTTTGGATTGGTCAGTGGTGCATACCCAACAAATAACCCATGGTTACGCATATGCCATTTTAATTGTTCATTGGTTAAAACACCGCTTTTACGTTCGGCCTTGGAAATGCTGCGCACCTGGGACGTTCCGGTTTTACCGCCCATCTTGGCACCGGCAACATTTATCGCACTGCCGGCGGCGGTGCCCCCGGGACGCGTTACCTGTTCCAGACCGTTCATAACATATTTTATGTTTTGTGGCTGCAATCCCAATGAATCAAATTCTGGCTTTTTATCACTCATAATCAGGCGCGGACGCACCACACGATTTGATACCGTGCGCGCAATCATCACACCCAGTTGCAGACAGTTTGCCAATATAAATCCCTGGCCAATGCCGGAAATAATTGTGTCACCATGCACCCAACGCGCGCCAACATTTTTCTCTTTCCAGTATCTGTCGGGAATAACGCCGGGCATTTCGCGTGACAAAATGTCGTCCATATATTTTTCTGTGAAACCCAATTTCAACGCCATCTTGCGGATTGCATCAATACCAATGCGCAATGCCATCTGGTAAAAATATATGTCGCACGAGTGTTTCAATGCACCCGCCAGGTCAACCCAACCGTGACCTTTGGCCTCCCAACAATGGTAACGCCGGTCACCATAGTCCCAGTGTCCCGGGCAAAACACTTTCTCGGTCGGGGTGATTGCCCCCGATTCCAGACCCGCCAACGCCACGACGATTTTAAATGTAGAACCCGGTGGATACAATCCTTCGACCACCTTGTTCATAAATGGTTTGGCGACATCACTGCGCAGGGACGCCATATATTCATCACCATCGTCAGATGTAAAATTATTCGGATCAAAACTGGGGGTTGATACCATCGCCAGAATATTACCTGTTTCTATTTCCAGCGCAACACCACATCCCGCCCGATGTGTGGTCAATGCGTCATATAATTTACGCTGGGCCGCGTCATTTATCGTTGTTTGCAGATTCTTGCCCAATTGGGGTGCAACGTATTGTGATTTATCCTCGCCCGTGACACGACCGACCGCATTGGTTATCATCACCGTCTGGCCTGGTGTGCCCGCCAACGTGTCATCAAAACGTTTTTCCAGGCCGGTTATACCCTGGGTAAAAAATGGCGCGTTTGGAATTGAATTTTTCGGTGCACCGACATAGCCAAACACCTGGGCACCGGCGGGACCCATTTCATATACACGGGCAAAACCACTGGCCACGCGCAACCCCGGCAGATTACGCGCCTGTAACTTGGCCAATTTTTCCCAGTTTGTATTTTCACTGACCAATACCGGTTGAAAACGTGGTTGCTTTTTTATCTTGGCACGGATTTTTTCCACCCGCTTTGGCCGCAGGTTTAATTCCGCCGTCACCGTTTCAATCAGCGCGTCCAGGTCTGTTGCCTCTTCGGGAATAATGTAAATCCGATATATTGGCGCGTCACGCGATATTGGCGTCCCAGACGCAGACATAATTTTCCCGCGTTCGGGCATATTTATCTGGATACGGAAAGAGTTATTCTCGCTCTTGCGGGTGTATTCACGATAATTAAACACCTGCATCTGTAACATACGCAGGACCAGCACAGACGTCAGCACCGCACCAGTGGTCAAAAATAATGCCGCACGCCGGTCAAATGTTTGGGCAACTTCTTTATCTATCATCTTGTGCCCTCTCGATTACTGCGGTGATTGGGGTGTATAATGCGGCAACCCATACGAACATCCATATATCGCGCCCCAGGTTTGCCCACCCCATATGTGAACAGAATAACAGCAACGTGCCAACGCCAAAGAACACAACAAATGGCACAAACGCACGATCTGATGCGCGTGTTAAATCAACGTATCCCTGGAATCCATTTACCGCATATGCAAAACAATACAGTGCCGTCCAAAACAATGTCGTATTTGAATTATAATCAATCAAGAAACAAAATATCACAGAAACCAGTGGAAACCACGGTGTTGGCCGAACAAAAGAACAATAAAAAATCGGTATCAACGCCAGCACGCCCGCCGGATTCCATATTGGCATGACCAAACGCCACAACGCAATTACCAGTAAAAACGGTGTTGCGCGACGTAAAAATTTCAAGATATCTGTCTTCATTTATATTCGTGCGTTGTATCAAATTGCAAAACCATCACACGGGACAGTTTTGAAACCGGCGTAATATTTACATGATTATCACGTGTCATTTCACCAACAACAATCCCCGCCGGTAAAATACCGCTGATATTACTGGTCACCACCTTGATACCGGGGGTTGGTTCAAATTCAGGGTCACTGAAAAATCCCATTATCGGATGTGTGCCGCCGGTGCCGGTCATGAAACCATACACCTCGGACCCGGCGATGCGCACCGCGATATTTGAATCAGAATCTGTCAATGCGCGAACGCGCGTAAATTCAGATGCCGCGTCAATCACAATTCCAACCAATGTCCCGTCTGTGGATACAACAACCATACCAGGCGCAATGCCGTCACGCGACCCCTTGTTTAACAAAAATGTATTATGATGAAATGCCGATGTGTCGTGAATAATATCGGCCAAAACGGTTTTATATGGCGAAGAGTGGACAATATCCAATTCACGTGCCAATTTTTGATTTTCGGCAATTGCCACATCACACGTATTTTTATCCGCCAATGCCGCATCCAAACGAACACGTAATTCTTCGTTTTCTGTCCGCAGGTTTGCCAATTCGTGAATATTTGAAATCAGATTTCCTGTTGCGCGCACCGGCCATGTTACAATATCACCCATGGCACCGGCCACTGGCACAACGACGTGCCCCATTGCATTCATAATTCTGTAATCAGGCTTTGCAATCATGATATAGATAAAAATGACCGGCAATGCCGCCGCCGCGACAGCCGATTTTATCAATGTTTGCACCCGCGAAGATAATTTATTCTGGTTCATCGGCCACCAGTTTAGACACTAAAAAGCAGATATTCAATAAAAACTTGATTTTTCCTTTAATTATGCCACAATTACGGCGCAGTAGAACAAATCCGAAATGGCAGGCATTGCCATCAGGATGCTAAAAAAAGGTGAAAAAATGCCAAAACTGAAAACAAAGTCGTACTTGAAAAAGCGCGCATCAATGACTGCGACCGGTAAAATCCGTGTTGCCCGTAATGCCCACAAGAAACTGTTGCGTCATAAATCCGCACGTGCAAACAACGCGGGTTCAAAACCACAGTATCTGAACGATAACATGACCGGTCAGGCGAAAATCTTGGCCCCATATGGTTTGAAATAAGTAAGGGGATATTAAGATGGCAAGAGTAAAACGCGGAACAACCGTAAAACAAAAACACAATAAAATATTGGCCCGTGCCAAAGGGTATCTGGGTCGCCACAGCACAACATACCGTGCCGCCCGTGAAAAAACGGAAAAAGCGGGTCAGTATGCATATCGCGATCGTCGCGTTAAAAAACGCGAATTCCGCGGGTTGTGGATTGTCCGTATCAATGCCGCTGTTCGCAACAATGGCTTGACATACAGCCAGTTTATGAACGGCCTGAAAAAGGCTGGCGTTGCCCTGGATCGCAAGGTCTTGGCAGAAATGGCGTATGCTGGGGACGAAAACTTTGCCAAATTGGTCGAAGTTGCAAAACGATTTATTGTCGCCGAATCTAAATAACCCTTGGCGGCGGGTAGTTGTTTTGTCATAATAAAAGCCGTAGAGATACGGCTTTTATTTTTGTAAAGGTAAATAGATATGCTGGAACAGATTAAAAATATTAAAACACTTGATGAATTACAGGCGTTATATGCCGCAACATTTGGTAAAAATGGAACAATGACATTGCGGCTGCGCCAGATGAAGGACCTGGATAACAATGCACGTGCGGCATTAAATGATGAAAACACCGCATTGCGTGCGGCATTTAAAACACGCCAGTCAGAGATAGAGCAGGCGGTTTTAATGGAAAAATTGGCGTCACAAAAACTGGACGCGACATTAAACCCAATGCCGGAATCCCGCGGTGGGCTGCATCCACAGACGCGTGCGCTGGCCGATGTGTCGGCAATTCTGGAATCGTTTGGTTACACAATGCAAACCGGACCCGAGGTCGAAGATGACTGGCATAACTTTACCGCACTGAATACGCCAGAATATCACCCTGCGCGTGATATGCAGGATACGTTTTTTCTGGGCAATCATAATGTATTGCGCACCCAGACGTCGGCGATTCAAATTCGCAGTATGGAAAAATTGGGCGTGCCAATTAAAATATTTGGTATTGGCGCAACATATCGCAAGGAAATGGACGCAACCCATGCGCCAATGTTCCACCAGATAGAGGGCCTGTATATTGATAAAAACGTGACAATGCGTGATCTGATTGGTGACGTCAAGGCGTTTTTACAGAAATTCTTTGAAATAGACGACGTGAAATTGCGTATTCGTCCGTCTTATTTCCCGTTCACCGAACCAAGTATCGAAATTGATATGCTGTGGCAGGGTAAAAAGTGGCTGGAAATTATGGGTGCCGGTATGGTGCATCCGAACGTATTGCGCAACTGTGGCATAAATCCAGATGAATACCAGGGTTTTGCATTTGGTTTCGGTTGGGACAGATTGGCCATGTTGAAATATGGTCTGAACGATATTCGCCAGTTTTATGATGGTGATATTCGCTGGTTGGAAAATGCTGATATTTAATGTGGGGGTTTTGTTATGAAATGGACACTTAGTTGGTTAAACGATTATTTAAAAACCGATGCGTCGGCCGCGGAAATATCAGATACATTGACGCGCACAGGATTGGAAGTCGAAAATTTAATTATCCCGGTTGCGCCGATTGCCGCCAAGATTGTGAAATGTGACGCAATGGCGGACAGTGACCACCTGCATATATTACAGGTAGATGATGGCACCGGCACATTACGCCAGGTTGTATGTGGCGCACCAAACGCACGTGTGGGATTGGTTTCTGCACTGGCATTGCCGGGATGCGTAATCCAGGGTCATGAAATTTCGGCCGGAAAATTGCGCGGGGTTATGTCAAACGGCATGATGTGCAGTGGCGCAGAATTAGGCATAAACGATGATAACAGTGGCATTATTGAATTGCCATCTGATACAAAAATTGGCGTGCCGGTAATGGATATGCCGATTGTATTTGACGCGGGTATAACACCAAATCGTCCGGATTACCTGGCGGTGCGTGGGATTGCGCGCGACCTGGCCGCGGCGGGTGCGGGCGAATATATCGCCCCAGATGACAGTGCACTGCCCTTACAAAAAACATCGCGTAATGTGGTAATAAAAACAGACCGTTGTCCGGTGTATCAATTCTGTGAAATCAGCGGAATCAACGTTTGCCCATCTGATAAAAAAATTGCGTCACGTTTGGCGGCAATTGGTATCAATCCGAAAAATGCGCCAATTGATGCAACAAATTATATATGTTATGACATGGCGCAACCAATGCACTGTTTTGACGCCAATGAAATTCATGGTGATATTGTTGTGCGTATGGCGACGCCGGGCGAAAAATTTACTGACCTGTTTGGGTCGGAACATGAATTGACCGACAACGATATGGTTATCGCCGATGATATGGGAATTCTGGCACTGGCCGGTGTAATCGGTGGTGCGCGTGGCGCAACCACGGATAAAACTAAAAACATTATCCTGGAAAGTGCGTATTTTAACCCGGTATCTGTGCGAAAATCTGCCAAGCGTATTGGCGTGTCGACCGATGCGTCATACCGTTATGAACGCGGAATTGATCCAACGATTACCGGTATTGCACTGGCGCGTGCAACCAAAATAATTACAGACGCATGTGGCGGTAAAATCACGGGTGTCGGTTGTGGCGGTAAAATCCCAGATGAAAAAACGGTTATAAAATATCGTCCGGAATTATTCTTGGCCAAGACCGGTATTGATATGCCGGCCGACGCACAGCGTGAAATATTTGAACGCCTGGGGTTCGTTGTTGATATAAATGGCGATTGGTGGAACGTCACGCCACGCGCCGCGCGCGTTGATATCACAATCCCAGAAAACCTGGTTGCGGAATTATTGCGCATATATGGATATGACAAACTGGCCAATGTTGCGACGCATACCGCAGATGACGCGGCACCGCATGATGATTTCTATATGAATACAAAATCAGAATTGGCGGCGCGTGGTCTGTATGAATGCAAATCGTTCGGTTTTGGTAATTCAAAAATTGAACAGATAATTTCTGATGCGCCAATTGTTCCGGTTGCAAATCCGATTGTTGCCGATATGGATACGGCGCGTAATTCACTGTTGGGCAATGTGTTGCAATTTGTCGCAAATAATGAAAAGCGCGGATTTCCAAACCTGGCCATGTTTGAATTGGGCACCGTGTTTGATGGCGACACCCCCGGCGCACAACATACCCAGATTTGTATTGTTCGCACCGGTGTAAATGCGCCACGTCATTGGTCCGGCCGCAATCGCGCATATGACATATATGATGTCAAGGCGGATCTGGTATCACTGATGCACGAACAGAATTTCACCGTATCAACCGATAATCCGCCGCGTTGGGCACATCCGTTCCGCTATGGCGCGATTTACCAGGGCAAGAAAAAGATTGCTGAATTCGGTGAATTGTCCCCAATTGTTGCACGTGCAATGAAAATCAAGACAAACGTCATGATTGCAATTGTGGACGATGTGAAAAATTTACCGGCACAGCGCAAACCGCGCGAGGCAAAGATATCTGAATTTCAGCCGATAACACGCGATTTTGCATTTATCGTCACCAACGATATGCCGGCCGAAAAGATTATTGCGGCGGCGCGCGGTGCGGATAAACGTATAACCGATGTGGTTGTGTTTGACGCGTTTACAATGCCAAACGGGGACAAGTCGATTGCAATCACGGTTACAATTATCCCAACGGATAATATGTCTGATACAGATTTGATGGAATTACAAAACAACGTCATCAAAAATGTAGAGGCAAAATGTAATGCAAAAATACGTGATAAATAAGTAAAAAAATACCGGCATTTGCCGGTGTTTTTTTATATTTTTAATTATTAAACAGAAAGTGACAAATATCACCGTCCTGCATAACATATTCTTTGCCAACCAGGCGCATTTTGCCGGCCTCTTTGACTGCAACCTCGCCCCCCAGGGCAATATAATCGGCCGGTGAAATAATTTCGGCACGAATAAAACCGCGTTCAAAATCAGTATGGATTTTACCGGCGGCCTGGGGCGCGGTCATGCCACGTGTAATGGTCCATGCGTGCGCTTCCTTGGGGCCAACGGTATAAAATGTTTGCAGACCCAATGTTTCATATCCTGTTTTTATAATCTGGTCCAGGCCGGATTCAGATAATCCCAAATCGTCCAGGAACATCTTGCGTTCGTCCACATCAACAATTTGCGAAATTTCCATTTCTATTTTTGATGAAATTACCAAAACGGGCGCAACTGCCCCATATTTTGCCCGGACGGCATCGGAATATTTATTACCGGTTGCGGCGGCCGATTCTTCGACATTACAGACGTAAATTACCGGCTTTGCCGTCAACAAATTAAACGGCGATGCGCTGACGCCCGAATTACGCGCCGGCGTGCCGGCCGCCAATCCAGAACGAATAACATTTGCATCGGCCAGCAATTTAATCGCGTTTTTATCCAGACCGTGCGCCTTTTTTTCCAGGTTTTTAATCTGTTTATCCATGCTTTCCATATCGGCCAGCATCAATTCTGTTTCAATCGTTTCAATATCGTCCAACGGGTCAATTCGGCCATTTACGTGCACAATATCGTCATTTTCAAAACAGCGCACAACGTGAATAATCGCGTCTGTTGATAAAATATTGCCCAGGAATTTATTTCCCAGCCCCTCGCCATTAGATGCGCCGCGAACCAGTCCGGCAATATCAACAATTTCCAGCTGTGTTGGTATGATTTTCGCACTGTTATCAACCGCGGCCAGATTTAACAACGTCTGGTCCGGGACAACAACACGACCGGTATTTGGTTCGATTGTGCAAAATGGGTAATTTTGTGCGTCGGCCGCCGCCGATTGTGTCAGTGCATTAAACAGTGTTGATTTACCAACATTTGGTAATCCAACAATTCCACAATTGAATCCCATAACTAAATCCTTTATAATGCGTTTAATATGTCATACATGTGGAACGAATTCAATATAAAAACCATGCCGGCGGAAACGATTGTTTATCGCAATGGCCTGTTTTGCCCGGAATTATCAACACTGGGCGGGGCGGTTATTGATAAAAATTATGACGTTCCGGTCCATATTATATACGTTGGCGAAATCAGCGGTGAAAACCGGTTAAATATTGATATTTTGGTGCCAAATCAGCCGGTCGTTTTATCGGTGCGTGTAAAAAATAATTTGCCGGCCTTTTTTAACATTTTTATCAAAAACACCGGGAAAAATTCTGAAATTCATGGCGGCGTATTGTTGGAAAATAATAACGATTTAACATATAACATAACCGCCAATCATGCCGCGCCCGACACGACCATTTGTGTAAAGTCTAAACTGGTTGCCGGCAAAAATACAAAATCAAAATTGTCAGGCACCGCCATTATTGAAAAAAATGCCGGGAACGCGATTTCTGATATTGCATTTTCGGCCCTGGCGGATAAAACCGCACGAATCGAATTTATGCCGGCACAACGAATTTCATCGGTTCCAAAATCGGCCGATCACAGTGCATCAATATTTCACCCATCAGATTGCCAGATTGAATATTTACGCAGTGCGGGATTATCCGGTGCGGAAACAATTGCCGCCATGCGCGAAGCGTTTATGAACGATTTATAAAACGCATATTAAACATAAAAAACGCCCGGCAAACGTATGCTTGTCGGACATAAAATAACCACCGCGTCATTGACGGGCCAGGACTTATTTTTTCTTAAAGCCCTGTTTGGCCTTTAATTTAGGATTGGTTGGGTCTATCAGGATAACCTGTTTGCCACGACGAATTTGTTTTACGTTGCCGCGTTTCTTCCAAGCCTTTAACGAACTCAAAAATTTCATATCTAAATCCTTTATTGCGTGGTGATTATAAACGTTTTTTGTAAAAAATCAAATAATTATTGTATTGCCTGTTATTTTTGTTGGTTTTAAACAATTTGGTTAAAATCATTTCCTATATAATATATTTGTTGTTGCAATAGGGCCTGTTGATATTGTTGATAAAAATAGTCAACGTTTTTTTAACAAGTTTTCAACATAAAAATTCCGGTTTTCTGGTAATTTTGTAATTTGTGTTGAATATTTTGTAAAATAATAAACATGTTGAAAAAGTAGTAATTTTCCACAATTTCAACAATTTTGATGGCATACTTTTTATACTTGTTGAAAACTGTTGAAATTGTTATAATTCAGGCAAGAGAGCAGAGAATAAGAATCCAAATGAAACAACAAGTCCTGAAAGCATTGGCGAATCCTGCGCGTATATTTTACGTGCCGTATACACTGGCCGTGATAAATTTTGCCGTGCAATTCATTATTTTTATTGTGCTTTTTGTGTTGTCGTTGATTGTGACAAATGGCGCAAATCCAATCAGTCCGATGTGGTTTTTGGTTTCTCTGTGTGCAGTGCATATGATTTTGGCGGCTTTTTCAAAGCGGGACCCACAACTGGGGCAAATATTGGCCGCAAAAATACAATTGTTTAAAAAGAAAATACCAAACAAACTGGCGGCATAAAAAATGACAGATATTTTTAAGTATTTTGCAGGCAGCGGATTTCCAATTACAACCATGATTATGGTCATGGCGGTTATTTTGATATTTGTTGCACTGATGATGTATATGCCGGCACTGGCGCGCCGTGTTTTCCCCCAGTTTGGGTATAAACGCTATTCACGGTATATCCCGTTCCAGACGGTATTTAGTGATGATTCATTGGAATTGACCGATGGAACGTTGCTGCGTGTTTATCGGGTGGCGGGTGTCCAGACCAGTATGCAAGACGGCGTAACACGTGAAAAATTCCTGGATTTGCGGGCGCAATTATTTAACCAGATTCATGATCCAAATGTCGTAATGCGATTCTTTATGACGCGTGACGCGGTTGATGAAAATACTAATTATGATTTTGACCAGCCAGTATTACAAAAGATATATAACAAGTGGCAGGCCCAGGGACTGCGCATATTTTTGAATAATTATTATATTGTTTTGTCTGTGTCGGGGACAAATGCCCGTGATAAATTAAATCAGTATTGTAATTATCTGGAATCAATATTGGCGGCATATCGTCCGAAATTATTGCGTAATGGTGACCGTGATAATATGGCGCGATTCTTTGGCCGGATTTTATCGCCGATTACAAAGCCGGCACCGATTGTATGTGATGGACGGATTGCTGATTTAACAACGGTTGACGATGTTGAATTTATGCGTGATGGTATGGTGCGATATATCAGTGGCGGCACGCAATCTTTTGCGACAATGGTGTCGTTCCGTGCATCGCCGGATTATCTGGACGAAGAATTTTTTGAAACAATTTCGACAATCCAGACGGAAATGATTTGCATGAACGCATTTCGCATTATGGGTGCGGCGGATGTAGAGGTTGCAATGCGTCAACGTCAATCGTCGGCCGAAGAAGATGATTCATCAACCACCGAACAAATTTCGGCGGCAAATCGCGCGATGGATGAAAATGTTTCTGGAAATCAGAGTTTGGTGAATTATTACCCGCTGTTTATATTATTTGGTAAAACGCCCGAAGAACTGGACCACTATGTTGATGAATTCAAGAAAATTGCGGCGTCGTTTGGTGTGTCGCCAATCGCAGAAACATATGCGGCGCGTGTTTCGTGGTTTGCACAAATTCCGGGTTTTGATGTATTTCCGCGCACGTTTAAAATGTTATCGCGCACGGCGGCAATCAGTATTCCAATGTCGACCCAGCCACGTGGTGTTGCAAATTCAGACTGGGGTCCCGGGCCATTGGTTGTATTTCCAACCGCCCAGGGAACGCCGTATCAGTTTCAATTTCATGTATCTGATAAACCGGCGGCGGTGGCGCATACCCTGACAATTGGACCAACCGGTGGTGGGAAAACAACATTGTTCAGTTTTTTGATTGCGCAATCATTGCGTCACCCGAAATTAAAGGCATTTTTCTTTGACCGTAACAAAGGGGCCGAGATATTTACACTGTCGGTGGGTGGTAAATATATCACCATGCAGGGCAAAGAAAAAAATGCCGCCGATAATTCATTTTTAACACATTTAAATCCGTTGAAAATGCCGGATACGGCGGCAAATCGTGCATTTTTGCGTCGGTGGTTTTCAATTATAACCGGGCAATCAGATGCAAATTCGGCCGATGAAATTGCGCGCGCGGTGTCGGTGAATTTTGACTATCTGCCAGAAAAAGACAGGGTGTTAAAGAATTTGTGGGAGAGTTGTTTTTCATCAACTGGCAATATGCGTCCGGCGTTGAAAAAGTGGGTTGACCCATTGCAATATGGTGACATATTCAACGAAACGTCGGATACGTTGGATTTGCAATCGCGATTGACCACGTTTGATTTTACCGAAATTTTACAGGACGAAACATTATCACCTGCGGTTATTTCGTATATATTGCACCGAATAAATAATATCACAGTATCGGGTGGAAATCCGTCACTGATTATGATTGACGAAACCGCGCCAATGCTGGAAAACAAAATGTTCCGCGATAATTTTATTACGGGCCTGCAAGAGGGACGTAAAAACCGCCAGGCATACATGGTTGCGTTCCAGCGTGCAAATGTTTTGGATAAACTGGGCATTGGGGACGTTGTCCGTGGCCAGGCGCAGACGGTGCTGTTTTTCCGTAATCCGGCGGCCGATGCATCGGATTATGCGAAATGGAATTTAAATCCGTTGGAAATGGCATTTATCCAGGGCAAGGCATATCCAAATCTGAAACGTGCGTTGTTACTGTCGCGACCGGTGACCGGTGAATCTGTGATTTTAAATACTGAATTGGGGGGACTGGGCAATTTATTGCGTCTGTTTGAATCGGGACGTTCATCGGTATTATTGGCCGAAGAATTATATAAACAATACGGAAACAGTTTTGTGTCAGAATACCTGAAAAAGCAGGGTGCCGGGGATTTGTAATGAAATGTGTTTTCGCAGTGCAATATTTTTAATTGTATCCCTGGTTGCGATGCCGGTCGTGGCCGATGATTGTTTGCCGTATAAATTAAATCCGGCGGTTTATATTGATGTGCCAACATGGACCAAAGAGGTTGTTCAACCACTGGCCCCGATGGATTTGCTGCATGGAAATGTGATTGCAACGCTGTCTGATAATTACGATATTATTGCCGATATTACATCCATCGAAGATGGTTTTTGTGTCGCAATAAAATCTGTTACGGCGTCGGTTGGATATACTAATTTCTTGGTCCAGATTGATATGCGGCATGTGCCGGAATCGTGTTCATACAATGCGATTTTATCACACGAAGATGAACATATTCGTGCGTATCAATCGGTGATTGATGATTTTAAACCAGAATTACAGAAATCTATTTATAATGCGGCGGATTCTATTACCCCGATTTTTGTAAAAAATCAATCTGATGTATCGGCGGCGGTTGATGAATTAAATGCAGAATTACAGGCGCATCCAGATTTAATTTTAGTAAAGCAAAAGATGAAAGTCGCCCAGGAAATTCGCAACAAACGTGTTGATCAAAACGATACCGGCGAAACGTTGAAACGCTGTCTATTATAATAATTATTGTTTCTGGTTCACACTGTAATAGTATTCCAGTTTTTCATGATCGTAATCTTCTATGCGACCCGCGGGCAGGACCAGCATACGCGTAATGCCAATCTGTTCAACGAATTCTGGATTATGGCTGACCACGATAATTGTGCCGGTAAAATCATGAAAATTATCGCCTATAATACGCTGGGTTTCTGGGTCCAGATGGTTTGTTGGTTCGTCCAGTATCAGCATATTTGCACGACGCAATAATATCTTGCACAGTGCGACGCGGGCGCGTTCACCCGGCGACAGAACAGATACAGATTTAAAAACGTCCATATCATAGAACAAGAAATTTCCCAATACGGCACGCAGTTGTTGGTCGGTATAACCGGGATTGGCAACGTTTTCCAGCACGGTTTTTGACGGGTCCAGTCTTTCTAATTCCTGGGCATAGTATGCGATGTCGGTCTTTGGGTTTATATCAATTGTGCCGCGTTCTGGGGTCAATATCCCCATAATCAATTTTAACAGTGTGGATTTACCAGTGCCATTTTCACCACAGATTAAAAATCGTTCACCGCCTGTGATTGTAAATGACATATTGCGATACAATAATCGCGCCCCAGGATACCGAAACCACAATTCATTTACCATAATTGGGTGACGCGCACCATCGCGCAATGGGGCCAGGTTCATCTTTAACTTTTTATATGTCACGTCACGTGTGGTGCGATTTTCAATAACGCGTGCCAATATTGCCGCACGAACATTACCCGCACGCTTCATCGCGTGATTTGTCGGACTGGCCGCGTTTGCGCGTGCAACGAATTCAGATAATTTTTGTATATGGCGTTCTTCGTTTTCTATTTTTTTATCGCGCATACGCTTTATTTCGGCCAATTTTAATTTGTAATCATCATAGTTACCGGAAAACACAGTTATGTTTTTATTCACCTTGTCCACGTATAAAATCTTGTTCACAATATTGTTCAAGAATTCGGCGTCATGACTGATTATCAAAACAGTGCCGCGGTATTTTTTCAGGTAATTTGTAACCCAATCCTTGGTCGTGGCGTCCAGGTGATTTGTCGGCTCGTCCAACAGCAACACACCCGCCATGGAATAGAGCAGGCGCGCAAACGCAACCTTGGACTTTTGTCCGCCAGACAGGTCACACAGCCGCATGTCCAGCATCGCGGCATCAATATGCATATTTTCAATGATTTCCAACAATGTATCTTCGGCGGTATAGCATTCGTAATAATCCAGTTCTGATTGAATGCGGTCGATTTCAGACTGAATATTTTCATCGTCTGGTGTGGCGGCAATTTGTTCATATAACAGGTGTAGTTTGGATTCCAGTTCGGCAATTGGTCGCCCGGTTGTTAAAAAATCCCATACGTTTATATCGGGTGTTGATATTTCAATCGTCTGGGGCAGATATCCAATCCGCGCACCATTTATATCAATATGACCGGCATCTGGTGTAATCTGGCCCAGGATTATTTTGAATAGTGTCGTTTTACCCGCCCCATTGACACCAACAACACCAACCTTGTCACGTGGGTTCAGGTTAAATTCTGCGTTATTGTAAATAACATTTGTTCCAAATGATAATGACAATCCATATGCATGCATAATGCATATTATTCTATGTAATTTATATTTATTGGCAAGCAGATATTTGCGCCAATTCATCTGCGTATTTATCGGCCATTGCGGTGTATTTTTTCGCAATGTCTGGCGTGCCGCGATTGGCGCGCGCACGAATCAATTTAATTCCTGAATCAATGGCCAGGCGACCAATAGACGTGCATACCGATGGGTTTAATTTTTGACGCAATGCCGATTCAAAACAAATTAAAAAGTCGATAAATGTCCGATACACTGGGGCTGAATCAACCATGGACGCGTCGCCACTGGATTTCAAATCCAATATAATTTCATTTGCAATTTGACATATTCTGCATTTACCCGAAACGCCATGCGCCATAATCCATGCTGCGTCTGATAATTCATGCGATAAATTCAGATTTATATCAAATTGCGACATAACATTACCCCTTGTGATTACTTGTTGGGGGTCTTGTTTATGAAAATGATGCAGTAAAAAAACAAGGCCTCGGCAAAATCGTGCCGCCAAAAAAACTGGCGGTCGGGGAGTTTAGAAAATCAATACTTGAATGATCCCATCTGCCTTTGGATAAACCTGTTGTATAACAGACAGCACCCCGGCCGTAAAACAACACCGGCCCCCGGCAAATAACGGTGCAATGTCACACCATTACGTTGGATAACGATACAGACACTGCACCGCAAGTATCGAGCTTTCTAAAGGCCCCATCCCCACATCCCTGTGGAAACAATATTGATGATATCAGAAATATTTCCGCATAACAAACATTTATTATTATGATTTATTTCCTACTAATTTTCATACAGTGGTGGACAAATAATAATAAATTATCCTTGGTTTCCTGCGAATTACGGGGTATTATGAAATAGCTAGCTTGCTGTTATAGTCGGAAAAGGGAATTTTATGACCAAGGATTTAAAAGAAAACAAAACAACCGCTTTGACGCCAGTCACTGGTGAGATGTTCTTGTATAAAAGCGATTATGGTACGGTTAAACTCAATGGCCTGATTTATCAGGAATCCCTTTGGTTGACCCAAGCGGCGATTGCTGAATTGTTTGGTGTTGATAGAAGTGTTGTTACAAAACATATTCAGAATATTTATACGGATGATGAACTAAATGCGGAAAACACATGTGCAAATTTTGCACATTCCCAGAATTCTGCAGTTTATCCGATGTCAAAGCCCACAAATTATTACAATTTGGATATGATAATTGCTGTTGGGTACAGGGTTAATTCTAAACGTGCAACGCAATTCCGTATTTGGGCGACCAAGGTTTTGCATGAATACATCCAAAAGGGTTTCGTCCTAGATGATGAGCGTTTAAAATTGGCTGGAAAACCGTTTGGTCGGGATTATTTCCGTGAATTGTTGGAACGTGTTCGTTCAATTCGTGCCAGTGAACGCCGTGTTTATCAGCAAATAACAGATATTTTTGCAGAATGCAGTGTTGATTATGATCCGCGGTCAGAAACGGCTATGAATTTTTATGCAAATATCCAGAACAAGTTTCATTATGCTATACACGGGTCTACCGCGGCCGAGGTCATTAAAAAACGCGCCAGTATAGATAAACCACATATGGGGTTGACCAGTTGGAAAAATTCGCCGAATGGTCGTGTTTTGAAGATGGATGTTTCGGTTGCCAAGAATTATTTAAGCGAAAAAGAACTGAAAGATCTTGAGCGTGTTGTAACAATGTTTTTTGATTATATAGAACACCAGATTGAGCAACAACAGGCATTTAGTATGGCACAGTTTGCTGATGCGGTTGATAGGTTGTTGGCGTTTAATAATTACAAAGTATTGCATGGATTGGGGTCGGTCAGTGCATCGGACGCTAAACAATATGCAGAAGCAATATATGATGAGTTTAACAAGACTCAGAATATAGAAAGTGATTTTGACCGCATTGTGAAATTGACCAGCGACAAATAATAGGTTGTATGCAAATCGGACAGATGTAAGAGAGTCACAGGTTGAATAAATATGAAATCACAGCATATCAATTTTACCGAAAAGACGATTGCGGCGTTACCAATTCCCGCCAAGGGGCAGGGACAGGCGATTTATTACGATTCTGGATCAACTGATGGATTAATGCTGATTGTGACGTATGGTGGAACAAAGACGTATTATCATTATATGTTTTTTAATAAACGACCGGTGCGCACTAAAATAGGGCGGTCGCCACAAATAAAATTGATTACCGCCCGTGCGATGGCACACACAATGGCTGAAAACGCAACGCGTGGGATTGATCCTGGTGAAAGGCGGCGCGAAAATTTGCACGATATTACGATCAAACAGTTTTATGAAACTGTGTATCGTCCTGAATATTCCATTGTTTACAAGAAACCGCGATCGGTTGTAAATGATGACAGTATCTTTACTCATCATTTAGCGGATTTTCATAATCGTATGATGTTGAGTATAAAGCCGGTTGAAATAGAAAAATTGCATAATAATACCAAACAAACGCATAGTCCGTATACGGCAAACCGCGTATTGTCATTGATTAAGCATATTTATGTAATCGCGGCAAAGCGCGGATATATGAAAGGGTATGCGAATCCAGCTGCTGATATTTCAAAATTCAAAGAACAAAGCCGCGACAGATTTTTACAATCTGATGAATTACAACGATTGTTTACGGCGTTGGAAACCGAACAGAACGATGTATTCAAGAATTATATATTGATTTCACTGTATTCTGGACAACGCAGGAGTAGTATATTGTCTCTGCGCTGGTCACAGGTGGATCTGGTTAATGGCTTTATTTATTTGCCAGATACTAAAAATGGTGAACCAATGCAAGTTCCAATGACAAATCAATTACGGGAATTATTACAAAAAATCAACCATAACAAGAATTCAGACTGGGTATTACCAAGTGTAAAGAGTAAAAGTGGTCATTTAGAAGACCCAAAACGCCCATGGCGTGAATTGTTGCACCGTGCAGGGATCGAAAACCTGCGTTTGCATGATTTGCGGCGCACGATGGGTAGTTATCAGGCAATATCTGGCACAAGCCTGCATATTATTGGAAAATCGCTGGGGCATAAATCAACCAGCGCAACACAGGTTTATGCCCGCCTGTCCGCCGATCCCATCCGTGAATCCATGCAAAAAGCAACAGATAGGATGTTGGGGAATAGAAAAAATATTGAAATATATAAATAGACAAAGTATTCTATGGAAAATGACAAAGCATAAAAATATTATGATATTCTTGCAAGCTTTGGTAAAAGAAGCTGCTGATGAAGGGTTTCTCATGAGAAAAATAACCCTTATTAAGTATTTGTATTTGCTTGATGTTTATATGGCGCAAGAAACAGGCGAGAAGTTTACAGACATAAATTGGATTTTTTGGAAATTTGGTCCATATTCAAATGATGCCAATTCTTTAATTGATGAACTAGTGTCTTCTAATTTAGTTCAAGAAAAGGTCATAGAAACTAGATATGAAAATGATTTTGTACAATATGAACCGGTTGAAAACTCTCCAACTCGTAAGGACGTTTGGAAAATATTTCCTCCAAAGGTTTTAGTTAAAATATTTAATAAAGATTTATCTCGTTTTATGGACGATACATATAAGTTGTTGGATTATGTCTATTTTGATACAGAACCAATGAAAGATGTTAATGTCAAAGACAAGTTAAAATTCGATAATTTAAGTAAAGATATAGAACCGGCTGATATTGTATTAAAACCTATATCTAATACTAAATTCAATAAAGTCCGCAAGCAACTAGTTAAACGTAAAAAGGTAGAAAACAAGAAACTTTTTCCAGAATTTGAAGATAATTTATTAGAAGAATTTGATGAAGAGTTTTTTAAAGAAAATTCTATAGAATTAGTATCAGGGAAGGTGATTTTTAAGTGAATTGGTGGGAATTTGAAAATTTTTATGAACAAAAGACCAATAAAAATATAGAAAGGGGGGATATTGTTTGGACACCTGTTTTATATCTTGATTCTACAAGGCAGGTTTTAAATATGGAGAGAGACAGTGTCGATTCTGATACCCATACAGGGGGAAAGTTTTGTATAGAAAAGTTGGATTTTAATAAACATTTTAATCATCGAGCTGTGAAATTACCAGTTTACAACCTTGGCATTAGATATAATGAGGAAATGTTATTGTATAAATCCAAAATGCGACCATGTATTGTTTTGCATGTAGAAAACGAAACTATACAAAAACCAACAGATAATGATAATGCAGTTCCTGGATTGAATAAACAATGTGTATTTTTATTACCGTTATATGGTTTTGAAAAAGATAGTAGTGGTATACTAAAGTATTCTCCTATTATGCAAAAGCGAATAACTTGTTTGCAATATGGAAAATTATTCTTTTTTCCGAAGGATTCAGATAGGTTTTCTCAAATATCAAAAAATAGTTTCGGACGGTTTGACATGTGTTTTAATGTGCCTATGTCATATCTGTGTCCTACTCAAAGAAGAGTATCAGACTTATATATGAACCTGTTAAATCTTTATATTTCTTCGTATTTTGGTATGCCTATAACAGATGAATTTTTTAAAGAAAGTAAAGATTTGTTACAATTAGCTCAAGGACAGTATGAGGAATAAGCATGTCTGATACAGTAATGACTACTTTTATTGGTTGTGAGGAATAGTATTAGGTTTGTTTGCAATAAGCCTGATGGTGAAATTTTGGATTTCTTATTCTGTCATTAAAATTGGTTTGTCAGATGCTAAATCAGATGGATTTATTAAGGTATTATTTATTATATGATATAAATTCCAACTGTTTGGGTTACGTGGGGCTATTTATATTTTTGGAATTTATCCGATACTATAACAATGTCATACCCGTGTGAAGAATTTGTTTTAACAAATTCTAGTTCAATAGAAAACATGCGAGGAATTGTATTATCTTTTTGTGTTTCCTTAATAAAAAGTTATTGGCGGTGTATTTTCACGCCCATGGCACGAATTGTTGCACCGTGCGGGGATTGAAAACACATGTTTGCATAATTTGTGGCGCACTTATTGGCGGTTGTCAGGCACAAACTTGCATATTATTGGAAAATCGTTGGAACATAAATTAACCAGCGCAATATAGGTATATGCCAGCTTGACCGTAGATACCATCTGTGAATCCATGCAAAAGGCCACAGATAGGATGTTTGGAGATGTGAAGTAGATAAATATTTTCTTGATTTTTCTATTTTTTTATGTTATAATCGCAATCGAGAAAAAAGAATTTGATATGGGAGGTTTTATAAACCTCTTTTTTTTGTTATTATACATGATATAATAAAAACGAGTGGAAAATTTACTTATCAAATAGAAACTAATTTATTTTGCGTAAAAATGTCTTGATAACTAACAAGGGGCAAAATGTTATGTGTACGGTTTTGAATGTTGCTAAATATATACAGAAATACTGTGTAGAAAATGGTATAACTGATTGTAGTAATAAAAAATTACAGAAGTTATTATATTATGTTCAGGCATGGTCTTGTGCTTTACGTAATGATAGACCTGTTTTTGATGCAGCTATAGAAGCTTGGTTGCATGGCCCCGTTGTTCCAGAAATATATCGTAAGTATAAATCTTTGGGTTATCAGCCTATTCCTTTTGAACCGCGTGGTTTAAATATGGAATGTTTGCAGGAGCATCTGCCAATTATAGATGCAGTGTTGAGAATATATGCAAAGTATGATGCAGACTTTTTAGAGATGCGTACTCATATGGAGGCCCCTTGGATAGAAGCAAGACGTGCGGAGGACAAAGTAATCTCATTGAAAGCAATGGGTGACTTTTATCGTGAGATGTCTCAAAATGCCAGAAAATAATGTTGTTTTGTTGGACGATAATATAGGTTCTGATGTAAACGGTGTACCCGTTATTGCACCTGTAATACAATTTGATACCGAAGATATTAGTACATATAAGATATCTTTTGAGAAATACAAAAAACGTAAGTGTGAAATAGAAAATATAGACAAGGCTGGTCATCTAAAAAAGATTGTTGGTTGGTTTAAATCTGTTGGCATGGCGACTTCAGTTGATGAATTGCCTAAGGCGGAACCTGTTCGTAATGCTGATAAGTATGCTTTTTTGTTTGATGGTCTTGAAGAAGATGTTGAGATTAAAGAGTATAAAGCTGGCGGTACTTGTAGGATATTTTATTATAGAGATGAAGGAAACAAATTGATTCAGTGTATATTGATAAAAAATACACATATTAATATTTAATATCTGTATATAACCGGTCTTTTGACCGGTTTTTGTATTATTGAGTGTTGAAATTTATAACAATTTGACTTTGGGGCGGTTTTAAGGTAATTTTTATCTTGTATCCGCAAAGGATGCCGAAGAGTTGAAAACTTCGTTGCGTAGGGTGCTGGGATAGCACCTAAAAGATAATCCCCGTGCTTGCGGGGAGCTGTGGAACATAAGGCTTAGGCCGAAAACCACAGGTCGTTCTACGCAATGATTTTTCAACCTCCCCGCGCCATCTTTTGCAAAAAACAAAAGGTGGCTGTATGAAACGTTTTTTATCAATGCTGGCCGTGGGATGTTTAGGGGCTTGTGTATCTTATGAGCATTATACCGATCCTGTGGCGGCACAAAATGGCATTAAATGCAAATATGACAATTTCAGCAATAATGTGACATGCCTGATGCCAGAAATTGGAACATGTGGCGATGGCAGTTCTGCGACAAAGGTAAGTTGTGCGTTCCCAAGTAGTCATATGCAGTTCAAGACTGTATTTAACACAGATAAAACTGTGGCTGTTTTTGGACTGAATGGTTATGTACGGTCGCGCGCGTGGACAAATCCGTATCGCATTACTGATGCAGAGGGGAATACGATTGATTTTACATCGGTTGATAGTGATGTTCAAAGTTGTACCAAGTATGGGTGTGTTCTGTATGAATATATTTCTGTGCATTTGAGCAGGGAATATATAAGCTCGCACGTTAATAGTGGGATTTCAATGAAAATCTATGGCAAACGTGGCGATACGTTGATGATTGTCCCAGCGGCGTATGTTACCGGTTTTGATAATTTCCTGAAAGGTGAGGGATTATAAATGAACCGTGGAATTGTGTACATTATGTGGAACGAATTGTTCCCAGAAATGGTCAAGATTGGTATAACCCAAGGAAGTACGTCCAAGGATGTGGAACGCCGGCGCAAAGAACTTTCGTGTGGTGAAAATATGCCACAGCCGTTTGAAGCCAAATATGCAATATGTGTAAATGACTATCAAAGGGTAGAGCGAAAACTGCACAAAGCATTGGATAAATTACGCCATAATCCGCATCGTGAATTTTTTAGAATGAGTGTAGAAGAGGCCATAAATTTATTGTCTGTTTTTGTTGATACAGGTGATGCGGCAGAGATAAAAATAAGCAATAACTTTTTGCCAGAAGAGAAAAAGGCCATTGCCAAAATGGAGAAAGAACGTGAAAAGATCACGTTTCGCTCACTGGGGTTGCCAGTTGGGACGGTATTGCGTTTTGTAAATAATGATGAATTAATTGTAAAAACCAGAAATGATTCACGTATGGTCACCATGCCAGATGGCACCGGAAGAACACTGTCCATGGCGGCCAAGGAATACAATATCAAAACTGATCAGAAGTTTGACATCAAGGGATTACCAGACGGGGCGTTGTATTTTACGTATAATGGTCGGACGCTTTGGGAACTAGCATTAGCACAAAAACGTGCAAATGTTGAAGTATAGTGGTGGTATGCAGAGATAGTGCAGTGAATTGCGCTGATGAAAAAAAACAGGGCGTGTATGCCCTGTCATTGCTTTGTGCGATGATTATATTTAGTTGTTTTCTGGTTTGTCTTCGCCACATATTTTATGTAATGTGGAGATTGCACGAATTTGCTCATTAATTGAAATTAACGGGTTTGATATCCTGTCGTAAAGATTGGAAATCACCTGTTCTATTGGATCAATTTTTGCGTCAGCGCGCAGTCCCATGATTATTTCACGGATACTTTTTACTTTTCTGGCTTTTTCAGCGCGCGCAATTCCACCCGCGCTTTGTATTTGTTGGCGTTTGTCGGTATCCATTTTGTTAAATGGTTGCAGGCCACTGGTGTCTGGGTTCGGATTTGACATATTTTGTCTCCTTTGTTTTAAGTTAGTTAAATAAGTCTGTATCAAGAATGATTGTATCGTTTATGTGCGCGCCGTTAATTTTAAACTCTTTGGTCATATATTTCATAACATCGCAAGAGTACATTTGTTTAATCATAATGTCGTTTTGATAACATTTTGGATGTGTTGCCTTATCGGTTGTATCACGAAAAATGTCCATTTTGATACGGTGCGACAGTGCAATCATGCCATTTAATACCGTTATTGCGTCAAATTTTGCCTTGCACACAAGAATAAAGTGTGCGTGTATATTGCAGAAATGACCATATTCTTGAACGCCCAATAGTGTGAAATAGTTTTTATAAAATTTATTCCATCTGCGTCCGATCAGATATTTGAATAAGTGCCGAAAAATAGGCTGACATCTGTGTATCAGTTCGTCTTTGTTTTCTGGTGGTGCATCAAAATGGACAGACAAGAACAAAGTTTCTTTGTTGGCCAGCTGATTCAACCATTGTATGATATCGTACTTTTCTTTGGTCATGATGCTATCTGAATAATCCTGTCTAACTGCGCAAGTTTGCGCATGTTCGCGTTTGTATGATCTATGTGCGGTAAAATAGCCACAGAAAGCACAAATTCCGCCACACAGACGATTTATGTTATTTTTCATTCTCCACGGTTGGAATAATGCGGTTTTGTTCAATCCATAAATCAAGGTCACTGCGCTGGTATTTAACGCGATTGCCAAATTTTATAAACGGGATGGGTAATTTTCCTTGATAGCGCAGGCTGTTCATGCTGGCGACCGTTGTCCCAAGGTATGCTGCGGCCATTTTCTGGTCTAGGAGTTGTGATTTGATTTCGTTCATGTGAATAACCTTTTGTGTTAGTTGTTTTTGTTATACACAACTAAAAACAAGAAATCTGCTGATATAGGCTTCAAGCTTTTTTGGAAAAGGCTTAAAAAAGGGTTCAACCCATGGCTGAACCCCGCGTAAATTCGGGAAATAAATATTGAACCCTTTTGGCAGAACTAAATATTGCCTTTTCCTCGTTGAGAAGAGGGCATACGTATAATTGTCGCCATGGCATTTGCTATATTCTGTGACACGTTTAGACCGCGTGCTTTCATTTTTTCTTTGATTTTTTCTGACAATGCCACGGCCTTGCCCTGATGGGTTTCTGTTATGTGTTCCTCGGCGACTATTTCAAACAGAATAACCATATAAGGGGACATGTAATCGCATGTATATATTGAATGGTGTGGAAACAGTGGGTTTGAAAAAACATTATGTATTTGTTCGGTGGCAATTATGACATTGCTATATTTTTTATTGTCACATATCATGCCACCCGGGTTATCCACAACGGACATTGTTACAGAAGATTGTTCTGATATGGTTATGTGGTTGCTTGAATCTGTGGCGTTTATTTTACCTTCTTTTAAGGCGATTGTTAGCAGGTTTGATGCTGCAGTTATGTATTTCTTATATTCAGGGACATTGCCGTGACACAAAGGCGGAATACGGTTATTCAGTTCCCGGTGCAGGCTTTCTGCTTCTTCAGTCATGGTTTTGTAACCAAATGCGATATATAAACAAGCTTGTAGAAGGTTATACTTTTCCAAGTATTTTTCAGGTAACTTCATGATGTTCTCCTTTAATTAAATCCTATCCTAATATTCTGAATATTCAACGAATTTTATGAATCTGTATCAATGCCGGTTATAGCAAATACATAGCAAAAGGCGGAAAATGGGGTGGGGTTAGGAAAGCAAAAAACAATAAAAAACGCCCAGATTTCTGGGCGGGAAACTGGTTGCGGAGTGTGGATTTGAACCACAGACCTTCAGGTTATGAGCCTGACGAGCTACCGGGCTGCTCTACTCCGCGATGAACAGGTGGTATTATATATCAAATTGCAACGCTGTCAATGAATATTTTCAAATCGGGGCATTATAATTCACGGCTTTGACGCGTCTGGGGTAAATGGATTTTTTTGGGCTTTTATACCTAATGCAATGTTGAAATATGTTTTTTTTGTTGCTAGAATCCGCCTGAGTTTAAATAACAAGGCGAAAGATGAACGAAAAATTTAGAAAAGCGTGGAAAGGGTTCTGGGAACCGGTGCTGCATATGCCGATTATCCAGTGGATTGTGGCAATTTTGATGGCGACATCGATTTGGTTTGTATATTTTACATCGCGTATCCAGATTACCAATTACAAAACATTTAAAAAATACCGCAAAAAACCGGCGATTTTTGTGTTCTGGCATGGGCGCAGTATGATGTTATCGCCGATTATTTGCATGGGTGGTATGCGTGCGTATGCGGTTGCATCACGTCACAGTGATGGTCGTATGATGGCAAAGTTACAACGCCTGTTCGGTTTAAAGCCAATTTATGGCAGCACATCTGATGGTGGGATTTCTGTCTTGCGCCAGGGTGTGCGTGTGTTGCGCGATGGGCGTTATTCGATGTGTATTTCGCCCGATGGTCCCGGGGGACCGTCGTTGCGTGTCCAAGAAGGTGCGTTATATTTTGCCAAGATGACCGGTGCGCCGATTATTCCGGTGTGCTTTTCGGCATCGCATTCATGGTTTCAAAAGCGGTGGGATCGGTATTTAATCGCATTGCCTTTTTCACGTATTACGTGTCATGTTGGTGAACCGATATTTATTGACAAGAAAGTCAGCAGCACTGAATTTGAGACGACACGCAAACGCCTGGAAGATATTATGGTGCGCCAGGTTCGTGAAATGGACGGTGAATTTAATTTATTCTGTGTGGAACAGGACCTGACCGCCAGCAAGTTTAAGCAGAGATTGCGCGATGAACGCGCCGCACGGAAAAACGCCAGACGGAGAAAATAAGTCATGAAAACACCATGGTGGTTCTTGCACAAAACGCCAATTGCATTTTTGTTGGTGCCTGTGTCGTGGATTTATTATGGCGTGTCGCGCATGGTATATTTTATGCGCGGATTTCGGGCATATAAATCACGTCGGCCGGTTATATGCGTTGGTAATATTCTGGCGGGTGGGGTTGGTAAAACGCCAATTGTGCGCGCAATTGCCAATTTAATTGGTGCACCGGTTGTTATGCGCGGATACAAGAAAAGTGCGCATACCGGTAACGCCGGGGACGAGGCATTGATGTTGGCGCGGTGCGGGTTACAGGTGCACACTGGTAATCGTATGGCGGCAATAAAATTATTAAATCACCAGGTGGACGAAGACTGTCCAATTGTTATGGACGACGGATTTCAAAATCCCCGCATAGCCAAGGATATTTCTATATTGGTGTTTGATGCGGGCCTGGGGTATGGAAATGGGTTTTTGTTGCCGGCGGGGCCCCTGCGCGAGCCACGGCGTGCCGCGGCCAAGGCCGATGCGATAATTGTGATAAAAAATCCGCGTGCGAAAAAGAATTTTAAATTACCTGATACTGTCCCGGTATTTTATGCAACAAACACGACAATGTCGCCATATGATGATGCCGAGCGGGTTTTTGCGTTTGCGGGTATTGGATATCCGAAAAAGTTTTTCCGCGCATTGGGCAAATCGGTTGTTGGTCGGCGCAGTTTCCCGGACCACTGGCAATATACAGATGAAGATATTGAAAAACTGTTTATGGCCGCGGAAAAAAAGAACGCGGTGCTGTTGACGACCGAAAAGGATTGGGTCCGATTGCCGGAATATGCGCGTAATAAAATCAAATATGCGCGTCTGGATACAACAATAGAAAACGGATTCTTTGATTGGTTAAAGGAGAAAATAGACGATGTCAACACTGGCAAAAAAAGTTAAAATTACAGGCGTCGGAATTCATTCTGGGTTGCCGGTAAATATGGTTGTAAAACCGTCAAAAAAACCGGGAATATTTTTTCATCGGACCGATATTGCGGGGTCTGAATTGATACCGGCGTTGGCGGAAAACGTTGGCGAGACCAAGATGCGCAATACCACCATTGGTTGCACCACAGGCGCGCATGTTCAGACGATTGAACATTTGATGGCGGCATTATTCTTGGCCGGCATTGACAGTGCGGTAATTGACATTGATGGTCCAGAAACACCAATTTTAGACGGCAGTGCGTCTGAATTTTTGGCCAAATTTATTGGTAACGTTGATGGTAAATCCCAGATGAAAAAAATCATCGTGCGTCGGCCGGTTGTGGTTTATGCGCGCGACGTTTTGCGCACGTTGCCGACGATTGTTCGGTTAAAATTGTGGGTTATGAATAAAATCGCCGGGCGCAAGAGTGACGGATATGTTAAATTATCACCGAACGATGGCAAATCGTTAAATATTACTGCAACACTGGTGTATCCAGAACGCATTATCGGTCGCCAGACATTTTCGTATCATTTTGATGGCACGAAAAAGTCTGTAAATGATTTTGTTAAAAATATTGCGCGTGCCCGCACGTTTGGAAAATATTCCGAGTGGGAATATCTAAAGGCGCACGGTATGGGCCGCGGTGCCAGCGAGCATAATGTTATCGCATTAAATGACGCGGGTGATGGAACACTGAATCCTGTGATTTGGCCAGATGAATTTGTCCGTCACAAGATTATTGATGCGGTTGGTGATATGTTCACGTCTGGCGGTTTTGTGATTGGTGACCTGGAATCATACAAGGGCAGCCATGCGTTGAATAACCTGGTGCTGAAAAAATTATTCAGCGACCCAGAAAATTATGATATAGTTCAAAGTAAATAAAAGGATTTTTGATATGAAAAAACTGTTTTCTGTATTTGCAATTTTGGCGTTGGCCGCGTGCAGCAATTTGATAAAAAATGAAAACGGCAGTGAATTTTTAACCCAATTAGATGGCGAACCGATGGGTTGCACATATTTATACAAGATAGAGAGCGAGGCATCGGTCTATGACGCTGATGATGCGCGCAGATATCTGGAAAATCGTATCGCCGACCAGGCGCGCGGTGGTAACGCATACTGGATTACCAGTCAGCGGACCCGTCCGAACGAGTGGGTTATATTTGGCCCAGAACGTGCGTTCATTTTGACGGCAAATGTATATGACTGTGCACATCCGCGCACAACGCGCACGGCAAACCAGATGACAACAACAACGGTTACGGTGCCGGCAACCGTCAGTTGTGAAAACATGTATGGAAATTGCCAGTAATAGTTACTGAAATCAGATAAAAAAACGTATCTGCGTCCGTCAAATTTTTGGCGGGCGTTTTTAATTCTGTGTTTGCGTTGTGCGCGCGTTTTGTGTTATAATTGCCGTGATAGCAAACCAGAGAGAGAAATTGCCGAACCAAGTAATAAATATCAACCGCAAGAAATATGCCGTCGGTCTGTTTTGGCAACCCGTCAAGACCGGAACGGCACCGCGTGCGTATGCGCGCATGTTGGCGCGTGGTGTGAACAGAAAATTAAACCTGTTCACGGAATATCGCGCGATTATCGGGTTGGGGTCGCGTCGCGTGGGACATCACAGTGGTATGTCCGCGGCCGCCGCCGAAATTATGGATGCACTGACCGAATATAATTCGTTTCTGGGCGTGTTCCAGACGGGAAATGATTTTTATTTAGTTGCGGTGCGTAATGGCATAATACTGCAAGATAAATTATTCGATTCCCAGGATGCGGCACGCGCGGAATATTTTCGTTTGTCGGAAATTCCCGATTGGGGCGCACTGTTTGCGCCGGCCGCGTGGGGAATGCCACGTGCGATTGAACGGACGTTGTCTGATTTGATATCGGGTGGGGCGCGTGCGACGTTGCGTCCAATCAGTCGTTTCAGACGGATATCGTTATCTGTATTTATTTTGGCGGCGTTTGTGATTTTGCTGTTGTCGTTTTTTCGTGAACCAATTCGTCAAATGATGACACCGCCCCAGGTGGCCAAGATAAATCCGGAATTGGCGGCCGAATATAAACGTCAAATCGCAGAAAAGAACAAAGAGTTGGACGCCGCATTTGATATAGAGAAGAAAACGGCACCTGCGCCGATTGTGATGCCGTATGATAATCTGCCGGATGTGGAAAAGCGGGCCCAGGTTTGTTACCAGGCGATTGGGTTTGTAATGCAACCGATTCCCGGTTGGAACCAGGTAACGGCCGAATGTGGCGAAACACATGCGTCGGCGCGATTCAAGCGCAGTTTTGGGACCCTGGGTGATTTTTATACTGTTGCGACGGAATTGATGCCGGCGTCATATGTCAGCGAAGAATCCGCAGACGTTGTAACGGTGCGCGCGACATTACCGGCGGTGCCAACGGTTGCATCTGTGGACGAACGGGATATTGACACCGTCTTGCGTGCGGTCCAGACCGCGTTCCAGGGAATTTCAACAGATGTTGAAACAAACGTTGCGACAGATACGCTGAGCAATGGCGTTGATGTGGCAACGGTGAACTTGATAGAAGTTGCGGCAGATTCAAAAATGACGCCGATGCAGTTTATGAAAATCTTTGATGATTTTGGTGGGGTATATATGACACGTTGCACATGGGACGCGTCGCGCCGCATCTGGAACTATGAGGTGATAATCTATGTCAAATAAAATGAAATATGTTTTGTTGTTTGCAGTTGCGACGGTTGTGTTTCCAATCGCCCGTGCCCAGGCCGAGGTCTTGGACCAAGACATCGAAATTACGGATACGATTTCGGTTGAAAAATCTGGGGACACAGACACTGATATGGAACAGGTGTCCGCGAACGCCGTGTCTGATTACCAGGTAGATGGTTCGTTGTTTCAGCAGATTACCGACCTGGAACAGGAAAAGGTTTTAATGCAATTGGAAAAAGAGCGCGCGCAATTGGATTTGGAATTGGACCGGTTGGCGGCCGAAAAAATCAAATTGCATATGGAAATTGACACTCTGTCGGGGCGCGCCGAACAACAGCAACAGGAATTGGATGCGGCCAAGGCAAAGTTAGAGGCAGAAACCGCAAAACTGGAACGTGAAAAACAGGCCCTGGAATCAGAGGCCGCCAGCCCCCGCACCAGCAAGAGCGTATCTGCATCAGACGATGACAATGAGGATATCAAGATTGACGAGAAATATAAACTGGTCAACGTATTTGGTGTTGGCAATCAATTACAGGCAACGGTTGCGGATTTAAAGACCGGACAAAATAAAAAGGTTTCGGTTGGCCGTAAATTAGACGACTTTACCGTGAAATCTATATCACTGGATGATGGAATTGTGTTCGTTACGCCGTCTGGTGCAACCCAGGCATTAAACGTAACAAACGCACGATAAAAACGGATTTGGCGCACAATGAACGATACAGATAATAACATCTTGAATAATATTCCAACGACGGCGCGGCCATCGGTTCCGGCGGGTTTGGAAAATGCCGAGACCAAGGATATTGTTGATTATCTGTTTTCAAATGGTAACCGTTTGTTGACGGCAACCGGTGGATCCATGGAATTGCCCAAGGATACACAGGGGTTGGTTGCATATTTTTCAGGTGGTGAAATTATTATATCGCGCACACATCGTTATGATGGGCGCGTAATGGCGTTTTTGGACTTGTTGCGCGCACGCGCGCGTCCAATGCGCACACCGTTTTATTCTGATTTGGGTTTAGTATCGGCGATATATAAATCGTATGAGGCACGCCTGGGCGGGCCATCACGTGTCAGCCACGATTTTGATAACCAAATGCAGAAAGATTTTGTGGATATCGTTGCACGTGCTGCCGCGCAAAAGGTGTCGGATATTCATATCGAGGTTGGCGACCAAACCACAATCTATTTCCGTATTGACGGCAGTATGCAGCCTGTGTTGGAATACAATTCGGGGTGGGGTGAATCATTTGTTCGTGCGGCGTTTGCGTCGTCGGATATGTCCAATGCGAACTATGCCCAAAACGAATATCAGTCGGCCCAGAAAGATGGTCGCACACCCCTGCGCGGGACCAAGGATTTATACCTGCCGATGGGGATTTTGAGTATTCGTATGCAATTTAACCCAATCGCATTTGGTTCGCGATATGTGGTTATGCGATTGCTGTATGATAACCCGTCCGAAGGAATCAAAACAGAACAGGAATTTGGCGAATATGAACAACGCCTGTTGATGCGTCTGCGTGCGTTTCCAACCGGATTGGTGATTGTGGCCGGTCCAACCAGTTCTGGTAAATCAACGACATTGGTGCGTAATATGTCGCTGATGTTAAAGGAACGTAATTACGAAATCAATATGATTACGGTGGAAAACCCGGTTGAACAAAAGATTTTTGGTGCGCATCAAATGCCGGTGGTCAACACCACGAACGAAGAACAACGCGAAGACAGATATACCGAGGCCCTGGCCGCCGCATTGCGCAGTGACCCGGACACGCTGATGGTGGGTGAAATTCGCACGTTGGCGGCGGCGCAATTGACGGTGCGTGGTGCGCTGTCGGGTCATAATGTTTGGACAACACTGCATGCGAATTCGGCCATGGCGGCATTGACGCGTTTGCTGGACTTGGGAATAGAGGCGTTTAAGTTAAAAGAAGAAACCCTGATGCGTGGGTTGATATCAATGCGCCTGTTTAAAAAGGTTTGTCCGTATTGCCGTGAACGCCTGATTGATCATCCGGAACATCCGGCATATGCCCGCGTGATGGCGGCGTTTGGGGAATTGGGCCTGCGCCAGGTTTATATTCGTGGGGCCGGCTGTAAAGAGTGCAAGGGCACAGGGACCCTGGGGCGTATCAAGGCCGGTGAAATCATTATCACAAACAGTGAATTCTTGCGTCTGGCGTTGGCGGGAAATACCGATGGGGCGTTGCGCTATTGGTTGGAAGATATGGACGGTCGCACATTGAAAGAGGCGGCAATGTCCCTGATGTTACAGGGGATTATCGGCGTTGACGAATTGGAACGCTGGGTTGGATTACTGGACAGACCGGGGGTATATTAAAGTATGACAACCAAGCTGGATAAATTATATGCCAAGATTGTTTTCAGATTAAATACTGAAAAGCGTATGGCCACCGCGCGCAAGTTGGCGTCGCTGTTGCGTAATGATTTTACGTTGATGGATGCGCTGGGGCGGTTGGAAATGGTTGAGTCCAAAAATGGCCGGAAACCAAACGAACCATTTGCAATTGTTATGCGCGAATTTCAACAGAATCTGGAACGCGGTATGAGTTTTTCAGACGCAACTCGTGGTTGGGTCCCAATGGAAGAAACGCTGTTGGTGACGTCTGGGAATTTGACCAGTTTGGTTGTTGCGCTGGAAAATGTTTCGCGCGTGGTCGAGGGAACACAACGTATAAAGCGCGCGATGTTATCTGCGATTGCGTATCCGTTGTTTCTGTTAGTGTTGACGTTTTTAATTATAATTATGGTTGGACTGTATCTGGTGCCACCATTGGCCGATGTTGCAGGGCCGACGATGGTGTGGCAATCGGCGGCCGCATCGCTGATATGGTTATCTGAATTTGCCGGACGGTATTGGTATGCGTTTGCAATTGGTTTTGCCGGTGTGTGCGGGATTATATGGCTCAGTCTGGCGAATTGGACCGGGAATTTGCGTCGGTTTTTTGATAAATTGCCGCCATGGAACGTGTATAAGATTCAGGTGTCTGTTGGTTGGATGATGAGTTTGTCGTCCATGGTTGCCGCGGGTATCACAATCCCAGACGCAATGCGTATGTTGGCCGATGGGTCGAACAGATATCTGCGCACGATATTAAATGACACACTGCATTACATTGCAAATGGTGACAACCTGGGGGCGGCGTTGGCGAATACCGGGCGTGATTTCCCGAATTCTGAAATGATTGGCGATTTGGCGATTTATGCCGATATGAACGGGTTTGATGAAAACCTGGCGCGGGTGGCAAATGATTATTTAGATGAATCCGTGCGCAAGATGGAATCGATATCAAATGTGCTGAACAGCGTGGGTATTTTGCTGGTGTCGGCGGTAATTGCGTGGGTCGTCCTGGGGACGTTCCAGATGCAGGACCAAATCACCGCTGCGTTGTCGTAATAGAGAGCAATGCCGACACCCCGCCCTGCGGGCACCCCTCTGGCCAGAGGGGAACTTTATTCTGCTATGGAAATAAAACAGGTGCGCCAACCGGCGCGCTTGTTTTATGTGCTGGATTTGTTAAAAATACTTGTTTATAATCACTTTCGTGAGGAAAGAATTTATGAACGCTGTATCAGCCAGATTGCCGGATTATGTTAATTGCAGACCTGTATTAAAATGGGCAGGTGGCAAGGGACAATTGCTGGATCAAATAGAACAAAAATTACCGTTAAAACTGAAAATGGGGGGTATAGAGCGTTATATTGAACCATTTGTAGGTGGTGGGGCGGTATTTTTTGATATTTATAATAATTACCATATCCAAGAAGCGTTTTTGTTTGATATAAATCCAGAATTGGTGATTTTGTATAATGTTATTAAATATGATGTTGAAAACCTGATTATTGAACTGACAAAGATTGATACTGAATATCAACATACTGTGGATAAAAAAGAATATTATTACGCCAGACGTGATGAGTATAATAATTTAGATAAAAATGTAGATGCAAATGTGTATGTGGCAGGTTTTGTGCGTCGGGCGTCCTTGACAATATTTTTGAACCGGACTTGCTTTAATGGATTGTTTCGTGTGAACAGTAAAAACAAGTTTAATGTTCCTATGGGTAAATACATTAATCCACGTATACTGGACGAAGAAAACTTGCGCAATGTATCAGAAGCGTTGCAGATTGCAACGATCGTTCAGGCGGATTTTAGCAAGGTAACGGGTTGTGTTACCGCGGATACATTTATTTATTATGACCCCCCATATCGTCCAATTTGCGAGACGTCATCGTTTAATTCGTATGCTGTTGGTGATTTTGATGATGATGAACAAAAACGTCTGAAATGTGTTTTTGATGCATGTCATCAAAATGGCGCATTGCAGATGTTGAGCAATTCTGATCCAACGAATTATACAGATGACCTATTCTTTGATGATTTATACAAAGATTATAAAATAAATCGTATATTGGCCAAACGTTTAATTAATTCCAAGGCTGATGGTCGCGATACAATTCGTGAATTATTGATAACGAACTATGAATAAAAAATCATATCGTCTTTATTGCGCAGATTGTCTGGAACAATTGGCCCAGATTCCAGAAAATACATTTGATATGATTTTTGCTGACCCACCGTATATGTTATCCAATGGTGGTATTACGTGTCAAAATGGATGTGTAGTTTCTGTAAACAAGGGCGATTGGGATAAATCGCACGGATTGATGGATGATTTCGAATTTCATAAAAAGTGGCTATGTGCCTGCCATCGTGTGTTGAAACCCAATGGTACATTGTGGGTCAGTGGCACTTATCACAGTATTTATTCATGCGGGTTTGCAATGCAGGTGCTGGGGTTTCATATATTAAATGACATTACGTGGTTCAAACCGAATGCCAGTCCGAATATGTCGTGTCGCTATTTTACGGCCAGTCACGAAACTCTGATTTGGGCGCGTAAAAGCAAGAAATCTAAGCACATATTCAACTATAACGCGATGAAGAATGGTGATTTTCCAAAAGATTTTATAAAAAAGCCAAATTGCCAAATGCGCAGTGTTTGGGCAATAGGGACACCAACAAAATCAGAAAAGAAGTTCGGAAAGCATCCGACCCAGAAACCGGTTGAGTTGCTAGAACGTATTATTTTGGCATCAACAAATCCAGGTGATTTAATTTTGGACCCGTTCATGGGCAGTGGCACAACAGGTGTTGCATCGGTTGCATTGGGACGTCGCTTTGTTGGAATTGATAAAGAGGCGCAATTTGTTGAATTAGCCGAAAAAAGGTTATATGATATATCTGAGAAAAAGGATAAAAAATGAAGGCAAATGGAATTGGTGGTGCGAATACAAAAACTGGTTTAATTTTTGAAGGAAAAACAGATTTACGCACGTTTTTGTGTTCACAGCCCGGATATGATTGCGTAGATGACAAGCGTGGTTGGGTTTCTGTTTTATACAATGGGGAAGAAGTTGCATCCATTTTTAAGAAAACCGCATTGTATAAATTTTTAGAATATCGTGGCATTGATTGGAAATCTATATTATCTAAAAAGTTGCTACCAGATGATTCTATTTATGTTGTTGTAAACAACACATTTTTTGTGGTTGAGTGCAAATTTCAACGCGTTGCTGGTTCGGTTGATGAAAAATTACAAACCTGCGATTTTAAGAAAAAACAGTATAAAAAACTGTTGGCTCAGCTAAATATGGAAGTTGAGTATATTTATTTGTTAAGCGACTGGTTCAAGCAACCGTGCTATCAAGATGTATTAGATTATATAGTTTCCGTTGGTTGTTCTTATTATTTTGAGTATATACCGTTAAAAAAGTTTGGTTTGCCGATACCGCAATAAAAATGCCCCGATGGGGCATTTTTTATACCATAAACGGCAGGTTTTCCAGGTTTCCTTCGGCGACGCGGACATTGACGTCCAACAATATAAATACTGCGTCGGGGGTTTTCGGAATATTTTCGTTAAACAGGTCGGTGCCCAGCAAGTGGCTGGTATTTACAGACAGTTTGGTTATCAGATGATCGTCGTCCAACAGTGTGTAAATCGGCCCAATGTCGCGCGGCGTGTTTTCGCCAACCTCGTGCTCGTTCTGGGGACAACGCAGGCCGTCCAGCAACGTTTTAACGCGGTTATCAATATCGCGACGTGGCACGCCCACAATTTCAGGGTGCATCATTTGAATATCAATTTCGGCCAATAATTTCAGGTTTGGTGTGATGATTGGATTCCAATCAATACCACCCACATGACGTGTGGTAATGGGGCTCTTGGTGGCGTTTGGGACCATGTATTGGGTCATGTTATTCCACGGCTGGTGTTCCAACAGTTTTTTCAGCTGTGGGTGAAATTGCATGCGAATATCGGCAATATGGTGGGAACGTTTTTTTGGATTTATTAAAATATCACCAAAATACAATAACTTAAATTTCATGTTATTTCCTTATGCTTTGTCCTTTTTTCTTGCTAATTATACCAGAAATTGCTATTTTTTACATAGAAAAAAGAAAGGAATTTATATGTCTGTAAATAATGAATATACCGGTGATTCAATTAAAGTATTAAAGGGGCTGGAGGCAGTAAAAAAACGCCCTGGAATGTATATTGGTGACGTGGGCGAGGGTGGTTCCGGTCTGCACCACATGATTTACGAAGTTGTCAATAACTCTATTGACGAGGCGATGGCCGGTTACGCCGACACGGTGTATGTTTCATTGAATGCAGATGGGTCTGCGACAATTCGCGATAATGGTCGTGGTATGCCGTTTGATATCAACCACGAAACTGGGCGCAGTGCGCTGGAATTGATTATGTGCGAATTGCATGCCGGTGGTAAGTTCGATAACGAAGGCAACGGTGCGTACAAGGTATCGGGCGGTCTGCACGGTGTTGGTGTGTCGGTTGTAAATGCGTTGTCCACGTGGCTGGAGGTGCGCGTATGGCGTGGCGACAAAGAAGCAATAATGACGTTTGCCGATGGTGTGCCGACATCTGATTTGAAAATCATTGATAACACAACACATCATGAACACGGGACCGAGGTTACGTTCCTGCCGTCGCCGGACACTTTTACAGGCACAGAATTTAATTTTGATACAATGGAAACGTGGCTGCGTGAACAGTCGTATTTGAACGCAAACGTAAAAATTATTCTGGAAGATTTGCGCGGGGGCGAAAAAAAGACACGTGAATTTCATTCGGTTGATGGGTTAAAGGGTTTTGCGACATACCTGGATAAATCCAAGGAATTGTTAAACCGCGAACCAATTCATATTATCAAGCAGATTGATGAAACATATATTGAAATTGTTCTGCAATGGACAACGGCGTATACAGAAACATCGTTATGCTTTACCAATAATATTCCAAACCGTGATGGTGGAACGCATCTGGCGGGATTTCGTGCGGGTCTGACACGTGCGATAAACAAATACATTGGTGAAAAGGTTACCAAGAAAGACATCAGCCTGTCGGGTGAAGATTTCCGCGAAGGTCTGACCAGTATCATCAGTGTGAAAATCCCGGATCCGAAATTTGGTTCCCAGACCAAGGATAAACTGGTATCCAGCGAGGTTCGACCACTGGTTGAAAATACCGTATCAGAATTGCTGTATGAATTCTTGGATGAAAATCCGGCGATTGCAAAACTGATTATAGACAAGATTATCGAAGCCGCCACCGCGCGCGAGGCCGCCCGCAAGGCGCGTGAATTATCGCGCAAGAAAACGGGGCCGGAATTGGGTGGTCTGCCCGGGAAATTGGCAAATTGCAGTGAGCGCGATCCGGCAAAATGTGAATTATTCATAGTCGAGGGGGACTCGGCTGGTGGTACGGCAAAGCAGGGACGCGACCGCAAGACCCAGGCAATTTTGCCGTTGCGTGGTAAAATCTTGAACGTTGAACGCGTGCGTTTTGATAAAATGCTGGGGTCGGATACGATTGGTGCGCTGATTACGACAATGGGCGCGGGTATCGGCAAAGACGATTTTGATATTGAAAAAATGCGTTATCACAAGGTCATTATCATGACCGATGCTGATGTCGACGGACAGCATATTCAGACGTTGTTGATGACGTTCTTTTTCCGCTATATGCCCGAGGCAATTGAACGTGGATACATCTATGTTGCAAAGCCGCCACTTTACGGCGTAACACGTGGAAAACAGCAATTGTATCTGCAAAACGAACGTGAAATGGACGACTATCTGATGGATCAATTGGCAACCGATGGCGTTATCGAAACGTTTTCTGGGACCCAGATTTCCGGCGCAGATTTGAAACGTTTGCTGACATTGATTCTGAATATGCAAAACACGTTACAGGCATTGGGACACATTATGCCGTTGCGTTTTATCGAGGCATTGGCCCTGAACGGTGCGTTTGATAACGAAAACCCTGATACATTTGCGGCAACGCAAAAATTGCTGGATGCCCAGGAACTGGAATTCGAACGTGGTTGGCGCGTGTCGGGCGATGCGTCTGGTATTACAATCACACGCACGTTGCGCAGTGTTACCGAAACATACGTTTTGCCACGTGAAAAAATCAATTCGCCAGAAATCCGCGCATGGTTGCGTATGGATGGGCGCAATGAACTGATGGAAATATTTGTTCATCCGTGCACGTTGCGCGTCAAGGCGAAATCGCAAAAGATTTGGGGCGCGTTGAATTTGCTGAACACGGCATTTGAATACGCGAAAAATGGTTTAAAGATTCAACGCTATAAAGGTTTGGGTGAAATGAACGCCGAACAATTATGGGAAACAACGATGGATCCGAATAACCGCAGCCTGTTCCAGGTCAAAATCAATGACGCATCCCAGGCGGACGAGGTTATATCTATGCTGATGGGTGATGTCGTTGAACCACGTCGCGACTTTATCGTTGATAATGCGCTGGCGGCGAATCTGGACGTTTAATAAAAAATAAAATGGGGGAAATGATATGCCTGAAAATACTGATGATAAAAATGTTGTAACAATGCCTGATGGTCGTCGTTTTCGTGTAAATGACGATGGGTCGGTTACTGTGCTGGATGGGGCCCAGGGAATAGAAAGTATGCCCGCCGAAAAAGAAGATAAAGAAGCACAACAGAAAGCCGGTGACGCATTTAAACAGGGCAAAGAAAAATTGTTGGCGATGTTGGGTAAATCAAAACTGAGCCCGGAACAATTGGCGGCCATGGCGCGTGCGCACGAAAATGAATAATTCTGGTTGCGGTATGTTCACCGCCAAATGGTTTGCGGAATTGGACGGGCAACTGCGCGCAATGGGCGCGGACAGTGATGCGCAATCATTTGACCAGATACGTGATAACCTGGCCCATCGCCAGGTATGCACGCCGGACGCATTTGCGACGCATTGCGCGTATGTGATTCTGGCGGGCGGTTTTTCCCAAAAAACGGCCAAGGCAATTCATGAAAAAATAATGACCGCACTACGTGCCCGTGGTGCGGATTTTGATTATCTGTTTTCAATATTTCATAATAAAAACAAGATAAACGCGATATGCCAGATTTGGAATGCGCGCGCGGCGTTGTGCGCGAAATACTATGAATTAAACGATGTATCCGCGCGGCTGGATTTTTTGGCGCGATTGCCGCATATTGGAAAGATTACGGCAAATCACCTGGCGCGGAACCTGGGCGAAGATGTTGTGAAATACGATATCTGGATTCAGCGTCTGGGCGCGCTGTATAGCGGAAACGCGGCGTTGCGCGACAAAATTGATAATAAAAAACTGGACCCAGATGTTCGTGCGGCCTGTGACGCGATGTTTTGCACATTGTGCAGCGCAACAGGATTACTACGCGGGTATGTTGATGTCGTTTTATGGAAGGCGGCCCAAACCGGATTGATAGGGGAACTGAAACATGGATGTAAAGATTGAACAGTCGTGGAAAGATGCGCTGGCGGGTGAATTTGATAAAGAATATTTTATCAAACTGACGGATTTTGTGCGGGCACAGTATTTGTCTGGTCGGCCGGTTTTTCCCGCACCGCAAAATATTTTTAATGCGTTTAATTTGTGCCCATTGCCAGATGTCAAGGTTGTGATTATCGGCCAGGATCCATATCATGAACCGGGCCAGGCGCATGGATTGTGCTTTTCGGTATTGCCACCGACGCCCGTTCCACCCAGCCTGGTAAATATCTATCGTGAAATTGAATCTGACCTGGGACGGCCCAGTGCGACGCACGGTGATTTAACCGCATGGGCGCGCCAGGGCGTGTTGCTGTTAAATTCCACGCTGACGGTGGCGGCGCACCAGGCGGCATCACACGCGGGGCGTGGGTGGGAACAATTTACCGATGCGGTTATTCGCGCCACCGCCGCGCGTGATAATATTGTTTATATGCTGTGGGGCGCGTATGCCCAGCGCAAGGCGGAATTTGTTGACCCAACGCGTAATCTGATTTTGAAATCGGTGCACCCGTCACCACTGTCGGCGCATCGTGGATTTTTTGGAAATCACCATTTTTCACGTGCAAACCAGTATCTGATTCAACACGGCAAAACACCGATAGAGTGGTAAAAAACACCGGCAAATACCGGTGTTTTTTATGGAAATTTATACCTATGTATGACACAATGACCAATGTCATAACACACAAACATAAGGCGAGCACATGAAAAAACTAAGTATATTCACATTATGTTTCTTGTTATCTGCGTGTGGTGGAAACTCTGATTCCAGAAGTTATCCATACCAAAATCGACCACATAATCCACTGGGCGTGCCAACCAATCCGACCCAGGATTTTGAAAACACTATTACAACCAGCAACGCGCAAAAAACAGGTTTGATATCTAACAGTGAAAATCAAATTTCTGATTACGTTGTCTACAGATTAAACGAGTGGAATTTATATAACCCAAATATCGGTCAAGATATTTCAAAGGGCGACATTGCGACCGCGGCCGCATGGCTGACCAGTGGCGACCACACCGCATCGGAAATAGAAGCAAAGTTTGCTGATAATTTAACACTGATGCACATGGCGGCATACGTTGTCGATAACAGATTGAATTCGTGCTTTAATAATGCAAGTGTCGGCTCGGCCGCTGCATGTTTTGTAAAATGGCGCAACAACAATGGGGCGTATTATAACAAAATCTCGGACGAAATACATAAATACACCACAGATTTAAGTGCCACTGACGCCGAATTTAATTCAACATCTGGTTCAAAAATAAAATTTATATTGGACACAGATGGACGTATAACCGGTGCAAAAATCACCCAGGGTGAAAGCACAACTGATTTTGAAAATTGGACCAACGTTGATACTGATGCGCAATACATAACAACGACCACAATGAACTATAATTCTGGGGGCAAGGATTTAGGTTTATCGTATTCTGATTTTGGAACATATAACATTGTAAAAAAACAAACTGACAAAAACACTGGTCTGGAAACGCCCGAAACTGTTCAAGACAGTGGTGTATTTGCCGGTGGGTATGCATCACAAAAAATAGACCCAGCAGATATCGCGCAAGATTTAACATTTTCTGGTCGTGCGGTTGGTACCGTATCATCTGGGGACACCAGTCTGAATTTGAGTGGTGATGCATCCGTAACGTTTGACGTAACATCTAAATCCAGCACAGTTTCGGCAAAGTTTAACAACTGGTATGACGTCACCGCAAAAAATGACGGAACAATTATATTTGAAAATAATACTGGTAATATGCTGCCACTGCAATCGGTTGATGCAACCGGTCGCGCAACGGCCAGTGATGCCATAATGAACATTGGTTATTATGGTGAAAATCCATCAAATAATCTGCCAACTGAATCCGCTGGAACAATTCAATACACAGAAACCAGTTCAGGATTAAAAATGGATATGGCTTTTGGTGCAAAGTAAAAAACACCGGCGTTTGCCGGTGTTTTTTTATCTGTGCTCTATTATCTATGCTCTCAGAAATTATATGTAACCCCCAGGCCGTAAAATGCGTATGAATAATTTTCACGCGCGGTGTTGGCGTTTGAAAAGTGTTGCATAAATAATTCAATGTTTGTGCGGTCGTTTAATTTGTATCCACCAATCATTTTAAATTGGAACAATAATTTCGCGCCCAGGCGTTCGTTCTGTTGCGCCTGGAGGCCGACGCCCGCGCCATTGGCGTAATACCATTTTTTACCGCTGAATATCACGACATCTTCGCTGACAAATACCATTGGAATTGAATACTTGTCCCAATGCCACCCGTATTTAGACCCCAGGCCGATTGTTTGGCCGATGTTTAATGACTGGCGCGCCGGAATGCGAAAGAACGTTGTCGGCTGGGAATACTGGAAATGCAGCATATAAAACGGCACCGGCCGCGATGGTGGCGGCACCAGGAAACCGCTGTCGATGCCCTGGCCGAAATGAAATGCAATTTGGTTTTCGTATTTGCCGGTAAATGGATTATCGGCGGCCATAGAACCGGTCGCAAACAGCAATCCAGACAAAAATAATGCGATTTTTTTCATGCGCATAATGATACACTATTTTCGGCCACTATTCAAATGAATTTATTAAAAAGTATAATGATTTTGCAAGGGGAACGATTTCCTGGCGTCTGTGCAGTATAATTTGTTTCTTGCAATCGATAAAAAGTCTGTTATAATGCGTCGCATTGGCGGGATAGCTCAGCTGGTTAGAGCAGCGGAATCATAATCCGCGTGTCGGGGGTTCAAGTCCCTCTCCCGCTACCAAAAATTCAACCCCGATTTATATCGGGGTTTGATTTTTGGTAATTGTGATAGCGAGATTGTGTTGTTTATTAAAAATCATTACCAACCAAATCATAGCGGCGGTGGATACAGCGTATAGTTGTCTGGTGCACGCCGGCGGTGATTTTATAATAAATATGCCGTCCATCGCGGCGTGACGCGACAAAATCATCGTCAGACATTTTTTTCAAATACTGGGAAACCTTTATCTGGGGAATTCCTGTGCCATGGACGATGTCGGATACGCATGATTCCCCGCGCCAGGTCAAGTATTCCAGAATGCGCATTTTGTCATAATTTGCAAACAGCTTGATTCGATTTGCCGCCATGGTTGTGTAATCGGTCGGCAGAATTTCACGAAAACCGCGGCGTAAAAATCGCAGGTTGTCGGTCATATGTCCGTATAATTTGCGCAGGCATACAAATATACTGGCGGGGTATTCGGTGCAAATTTCATAGTAAATAAAAATCCCGCGTCGTGTCGTTTGAACCAAGTGCGCATCACGCATTTTGCGCAGATGTTGGGAAATAATAACCTGTTCTGTATCCAAGCCATGCGCAATTGCCGATACCGATGATGCGCCAAATACGTCCAAAAATTCCAATATGCGCAGGCGCAGTGGGTGTCCGACATACGTCAATGCGCGCGCTGCGCGATGCATAATTTCTGGGGGAATTTGCGATGATAATTTTGGTTCTGTCATGGTTGTATCCTGTTGATATTTGAACAATAGCAAAGATTTTTTTGAACAGCAAATAAATAATTTGACTTTTTAATAGATATGAATTATGATATGTATTGAAATTGATATATAAAAGGAGTGAAAAGTATGAAAAAAAGGTTTGGGTTATTGATGGGAGTGTTATTGCCGGTATCTGCATTTGCAAATCCGGCGTGTCCGGTGTGCACGGTTGCAATCGGCGCATCACTGGAAGTTGCGCGACATATTGGTGTTCCAGATAGTGTTGTTGGCCTGTGGGCTGGGGCAATGCTGGCGTTGTTGGGGTATTGGATAATAAAGTTTTTTGATATGCGTGGTTGGAATTGGTGGGGACGAAATTTTATGTTGATGGTATTGTCTGTTTCGACAATCGGATTTGCGTATTTGGGGACTGTTAAATATAATCCTGTGTGGATTTGCGGTTTGCTTCGTGCTGACCCTGTTTTGTTTGGCACGCTATGCGGGGCGGCGATATTTATAGTGACTGAAAAATTGTACGATTTTATGAAAGTGCGCAATAGTGGTCACGCACATTTCCCATTTGAAAAGGTTGTGTTGCCGGTTGCTGCGCTGGCGTTGGCCAGCTGGGCAATGATTGCATGTCTGTAAAAATAAAAAGGAGGAAAACCATGGCAATGGAAAAAATCAAAAGTGTCAAAGAATATGTTGAAAAAATGGATGCCGCGAAAAAGGTAAATCCAAAAGACCTGTCGTCTGATCAGGATTTATCAATCGGCATTATGAATCTGATTTCAATCGAAGAGCATTTGATGTTTTCGGGCGCGAAAACAGGCAAACATGAATTTTACGATATGATAAATGATGTGCGCGATTTGCGCAAACGCATGATGCAAAAAATAATCCCCGCATACGAGGGCGAGGTTTGGTGTATATCAAAGCATCTGTTGGCGGCCGCCATGCGTTTGTTTGAGGTTGGCACAAAAGCACAATCGGCGGGGGATACCACGCAGGCGAATGAACTGTTTGATGAATCGTATGGACTGTATTGCATGTTCTGGGGATTAAATATGGGTATGATTGGTGGTGATGTAAAATACGTCAAGGCCACCCCCACGCCCAAGGAACGCGCCGCCACCGGCACCGCGCCAAAACAGGTGGTTGCGGCAGAAAATGCCGGCACAATGTCACGTTTGAAAAACTGGGTAAAAAACGCGGTAAATTGCTGCCTGGAATAACTAAAACCACCGGCAAATGCCGGTGGTTTTTATTTTCTTGCATTTGTCCTTGATTTTTAGGCGCAATATCGTATAATCGCGGGGCAATAGTAAATCGCCCTAATAGTCTAGTGGTAAAACACGTCCTTGGTAAGGACGAGTCGCAAGTCCGATTCTTGCTTAGGGCACCAGAAATATATCATCTACTTTGCGTTTGTTTGTTTTTGTTCCGGTCATGTATGTCTAATACACTCCCGTCACAAAAACTGCACAATACGCAGTATCTGATACATTTCACGAAATACACCATCTGCGTTGCGTTTGTATTTCGCTGTTGCTGAATTTTTATGGGCGCGATTGTGTTGATGTGACTGACAACCACGGAGTAATCTGAACCCACGACAAGTTATAAATTCAGGGTGGCACCGCGCGGTTTCCGCGCCCCTGTGAAAATCATTTGGGTGCCAAATCCAATCAAGTATAATTTTGGCACCTGGGGAATAAAACAAAAAGGGACCAAAATGGTATCATTAAATTCTAAATACAGAACGCACACGTGTGGCGAATTAAACGCGTCCAATGTGGGCCAGTCGGTTGTTCTGTCGGGGTGGGTGCATCGCAAGCGCGACCATGGATCGTTGCTGTTTATTGACCTGCGCGATAATTACGGAATTACCCAGTGTGTGTTTGATGGTGGCGACACTGAATTAGAAAAGGTGCGTCCAGAATCAGTAATTAAAATCACTGGCACGGTGGTTGCGCGTGACGCGTCCGCGGTCAATGATAAAATTCCAACTGGCGCGATAGAGGTCAAGGCAGAAAAATGGGAGGTTTTGACCAACGCGAATGTTTTGCCGTTCCAGGTATTTGGTGATGATGATACCGTATCCGAAGATTTGCGTTTGAAATACCGCTATATCGATTTGCGTCGTGAATCATTGCACCAGAATATTTTGTTCCGCAATCGTATGATTAAATTTATGCGCGACAAAATGTGGGGTATGGGATTTTCTGAATTCCAGACGCCAATTTTGACCGTGTCATCGCCAGAGGGCGCGCGTGACTTTATCGTGCCATCGCGTAATCATCACGGTATGTTCTATGCATTGCCCCAGGCACCGCAACAGTTTAAACAGCTGATTCAGATTTCGGGATTTGACCGTTATTTCCAGATTGCGCCATGTTTCCGTGACGAAGATTTGCGTGCGGACCGTTTGCTGGAATTCTATCAATTGGATATGGAAATGTCGTTTGTTGACCTGGCGGATATTCAGGCGGTGGGTAACGAATTGATTCCGGCAATCATTCGTGAGTTTGTGCCAAATGCAAATATTTGCCCGGACATTCCGCATATCCCGTTTGACGAAGCGATGTTGAAATATGGTTCGGATAAACCAGATTTGCGTAACCCGATTATTATTTCAGATGTGACGGAAATTTTCCGCGGGTCTGATTTTGGAATCTTTGCAAATGCGATTGAAAATGGCGCGGTTGTGCGCGCGATTCCGGCACCAAATTCTGCCGATAAACCGCGCAGCTGGTTTGATAAACTGGGCGACTATGCGGTCAAGGAATTGGGCCTGGGGGGACTGGGCTATATCGTCTTTGCGGGCGAGGCCAAGGGTCCTGTTGCCAAGAAATTGGATGCCGACCGCATTGCCAAATTGCATGAAATCGCGGGCGACAATGCATCGTTGTTCTTTGTATGTGATGCGGCGGAAACCGCGGCCAAGGCGGCGGGCAAATTGCGCAACAAATTGGGCGAAGATTTGGGATTGATTGATCCAAATGATTTCCGCCTGTGCTGGATCGAAGAATTCCCGTTCTTTGAAGCGGACCCAGAATCACCGACGGGTATCGCGTTCACACATAACCCGTTCTCGTTCCCGATGGCAACATTGGACGAATTGAACACGCGTGACCCGTTGTCCATCAAGGCGGCCCAGTTTGATATGGTATTAAACGGTGCCGAAATTTGCAGTGGTGGTTTGCGTAACTTTAACCCGGACATCATGGTTAAATGCTTTGACATTACGGGATATGACGAAGAAACCGTCAAGGCAAAGTTTGGTGGAATGTACACCGCGTTCCAATACGGCGCACCACCGCACGGTGGATGTGCGTTTGGTATTGACCGACTGGTGCAAATTATGCGCCGCGAACCCAACTTGCGCGAGGTTGTGTTGTTCCCAACCAACCAGCGTGGCCAGGATTTGATGATGGGATCGCCATCGCCGGTAACTGAACAGCAACTGCGCGAAGACCATATCCAGGTTCGCAAGAAAAACTAAACATTTGTTTATGTTTATTCAGCCCGCAATGCGGGCTGATTTTTTATATGAAATCAAACCTATTAAAATTTGGCACATGAACATATATAATTTTTCCCAGGAACGGTGGGAAAAAATGCAGGCGGATATAGATAAACTGGTCACAACATTAAATTTGACAGAATACCAGGCGCGCGTATTGCGTGCGCGGCGTCATCAATATGATATGACCGGATTGGTAAAGCGGGGCGGTGTGCTGTATGCGCCACGTTGTGCGGGCGACGGGTCGGGTATTGTTCATTATGTTCGTCGCATATTATTTGGACGACGTGCCGATTTAATCGGACGTGATAAAATCTTGTTACAGGCGGTGCGCCGTATAAAATTTATGGCCGATGGATTGCACTGTGTCCGGGTTGGACAATACCGATACTGGGCCGATAAAAATGGACAATCGGTTTCTGGGGATTATGTGCGACGTCATCTGGCCCAGCAGAAAAATCAACATTAAAATTTATCGTGCGTTTTTATAAACTGGCGCATAAAACTGGTATCGAAATTTGTCATAATTTCGGTCAGTGAATAATTGCGCGTGCCGTCTGGCGATATGGTCAGGCGCACTGGGGCAGGTGATGGTGCCGTCCCACGCAGTGTCAGATTTAACATCACCGTCATACGCGCGTTTTCAATATCAAAATCACCATACGCATCAACGTGCCGCATTTGCAGTGACAGTGGTTGTGCGGTTATGAAATTGCCATTGTTATATTTGCCGACAATACGCATTTTCTTTATTGCGGTTTCGCCGCTGGTCAATGCGTCTGCCAATGCATATTCGGCGTTAAATGTATTTATCTGGTCCGCAGATGCATAGAATTCATCAAAGCCCAGCCCGATAATATATCCGCCATCAAATGATAAATCCATATCCCCGGCCAGGTTATACCATATATCGTGTGCGATGTGTCCGTTGGTCTGTAATGAAATTTCCGCCGTAATCATTGTGTCGCGGATATTCAGTGGCATTATGCGCGATAACAGATATCCATTGATTACAAATTTATTTAACTGAATATCAATGTCGTATTTTGATGCGTCCTTGCGCAATGTGGCCAACAGGTTTCCGCGTGACGCGTCGGTGATTGAAAACGTCTGGGTGTTTGATTTTAATGCGTATACAAAATTCTTGTATTCGTTGCCGTTGTAAATCAGTGCGTCTGCTGCCAGGGAAATATCCACCGGCAATTCAAATGGCAATGTTATCGGTGCGGCCGTCAGAAATTCCAATTCGTCATAGTTGTCAATATAATTCTGGTTCGCAAATGCGTCGGCGTTTAACAATGCAGTGCGCAGGGTGATGTTGCGACCGCTGACGCTGCCACTGAATTTTTGTGTGCCGATTGTGACGTCCATATTTGATATGTTGCGACCGCTGTATGTGCCAGAAATCGTGTATGGCGCGTTGTTTAATGATTGCAGATCAATGTTCGGTATTACGTCCTTGAAATTATTGCCAGACAGCAAAAACGTTTTATCTGTCATTGATATTTTCCATTTCGCGCCATGCGGAATAAACGCCATCGCGCCATCAGACCATTTCATATCGCCCGTTGCGTCCAGCATAAAATCAGGCAAGAATTTAAAGTCTGGCACCGCCCAACGCAGTGTTTGGTTGCGTGCAAACGAATATGACGCATCGACGGATTTTGGCGTTATGTTAAATGCGCCGGCAATATCACTGAATTGAAATTCCAGTTTGCCGTTTTTGCCCAAACGACGCGTGGCACGGACCAATTTATCGGCGTCTGGCATTTTGCCCGGTGCGCGAATAGATGCGTTAAATGTTCCGTTATCCACCGCCAGCGTTCCGGAAATGTCGCCATATGAAAACTTTGCGCATTGCCATTTATCCGGCGTGCCAGAAAACAGACACATGGTCTGGACGCCGTCGACCGGCATTGTTATCAAAATGTCATGCGCGCCATTTGCGTCAATTGTGCCACCGGTAATTGCCATATCATCGGCGACGATATTTGATATCTGGACCAGGTTTTTATCACCAATCGCATCAATTTTCAGGTGTTTAAATTCATGACCTGCCAGTTTTAATTTTCCACGTAAATCCAAATCAAATGTTGTGCGGTAAAATATATTTGATGGGTTGGTTAAAAACGTAAAATCATAATTTAAATCATTTGCCACCAGGTGAATATCACGCGCGCCATCAGGCATCAGTTTTATATCCCCGGAAAAATGGTCTGATTGGATATCGGTGAATTCAAATCCGTATTCGCCATCCCATGCGAAATTCATACTCAGTTTTACCGGCACATCAATGCGCGGATATGAAAATTCAAACCACTGGTTCACGTTTGCCGTATCAATGTCCAGGTGCCCGCGCGCCGTGCCATCTGTGAACAGCATGCCCGTGATTTCCAGATTGTTGTTATAGTTTTTTATTACAAATTCATCACCCGAAAATTCCAGGTCGTATTTATGGTCATCTGTGCGGACGGTGCCGGTCAGCCCACCATCGGCCAGGCGCGCACGCACGATGTCGTAATTTTTATCATGAAATGTCACCACGGAATTATAGATATCAATTGCGTGGTCAAAATCAGGTGCCGCCAATGAATCAATATGCAGACGTGCGCCATATATACCAATACGCCCGTGCAGCGACGCGTTGTTTAAATCAAACATATCACTGATTGGCACAGAAAACATAACAGCGTCGATATGGCCCATCGGCACGGTGACATCATGTGCAACGATTGTTACACGCCCCAGCAGGCTGAAATGAACATTGCCGTCAATCTGGGCGTTTATGCCGGTCTGTTGATGTATGGCCGCGGCAATTTTCGGGCGCATGTTGTTTATCGTTATCATTGGTGGAACGATAATCAATGCCAATACGCACCCCGTCGTGACCAGCACGGTTGTCCACAAAATTCTGCGTTTATATCTGGGTTTTAATGCCATTCTCTTCTGCCTTGTAATTTGATTATAATGAATTACAATAATGGTGTGAACAAAAAAAGTATATTTTCACTGGAAAGCAATTATGCCCCCATGGGGGACCAGCCCGCGGCCATATCTGAATTGGTGGCGGGTGTTCGTGATGGCCGTCGGTCCCAGGTGTTGCTGGGGGTGACGGGGTCGGGTAAAACATTTACGATGGCAAATGTGATTGCAGAATTGTCGCGGCCGGCGTTGATTATGGCACCGAATAAAATCCTGGCGGCCCAGTTATATACGGAAATGAAATCTTTTTTCCCGCATAATCACGTTGAATATTTTGTGTCGTATTATGATTATTACCAGCCCGAGGCGTATATGCCCACCACCGACACATATATTGACAAGGACGCGTCAATCAACGAACAACTGGACCGTATGCGGCACAGTGCGACGCGTGCCATGCTGGAAGAGCGCGATGTTATCGTCGTATCGTCTGTATCATCAATTTACGGTATGGGGTCACCGGAACAGTATTCGGGAATGAAACTGGTCTTGCATGCGGGGGACAAGATTGGCCAGGCGGACGTTATGCATGCGCTGGTTGATATTCAATATAAACGCAATGATGTTGCGTTTGAACGTGGGGACTTTCGCGTGCGTGGCGACACGCTGGACGTGTTTCCATCGCATTCCCAGGATCGGGCGTGGAAACTGTCGTTCTGGGGCGATGAAATCGAAGATATTTGGGAATTTGATACACTGACGGGGGCCAAGTTGCATAAATTGGACCGAATTGCGATTTACCCAAATACGCACTATGCCACCCCAATGCCCAGTGTGTTACAGGCAATCGGGCAAATCAGAACAGATTTGGAAGAACGCCTGAAATACTTTCATGAAAACATGAAGTATATCGAAGAACAACGCCTGCGCGAGCGTGTGAATTTTGATATTGAAATGATGGAATCGACCGGAACATGTCGCGGAATTGAAAATTATTCGCGATATCTGTCGGGGCGTGCGCCGGGTATGCCACCACCAACACTGTTTGAATATTTGCCGCGTGATGCCATTTTGTTTATTGATGAAAGTCACGTTACCGTGCCCCAGATTTCGGCGATGTCACGTGGTGACCGTGCGCGCAAGGAAACGTTGTCGCAGTATGGTTTCCGCCTGCCGGCGTGTATTGATAATCGACCACTGACATTTGACGAGTGGGATGCACTGCGTCCGCAAACGATATTTGTTTCGGCAACGCCAGCGGAATGGGAACTGAATCAATCCGGCGGCATTGTGGCCGAGCAGGTTATTCGCCCAACAGGCCTGTTGGATCCGGTCTGTGATGTGCGCCCGACGGCGAACCAGGTGGACGATTTATTGGACCAGATAAAAAAGACATCGGGGCGCGTATTGGTCACAACACTGACCAAGAAAATGGCCGAACAATTGACCGATTACCTGAACGAAAATGGCGTGCGTGCGCGATATCTGCACAGTGATATTGAAACGCTGGAACGTATTGAATTGCTGCGTGATTTGCGGTTGGGTAAATATGATGTGCTGGTGGGTATCAATTTGCTGCGCGAAGGGTTGGACGTTCCCGAATGCGAATTGGTTGCAATTATGGATGCGGATAAAGAAGGATTCTTGCGTTCGACGCGTTCGCTCATTCAGACCATTGGCCGTGCGGCGCGTAATGCAAATGGGCGCGTGATTCTGTATGCCGATAAAATGACAGATTCGATGAACGCGGCACTGACCGAAACGGCACGTCGCCGTGAAAAGCAGATGGCATACAACACCGCACACGGCATTACCCCGACCACGGTGTCCAAGGCAATATTTGCCGAGGTTGGCGACAAGCAAGAAAAAACAGACAAGGTGCGTCGCTTTGTCTATGATAAATCGGGCGGCGTTATGGACGCGGACAGTATCCGCAAACAGATAAAGGATTTGACCAAGAAAATGCGCACAGCGGCGGAAAACCTGGAATTTGAAGACGCCGCCGAATTGCGTGATGCAATCCATAAACTGGAAGACGACCTGTTATTGGTGGAGTAGGTGTGAATAAAAAAATATTAAAAGAAAAGACCACCTCCCCCTGCGGGGACTCCTCCACAGGAGGAGAACTTGGACCGCAACAGGAACGTGGCGAGTTCCCCTCCGGTGGAGGGGTGGCCAACGGCCGGGGTGGTCTTGCCAGCAAGTCTGTTGTTTCATTTAATTTACCGTATAACAAAAAGTTAGTTCAGCGCGCCAAGAATTTACGAAAATCTGGCAGTCTGCCCGAAGCGTTGTTGTGGCGTGAAATTAAATCAAAGAAAATAAATGGTCTGGATTTTGACCGGCAAAAAGTTATCGGGAATTACATTGTTGATTTCTTTTGTGCAAAAATAAAAACAGTCATAGAAATTGATGACAAGACGCACGAGTTAAAAGAGCAACATGATTCCATACGAAATAAATATTTACAAGATTTGGGACTGAGAATAATTCATATATCTGCAAAAGATGTGTTGAAAAATCCATCATCTGTGGCAGAATTGCTGAGAAGTGTTTTATAGGTAAAATAAATGAAAGAATATTTGTTGAACAGTGTGGAAGAAACGCGCGCGTGGGCGCGGGAATTTGCGACAACCCTGCATGCGCCGGTGTGTGTGGCGTTGCATGGTGACCTGGGCATGGGCAAGAGCGAGATTGCCCGCACAATAATCCAGACCCTGCGCGGGGCAGATACGGTCGTGCCCAGTCCGACATTTACCATTGTGCAAAACTATGATGGGATATCACACTTTGACCTGTATCGTATAAATGACGCATCGGAATTGGTGGAAATTGGATTGCCGTATGCAATCGCAAATGATATCACGTTGATAGAGTGGCCCGATATCGCGGCGGATATTTTGCCGGCGGATACGATTCATATTTATCTGGGCGAAAATGGCGCAGGGCGCAGATTGATTATAAAATAGGAAATGTCACCTATGGCGTTTGTGGACGTGGTGCGTAATAATAACAATGCGGATGGAAACATTCGTGCAAGAGCACACGCGCGGACTTTTGTATAAAGGTCCCGAACCACATCCCTAAGAAAGTGGATTCGTCAAGAATTCATGAAACGCGGTGTTCAAAAAAACGGGGCGTCTGCCCCGTTTTTATCGTTTTAATAAACTTTGGACCGCCAGGGGAAAATCCGGACTGCGCGCCAGGTATGAACCGCTGACCAATAAATCTGCGCCGGCGTCCCAGCACATTTGTGCGGTCTTATCATTTATTCCGCCGTCCACAGAAATCACAAATTTCAGGCCGTATTTTTTACGCGTTGCGGCCAGGACGGAAATCTTTTTCAGACAATCTGTTTGAAATTCTTGGCCGGCAGCACCCGGGGCGACGGTCATCACCATAACCTCGTCCACGTCACGCAGAATCGGTTTTAATATCGCGGGCGATGATTCCGGATTCAGGGCGACACCCGCGCGACGTCCCGCCGCGTGAACACTGGCAATTGCTGCGCGCAGGCCAGACGTATTTGTTGACATAATAACCGTGTCGGCACCGGCGGCAACACTGTCGGCGGCCCAGACAGATGGACTCTCGGTCATCAGGTGCACGTGCAAATGCGCGTCTGTGTGGGCACGTATCATCTTTAATTCTGGGATACCGCCCGCTACGCGGTCAACATAGAATCCGTCCATAATATCAACATGTATCATTGATATTCCGCCCGCGCGAAACATTGAATATGTTGATGCGCGCCGCATATTAAAACACAGGGTGCTGGGCATAATTGGGATAAAGCGACGACGACGCGTCGGACGTTTGCGGAACAGTTTTGTTATAAATGCAATGCGACGCTGCATACGGTCACGACGCGCCAGGTATGCGCCACGGTGGGCGGCCTCGGCATTCCAGATGTGTGCGCACGCCGCGCGAACAACTGCGTCGCTGGAAATATATTCGGTCGGGATTGAAAATGTGTTTTCAATGAACTCGGTTGCCCCTTCGGCCATGCCGCCGCCACCGGTCAATATAATCTTGGTCGGGCGGTATTTGATAATTGCGTCATGGGCCGCGGTTGTTATTTCGGCGACAATGTCAACGCATGCCGGCATAAATATGTCACCGATGTCACCGCGTGAAAATTCGTATGCGGTGTCGGCAGGGGTAAATCGGTCCATTTCCTTGGGAACAAAACTGGCCACCGCGCGCTTTATCCGTTCGGCGTCATCAAAATTGATGTGCAGTTTTTCAGAAATATCGTTTGTTATTTTTGTCCCGCCAATTGGAGTTTTATGGTGCCATACCGGCCCGCGGTCGGTCCAAATTGATGCCGATGTAAATTCCCCGCCCAGGTCAATGAACATAACCGTTTGTTTCTTTGGTCGCAGTGTTGCGTTCAGTAAAAATTGCGGGTCATAAAATGCGCTGGGCGTTATATGTGCACGACGCAGAAATCCCAGCACATCGTCCAATCGTGATTTCGTATAAAATATTGCGCCAAACGCCGATATCAGTTGTCGGTCGGTATATCCAATCGGACTGACCATATTGCGGGCGGTCGGCGTGTCATATCGCAGTGGCACGATATGCATTGGAAAATATCCATCAGGCGCGGTTATCTGGGCAATCTGGGCACGGACATCGGCGGCGGTGATTTTGTGTTCGCCACCCCAGGCGGTGCTTTTCGCGGTCATTTCAAATATTGATGGACCAAAATTTCCAGTGATATATGCGGTATCAAAACTGGTCCCGATTTGGTGTTCCAGGTCGTCAATTACATATCGCAGTGCAAATACGGTATCAAAACAATCAGATGTTGAAATTGCAGACTTTACAATCTTGGCCCCACGGACACGGTGTGCCATACCGCGCACGCCGGTCGATCCGATGTCCAGACATAAAAAAGCCGAATCAAACAGGTTCATTTCATCTATTTTACCAATATTCGCGCCGTGTCGCGCATGTCGATTGTTTTAATGTCGCGGGATAAAATCTTGTGATTTTTATCCAGGACAATCAATTGTGCAATTGCGTCATCGGGTGCCTTTTCCGGTAACATTACCGTTATGCCACCTGTTGTAACCAAATTCCAACGGCGATTTTCAATCCACTCCATATAATCCAGGTCGCCAATCAGATTGTGCGCCACGCCGGTTATTTCGCCAATGTCTGATGGTAATGGACCGCGGAATAACACCGTTCCAGATTTGCGTTCGGCGTCGGGCTGGTTCACGATTGTGCCGTCGGCGGACAGTGGAAAGTAATTCTGGCCATCGGTCCACAAGGCGACCGCACGATATAATTTCGCGCGCACAACCAGGTTGCCATCGGCGCGGCGGTGAACCGCCGACGCGCGCACCCCCGGCACCGCACCAACACGCGTGTTCAGTGCGTCCAGGTCAACAGAAAATGTATCTGTGCCCGGGGCAACAGCGGCGGCCGCGGCCAGGGCGGATAAATCCTTGTCCCGAATGTCCGCGGATATTGAGATATTTCGTACGCGCGACATCGTTGTGTGCCCCATTGTTGTCATAATAATTCGCACAGAAAAGTATATCGCCAACAAAATTGCGACAATAAAATACAGCCAAAACCAAATTGTTCGTTTCATGGCCATAATTATATCACAAAAAGCCCCGCGATAAAAGCGGGGTCAGATAAAAATTAAAATCAGCTGGCGCGTAATAAATATCCGCGTCTAAACATGCACTTGCGATATGCGCCGACGGATTTAGATGTTGTGTTTCGCGGCACCGACATCAGGGCGCGTTGACCCGCATCGGTATATTCATTTGACTGGAACGTCACCCACAGTCCGTCCCAATCGGGCATCAGGCCACTCTGGTTCGGGGCCAGTAATTTTGAAATACGGCTGCGTGGCATATATGATGGTTTGGTTATTCCCAGACACGCCTTGTGGTCACGGACAAATTGTTCCATTGTGACGGATTCATTTTCCCAATTCAAAACCGTGGCATCGTCAATGTTGCCACGATTTGGGGAAGCACATGCCGCCAGTGCCATTATCAATGCCAGATATTTTATTCTCATGTTTTATATTATAATTTATTTGCCTTAGGGGGGCAATAGTTTTTATAATAGGGTAAATCAAGGAACAAGAGAATATCATGGCAATAACAGTTGCTAATTTTATAAAGCTGGCAAACTTCTATAACCAGATGGCCAAAATTATGTCGGCAATCTGTGTAGAAAAGGGCGGTATCGCGATGGAGAATTACGTCGGGCGTTTCTTTGCGGCCGACACGTTGGAATTCGTTGCGGAATACGGACGTCGCCTGATGGCAGAGCGGCGCAGTGAACTGACGCCGGATATTGTTGGGGTGATTGAACGCTTTGAAGAGAGTTATAAACGGGTCAAGGATTTAACAACACCAACCCAGAAACCAATTTATGAAATGACATTGGCCGAATTTGAAAAAATTATGAACATATAAAAACACGTGGCAAAGGAGATGTGGCGGATGAAAACAATGAAAAAAATATTTGGTGGGGCCATGGCAACAACGCTGGTGGTGGCGTTGCTGGCGGCGTGCACCCAGAAAAATGCCGCGACCGATGTGCCCCAGTATGATACGGTGACGGTTGTAGATAATCTGGTCATTGACGAAAATTCGGTGCCAATTTTCCCGAAAAAGGCGGCACTGACCACGGATACGGCGCGTCGTTTTTCACTGGATTTGCCAAAGCGGTGCGAGGTGAACTGGGACAACCAGGCGGTTGTTTCCGTCGTTCCCGAAGAGAAAATTGAAATCGTTCGCCTGAATACCGGTGATGCGTTGCCTGAATTACAGGTTTCGGATTATGAATTCAAAAAATTGACGGTTAAACGTGCGCTGGATAAATTGCTGGACGGGACAGATATTTCCGTTGTCGAAGATGAAGAGATGATTGAAACCGTGTCCGGATCAATCAATTCTGGTAAATTGTCTGATGCAGTTGAACTGATGGCCAAGATGGGGCGTGCGTATTATTCCTATGATGCCGATACCGGTGAAATTCATTTAACGCATCGTGCAAAATGGTTGGTGAAAATGCCCAAGGATCAATCAATCATTATGGCGTTGATTGACGCAATGCGTGGGGCCGATGTGCGGAATCTGTTGGTGGACTGGAACGACAAGACGTTGGTGTTCGAAGGAAATTACCAGACCGAGCGCGAGGTTTCCAGAATCATCGCCGATATCGCGTCCAAGAAATATATGCTGGCGTGGGATATTGATGTGTATCGTGTATATCCACGCACAGACAATCCGATTATCTGGATGAATATGTTGCCGGCATTTGGTGATAAAAATATCAAGATGTCAATACCGGGCGTCGTGGGGCGTGCGCTGGTTGTGGGACCGGAAATCAATACCAAGACATTGCAAGAATTCTTGTCGCAACAGGCGAACGTGGTCCTGATATCCCAGGGTCAGTTTGTAATTCCAAACGGATGGCAATCGCGATTTGATATTGGCCAATGCAGCAAGGAAGAACGTCTGGAAACAGATTTGATTATTGGTGCGACGGGTAAATATGGTGACTTTGGTGGGCGTGATAAAATTGATGCAAAAATCGTTTTGCGCACCAGCAACGGCGAATTGTCATCGTTTAATATTCCGTCCAGTATTGGTGATAACTATGTGATTATCGGTATTCCGACACACTCATTCGTGACGACGCCTGAAACACTGATATCGCCGTTTGCAGAATTGGTTGTGTTTATGTCACCACGTGTGATTTCAATTGTCGATGCAAACACCGCGCCCAGTGGGGTGGACGCACCACTGGTTGGTGATGCATTGCGTGAATTTTTACGCCAAGAATAAAACAAGGGATGTTGTTTAAATGTTGTTTTCAAGACTAGAAAGAAAAATCGCATTCAGATACCTGGCCGCAAAAAAGCGCGGATTTGGTTCTGTTATATCGTGGGTGTCGCTGATTGGTATCACACTTGGGGTTGCAACGCTGATTGTGGTGATGTCGGTGATGGGCGGATTCCACGAAACGCTGTTGTCACGTATCGTGGGAATGAACGGTCACGTTGTTGTTTATCACCAGGACGGCGCAATCAGTGATTTTGATTATCTGATTGATAAAATGAAACAGAACAAGGTTGTGTCTGCAAATGCAACCGGCATTGTTCCCATTGCCGAAGGCCAGGTGATGGCCACCGCCGGTGGTAACAATACGGGCGCGATGGTGCGCGGAATTCGTATGACCGACCTGGCCGCCAAGACCCAGGCGGGAACAAAGATTTATGGCAAACAATTGTCTGAAATCCGCGATGGTGAATTGATTGCGGGTGCGTCCCTGGCGCGCAGTCTGCGTATCGGTATGGGGGACAAGGTGTCGTTGGTATCTGCCAATGGTGCGACACCAACACCATTTGGTTCAATGCCACGCATAATGTCATATCCGGTTATGTCGTCGTTCTTTATGGGTATGTATGAATATGATTCGGGATATATATTTATGCCACTGGAAACCGCCCAGAAATATTTAAACATCGGTAATGCCGTAACGCATATTGATTTGTTCTTGCGTGATCCCGAAGATACGACCGCCGTGCGCGATGCGTTGGTGCGCCTGTTGCCAGATGGTTTTGTCGTGCGTGATTGGCGTGAATTAAATCGTGGTTTTGTCGGTGCGTTACAGGTTGAATCAAATGTAATGTTTTTGATTTTAATGCTGATTGTAATTGTTGCGGCATTTAATATTGTGTCGTCACTGGTGATGTTGGTCAAGGACAAGAACAAGGATATCGCTGTCCTGCGCACGTTTGGGGTGTCGCGTAAATCGATGATGAAAATATTCATTTTGTCGGGCACCAGTATCGGTGTTATTGGCGCGTTCTTTGGCACGGTGCTGGGTGTTATTGTTGCGATTTATATCGAACCTATACGCCAGTTTTTCCAGTGGGCAACCGGTCGTGATCTGTTCCCGGCGGAATTGTATTACCTGTCGGAATTGCCGTCTAAATTGGTGCCGGGGACCGTGATAGGGATTGCGGTGCTGGCGATTGCATTGGCGTTCCTGGCGACGATTTATCCGGCGTGGAAGGCCGCATCAACCGACCCGGTCGATGTGCTGCGAAATGAATAATGGTGTGGGGGCAAATTATATGGCAAATATTTTAAATTCTTTATCGCGTGTGAAAAAAGGTGACGTTGTCCTGTCTGTGCGTGATATTAAAAAGACATTTATCGAAGGTGGACAGCCCTTGCACATTTTGCGCGGTGGTGGTTTTGATTTGCATCGTGGTGAAATTATCGCATTGGTTGGACAATCGGGATCTGGGAAATCTACGCTGTTACAGTGCGTCGGGTTGTTGGATAAACCCACCAGTGGCAGCATCTTGCTGGATGGGGCGGCGACAAACCGCATGGACGAAGATACCCGCACAATGATGCGTCGTAACAAAATCGGATTTGTGTACCAGCGACATAATCTGTTGTCTGATTTTACGGCATTGGAAAATGTTGTTTTGCCAATGTTGGCGGCGGGCACAGACGAAATCACGGCAAACGGCCGTGCGATGAAATTATTACAATTGGCCAGTGTTGCACATCGTGCATCACACCTGCCGGGTGAAATGTCCGGGGGCGAGCAGCAGCGCACCGCGGTCGCGCGCGCGTTGGCCAACAATCCGGAAATTTTACTGGCCGACGAACCGACTGGCAGTTTGGATCCTGCACATGCAACCGCGGTGTTTGATTTGCTGTTGGAATTGGTGCGCAAGAATAAAATGGCAATGTTATTTGTGACACATGATATGAATCTGGCCGCACGTGCCGACCGAACAATCACAATTCGTGATGGAATTGTAAAGTAATAACCAGAGCAACCAAGAGGAGAGAGCCCATGAAAAAAACATCAACCACAAAATACGAGACCACCGTCCCCACATCGCGCAAGGTTTGGGGGGTGCTGGCCCTGGCCGGGTTATTTACATGCGGTGTATTTATCGGGACAACATTGAATAATAATCGCACGCCTGATACAGAATTTTCCGATGACGCATGTCGCGAATTGGCGGATAAAATTGCCGGCGAAACAGACGAGGCTACATTAGAACAATTGGGTGAAACATATTCCGAACATTGCACTGTGGCTGCGTCAGATCAGAATACAACCAGCCTGTCACGGTGCCAGTGGTTCGAGAAAGTACTTTCAGCGCGCTTGTGTCCAGACGATAATCTGATGAATGATAGATATTGTCTTGAACAAAATATTGATATTTATAAAAAATTGGTGACATACGGTTGCCCAGAAAATCGTGATAAATATTTTGAAATGGCGAGTAATCAGGACACATTATTCAATGCTGTGTTTGGTGAATACAATTTTGTAACCAAGGAAGTTTCAACATGTGAACGTATTGAACAATTGTTGAAAGGAAGATTGAAATCAAAAGATATTGATAACTTCAATTATCATTTGGAAAATGCGGAAATATATGCGCGTCTGGCGGAACGTGGATGCCCAGAAAACGCCGATAAGTATCGTGCATTGGCCGCCAGTGAAATAGAAATCACAACGGCTTTGCAGCCAGTTGAAGATATGCAGACATACGATATTGAAAATGTCGTTGATGTCTATAAAAAGGTGAAAATGCAGGCCGCTGCGCAACAGGTAATTGATACCCTGCAAAAGGTTTCTGAACCAACCATAGATTTTATTTTGAAACTGGAAAAAATTGTAAATGAAGAATAGGGGGCGCGTTATGAAACGTTTGTTTGTTGCGATTTCGGCACTGGTGTGCGTTGGGTGGACGGCGGCGCATGCGGCGGACGTCGCACCGCGTATGTCGTGCGCGGATATTAAAACCCAGATGGATACACTGGCTGCGCGTGATGATTTAACCGATGATGAATCAAAACAATTGACCGATATGCGCACAAAGTATCGTCGTGATTGTGTTAAACGTGCGGCGGGTGGTCGTGGTGCACAGACCATTGCGGCCGCACGCACACCGGTTGCAACCGATGATGCGAAAAATTCGGACGATGCCGCCACGCCCGGCGCGCCGTGCGATACGCCTGACGAACATGGTTGCTGTCCGGGTGAAACGTATACCGATATGGGTGACCAGGGATTTAATTGTTGCCCGTCTGATGCTGGTATGTGCTTTACACCAATGGTGCTGAAATCGGACGAAAAGTCTGAAACTCAGGACGCTGCGCCCGTCAAGACAGACGAAGAAATCGCCGCCGAAATAAATGCAAATATTGCGGCTGGCCTGTGCGCCGATGGCAGCAAGCCGAACAAATACGGTTGCTGTGCCGGCGAATTATTCCGCGATATGGGTGGAACGTTTGCGTGCTGTCCAAAAACGGGCGGCGATTGCTTTCCACCGATGAACTGATGGCGGTGTAATAAAGGGCTTGCGTTTTAGGAAAATTGATTTATAATAGGCAGGCTTTCAATTTGTTGCGGGCATAGTACAAAGGCTAGTATGCAAGCCTTCCAAGCTTGAAATGCGGGTTCGATTCCCGCTGCCC
>CAKQSE010000007.1 GCA_934272785.1 uncultured Alphaproteobacteria bacterium
GGCGCGGTGTATCACGTTGCGGTGCGTGCCCAGGACGAGCAGCTGGCCACCGGAACGGAAACACTGGTCTATGAACAGAGCGCTATAAACACGTGCGAAACGGTGACACTGGACGCGGGGCTGTATCGTGCGGAACTGCGCGGGGGCAGTGGCGGATTGCCCAGCAAATGCGAAGGCGCATCGGCAATGTTGGGATTTATAAATACATCTGTATTTAAACTGGATGTGTCGACAACAATATCGGTGTTCCGTGGCGGGGACGGAAATAATTCCGGACCGGCAGATAGACACCAGACGGTTGGTGGCGGTGCGTCGGGCGCGGACAGTTTAATTGTCCTGCCCACGCGAACAATCCGTGCAACCGGTGGCGCGGGCGGTGCGTGTTGGGGGTGGGCCGGCCTGCAAGGGTTTCCAAAGGGTTCTGTTACCAGAAATGGTTACAGTTACGGTGGCGGGGGTGGGGTGTCCGATATGGCAAATGGACTGGGCGGCTATGTAACCTATGGTGCTATTGCCGGCGGGGGTGGTGGTGCACCAAACGGCACGGGCGGCGCGGCGGTAAAGAACACCACCGCGGGTGCGAATGCAACGTCCACCGGTGGTGGCAATGGTGGTGACGCGACCAATCCAAATGGTGATTCCAAAACGTCAAATATTGGTTACGGCGGCCGTGGTGGCGCAAACGTAACATGGACCTGTGGCGGTCAGACAATCGTCAGTTACGGCGGTGGTGGCGGGGGCGGAATGTGCGTGTTATATAGTGAAAAAATGTGCACGGCATATGGTGGCACATATGGGGACGAAACCGGCGTTATGTGCTATTCCGACTGTGCCGACGGCGGTGATGGTGGCAGTGGCAGCACCGGAACATCAACCGACAGTTACGTAAAAATATACAGAATAGGGTGATACAGAAATGATAGCGGCATTATTGGCAACACTACACATAATGACACATAACGGCGCAGTATACGACGTTGTTGAAAACATCCCATCGGGATCATGCATAATGGGCGGCACAGAAACCCTGGTGTATGAGGCGGACACGTTCAACACGTGCCAAGAAATTAGTTTAAAGCCCGGTTGTTATCGTGTCGAAATGATGGGCGGCCTGGGTGGTAAAAATGCGGAGTGCAAAGACTGGGCGGAACAGATGATGACGGACCCACTGTCGGGTATGTTCACACTGGACAGTGAAACGACGGTCTATGCGTTCCGCGGTGGTGATGGTATGCCGGGCACGGTGAACAAGTCTGGAAACTATTACGGGTCGTTTGGTGGCGGTGCGTCGGGCGCGGACAGTGTCTTGGTCGTTGGCGACCGTGTGTTCCGCGCACGTGGTGCAAATGGCCAGAGTTGCCGTGGTATGTTCGGTTGGGGACTATGCATCAATGGTGAATCCAGCAGCCTGTATCAAGGGATGGGACGTGGTGCGGGTTGGGTGGAGACTGGGACCACCGCCAACAACCAACGATTTTGCGTGAATACCAAGCCGACAGGAAGCACAGCGTTCTCTATACGTCAGGTCGGCGGCGGTGGGGGCGGCGCGCCCAGTGGCGTGGGCGGCACCACGTGGCAGTATAATAGAAATTGTCCCGCGGATACGGTTATTGACGCCGGCGCAGATGCGACGACCGACGGTGGTGGTAATGGTGGTGACATTACAAACGCGTATTATAACCCCGACGACACAACACCGAAAAATGCCACTGGTGGTCGCGGTGGCGCAAATGTAACCTGGACATGCGGTGGCCAGACAATCACCGTTTACGGTGGTGGCGGTGGTGGTGCATGTATAAATGGAACATACGCCAGAATCACCAATGGTGGCGACGGCGGCAGTGGTTCCACCAACACATCAACAAACAGCTTTATCAGGATTTACAAGATGTAGAGATGTAAAAAGTGAATAAGTGATAGAGTGATAAAGTGATAGAGTGATAAAGTGATATAGTTTAAGTTCCCCTCCGGTGGAGGGGTGTCCGCCAGGACGGGGTGGTCTTTTTGTCCCTGCGGGGCAATGGACTCCGACCTTCGTCGGGGTGACGGTGGTGTGTGGTTGGGGCCATATTTTACGGACATTGTGCGACAGTGAACAGAAGTAATTTTAAAGACCCTATTCCTGCCTTTGCCCACCCACAAAATCTTGCGATTTTGCGGGGGCCGGAGCAGAAATGACATTTTTGAATGCGCCGGTGGCGTACTTTTTATTCACCTGGATCCTGGGGTCAAGCCCCAGGATGACAAGGGCGGTGTATTTGTGTTTATTTTACGACCATAGTTTATGTCTTAGTCGCGGACTAAGTTCCCCTCCGGTGGAGGGGTGCCCGCCAGGACGGGGGGGGGGTTTTGTCCCTGCGGGGCAATGGACCCCGACCTTCGTCGGGGTGACGGTGGTGTGTGGTTGGGAAAGCATATTTTACGTATATTGTGCAACAGTGAACAGAAGTAATTTTAAAGACCCTATTCCTGCATGCGCAGGAATGACAAGTTTTTAAGTCCTCTATTTAAAAACTTTATCACTCTATCACTTACTCACTCTTTCATTGCTCTCTGCTCTCTACACTCTGCTCTCTAAAATAGACGACACCCCGGCACTTCGTGCCACCCCTCTGGCCAGAGGGGAACTTTGATTTTATCACTCTGTCACTTACTCACTAAAAAAACGCGCTGGGGCGCGTTTTTTATTTTTGTTCCAGTATTTGAATCCCGGGCAGGGGGCGACCCTCGATATATTCTAGGAATGCGCCGCCACCGGTTGATACGTATGTCATGTCGTCTTTGACCCCACATGCGGTCAATGCTGCCACCGTGTCGCCGCCACCAATTACACTGGCAAGGTGTCCCGTGTGGGTCTGTTCCGCGATTGCGCGCGCCAGGGTGAACGTGCCAAATGACCAGGTCGGCTGCCATTCGGCCATGCCGACACTGCCGTTCCAGATAACGGTTGCGGACGCGGTAATCACAGATATGTCGGATGCGACGGTCTGGGGGCCTTCGTCCATGATGATGTCGGTTGCGCCGATTTCGGCAAATGTTTTGTCGGTGCGGGGCGCGGTTGGGGTGAATTCTGGGGCCGTGCCCTTGTCAATTGGCAATATGACATTGCAATTGTTATCGCGGGCAAATGCCAAAATTTCCAGTGCGGTGTCGCGTTGGTCTGGTTCATACAGTGAATTGCCAACATTTGCACCGGTTGCAAATTTAAATGTTGTCCCCAGTGCGCCACCGATAATCAGGTTGTCTGCCAACGTGGCCAGGGCCTTTAACACGCCGATTTTTGTGGAAACCTTGCTGCCGGCGACAATCGCGGTCAGTGGGCGCGCCGGATGCGTCATTACCGCGTCCAGGTTTTCAATTTCAGACGCCAACAGTAATCCCGCATATGACGGCAATATTTCCGCCACGCCAACCGTGCTGGCGTGGGCGCGGTGCGACACGGCGAACGCGTCGTTGACGAATATGTCAAACCCGCGGGCCAGGTCGGCACTGAACGCCGGGTCGTTTTTTTCTTCGCCGGCGTAAAAACGCACATTTTCCAGCAATACCACGTCACCATCGTGCATGTTTTTCATGAAATCTTTGTCCACACAATCGGCAATCAGTGGCACGCCCATATATTCGGCAACCGGGCGCAGTGAAAATTCCATGTTGCGCGCGCCCTTGGGTCGGCCCAGGTGTGCGCAAATCGCGATTTTTGCACCGCCTGCGCGCAGGGCGTTTATGGTTGGCATACTCTGTTCAATGCGAAATGTGTCGGTAATTTTGCCGTCAACAATTTGAACGTTAAAATCGTCGCGCAGCAATACAAACTTGCCCCGGACGTCCAGATTTTCAATCGTGCGTAATTTCATGTTCAATCCTTTCCTTTACTGGTCTGAAACTTTTACGATAATGTTCGTTTATACCATATTTTTCAATCGCGCGCAAATGTTCCGGCGTTGGGTATCCGGCATTTTTATCCCAACCGTATTCGGGGTATTGCGCCGCCAAATCGTGCATGATTTTATCACGCGTTTCCTTGGCAATAATGGATGCGGCGGCGATGGACAGTGATTTTGCATCGCCCTTGACAATCGGCTGACCTGGCAAATCACGCGGCAACCTGTTCCCGTCAATCAAGCAAAAGTCCGGGCAAACCGCCAGTTTTTTTACCGCGCGTGTCATCGCCAGCATTGATGCCCATAAAATATTTAACTGGTCAATTTCGGCGGGACTGCATTGGCCCACCGCCCAAATAGTATTGTGCGTAATCCAATCGTATGCGGCGGCGCGTGCGTGCGCGGTCATCTGTTTTGAATCACGAATAATGACCGGAATTTCAATATCGTGATTGGGGAAAATTACCGCCGCCGCAACAACAGGTCCGCACAGGGGACCGCGGCCGGCCTCGTCTACGCCGGCGACCATGCGGTGGCCGCATTCGCATTCAAATGAAAAGTCTGGTGTTGTGCGCATTATATCGACATACGATTCGCAATTTGCTGTTGAACATATTCGTCCTGGCTGTTATACAGGGGCCAGACGCCGTTTGCCAATTCTTCCATTGCGGTCAGTGGCTGGTTCAATCGTGCACGATACAGCCACATATTTGACATCACGCGTTTAATATAGCCGCGCGTTTCGTATGCCGGGAAACTTTCGATATACAGCAGTGGGTCATATGTCGAGAAATTCTTTTCAAATTTGACGACGGTGCCCATACCTGCATTATACGCGGCCAGCATTTTTATAATATTGTTGTTGATGTTCGGGTGCGCCAACAGGTCAACGATATATTGCTGGCCCAGGAACATGTTGTGTTCGGGATTACTCATATCAATATCAGACATGGCGACGTTGTTGTGGCGCGCGACGCGGCGGGCGGTGCTGGGCATAATCTGCATCAGGCCGGACGCCCCGGCGGTTGATTTTGCATTTGGACGGAAACCGCTTTCTTGTTTTGTGATGGCCAGCAACAGCGCGCGGTCAATTGACCAACCGCCCATCGGTTCCCAGTCGGGCAATGGGTATTGCGCCGAATAAATAATGTCGTCATCAATTTCCAGAATCCCGCGGTCGCGGATAACGCTGGACGCCTGAATCGACACACGTGGCAGGCCATATGCCGTTGCCACCGAATTCACCGCGTGCAATGTTCGATCCGATGCGCGCGCCGTAATCAGGTATTTCAGGTATTGTTCGGCGCGTTCCTTTTGCCCGACCTGTAACAATGCCAGGGCGGTTTTGCCGTATTTCGTTTCGCGCAGGGCGTCAATGTCGTCGTCGGTAAAATCCTGTTCAAAAAATTCGTATTGTGGCGTTTGCCCCAGCATTACCGATGACAGTGCACCATAAAACGCCATTGGGTGCGCGGCGGCAATTTCCCAGTATTTTTTTGCCGCATCTGTGTCGCCATTGGCGTCGGCGGCGCGTCCGGCCCAAAATGCAGCCTCGGTCTTGCGGGCGTTGTTGATTTGTTCCAGTTTTAAAATCTGGCTGAAATATTTTTCGCTTTCGGCAAATTTTTCTTCCTTGAAATACAGCAGTCCCATTGACCACAGGCCGTATTCTGATTTTGCGTCAGATGCGACAAAGCCCCATTTCTTTGCCAATTCAAATTCGCCATTTGTATAATATATAAATGACAGACGGCCCGCCAAACGACCATAATCTGATTCGGTCAGACGACGTTTAAACGACGCATCTTCCAGAATATTGCGCGCGGTTTTTGTGCTGCCACTGCGGATGGCGCGTTTGAATTTGGTGATTTTTGTGTTGGTTGCCCCCGAATACTTTTTTGCCGTCCATGTTTCAGACTGGGCCGTTTCAATTGATGCGCCGCCACTGATAATTTTGGGCGTCACAGATTTACGAACAGTTGCCTGTTTTATTTTTGCCAGTTTTTCCATACGTGGCGCGCCAGGCGTGTCATAATATTTTGTCATCCATGACGCAATTTCGCGCCCGCGCGTGCGATATGTTTTTGATGTATAGCGTTGATATAAAACCTCGCCCAGCAGGGTGTCGTCGGTCAATTGCGATTCCAGTTTTGTTGCCGCGTCAATCTTTTCGCGTGATTGCAGGGCGAAAATCTGTTCATACAGACTGGCGTCGACGTCGGTCAAAATCATTGGATTATCAACGGCATAGGCCGTGACCGACAGAAAAATCGCTGTTAAAAATGTGAAAACTTTTTTCATATAAATCAGAACAATGATGTCTTGGGCAGGTGGCAAACCGCCGCACCTTCGTCTGCCTCGGGTATTTGGTCAATTATCTTTTTAAAATCCGATATGCGTGAAAATTTACGGTATACGGAAACAAAGCGCACAAATGCAATCGGATCCAGGTTTAATAACGAATCCGCCACCATTTGACCGACCATCACACTGGTCACCGTATCGTCGGCTGTTTCTGTTTCCAGACGGCGGTGGATTGATGTTACCAATTTTTCAATCTGTTCGTCACCGACATCGCGGTTGCGACATGCCAATTTAATACTGCGCCGCAGTTTTTCACGGTCAAACGGTTCCATTTTGCCACTGTTCTTGCGCACCATCAGGTCGCGCATCTGAACGCGTTCAACGGTCGTGAATTTTGCACCGCATTGATTGCAAACGCGGCGACGCCGAATAATTGCATCTTCGGTGTCGGGGCGTGAATCTGTCACGCGGCTGTCGGTAGAGTTACAGTATGGGCATCTCATATTGGTGTAAAGAATAGCAATCTATTTTGCACCCTGCAAGTAATATTTGCATCGGCAAAAAATCGTGTTTTTAGAAAAATCAAGACATTTATTTAAATTTCATTGCTTGCGCCCGTCTTTTTCGCAGGGGCGATTTGTGATAAAATAGTATCCAGGGAAAACGGAGAGATGGAAAAATACCTGAACCAGATTTTGTCCGGTGATTGTATCGAGGTTATGCGTGGCATACCAGATGCGTCGGTTGATGCCATCTTTGCCGATTGTCCGTATAATTTGCAACTGGGCGCAAAAACATTATACCGGCCCGAGGATCAGACCGCTGCGCGTGCCGTGCGTGACGCGTGGGACGCGTTTGACAGCCCTGCCGCATATGACGAATTTACCCGCGCATGGATGCGTGAGTGCCAGCGTATATTAAAACCAGATGGCGCAATGTGGGTCATCGGCAGTTATCATAATATCTTTCGCGTTGGCGCGATTTTACAGGATTTAGGTTTCTGGATTTTAAATGATATTGTATGGGTCAAGACAAATCCGATGCCGAATTTCCGGGGCACGCGTTTCACAAATGCGCATGAAACACTGATTTGGGCGACCCCGCGCAAGACCGGAAAATACACATTTAATTACGAAACAATGAAAAAACTGAACGGCGGGAAACAAATGCGTTCAGATTGGAATTTGAATATTTGCCTGGGCGAAGAACGTGTCAAGGGGCCCGATGGAAAAAGTCTGCACAATACCCAAAAACCGATGGATTTGTTGCGTCGTGTAATCTTGGCATCGACCAAACCTGGCGATGTTATCTTGGATCCGTTCTTGGGCAGTGGCACAACCGCCGCCGCCGCCAAAGAATTGGGACGTAATTTTATTGGAATAGAGCGCGAGCAAGCCTATGTGGACGCAGCACGGGAACGTGTTGCCGCGGTTAAACCAATTGATTTGTCGGATATAGAGGTCACAACCCCCAAGCGGGCCGAGGCACGTGTTGCGTTCCGCGAATTGCTGGATGCGGGTCTGTTGTATGTTGGCCAGACATTGGTCAGTCCGCGTGGCGAACGCGTTATGATTACGCGTGATGCGCAACTGGCGCATACCCTGTATGGCAAGGCGTCAATTCATGTTATGGCGGCGCGCCTGCAACACAGTGTCAGTTTCAATGGTTGGGATTATTGGTCGGCAGAACGGCGTGATGGGACGCTGGTTCCGATTGATGAATTGCGCAAATACGTGCGCGATATTAAACGTGATATTAAACAAGCCGCCTGATATTTTTATCGGCGGCCGTGTTTTTTGTCTTAGCGGGATTTTTCATTTAATTGTATTGCACGTTCGTGGGCGCGTGCAACGATTGCCTGGCGACGATGTCCGCATGCATAGTCTGCCATACTCAGGTCGGCAAACATGCGCCGGCGCAGTTGTTCTGCGGCGTGAATTTCATCGTATTTTTCTGATATCAGACGGTCGCGACGAAATGTCGTATGGCCGGTTGCCAACAACCGGTTACGCTGATACGTCATAACCTCTACCTGGCGGCGCAGCGCGGCCAGATGGGTGTTTATGCTGTCGATATCCCGCTGGATACGGACGCGCTCGATACTGTATGCTCCTGGTGCTTTCATTTTTTAAATCCTTTTACTGTTATGACAATATATAATACATAAAATGCTTTTTGTCAACCCTTGGCACATACTTGTATTTTTGCCATATTTTCCTATATATCAGACTATGAATTCGCGAATCGGATTTTTTATGGTATAATTTACTGGAAATAAAAGGATAGTTTGATGGCACTGATACCAATGGTTATCGAGGAATCGCCACGTGGTGAACGCTCGTTTGATATTTATTCACGCCTGTTGCGCGATCGTATCGTTATGATAAATGGCCAGATTGAACCGACCATGGCAAACAGCATTGTTGCCCAGTTGTTGTTCCTGGAATCTGAAAATCCAAATGCAGAAATTTCTGTGTATATCAACAGTCCGGGCGGTGATGTGTCGGCGGGCTGGGCGATTATGGATACGATGCAGTATATTAAATCGCCGGTGTCAACGATTGGTATGGGATTGGTTGCGTCAATGGGATCGGTCTTGTTGGCGGCGGGCGCGCGCGGAAAACGTTTCGTCCTGCCAAATACCCAGATTATGATTCACCAGCCATTGGCGGGGGCCGAGGGCCAGATTACCGATATGGAAATCCGTATGACACAGTATCAAAAGAATAAAAAGACATTGATTAAACAGATGTCTGAATTCACTGGTCGCAGTGAAAAAGAACTGTTTGACGCGATGGAACGTGATAACTGGATGTCCCCGACCGAGGCCAAAGATTTCGGCCTGATTGACGGAATTCTGGCACGTAAATAATTTGTTTTAACGGATGACAAGATATGAGTGACGATAAAAACAACAACACACCAACGACCGACGAAGCGCAGGGCGCACAACAGTTTTGCAGTTTTTGCGGCAAATCTGTGTACGAGGTTAAAAAACTGGTCCGTGGGCGCAATGTGTGCATTTGTGATGAATGCATAAATCTGTGCAACGATATCATGGCGGATGATATTCGCGATGAAGTGAACAAAGATGCCGCGAAATTGCCGACCCCGTCCCAGATTTATAATTTCTTGAACGAGTATATTATCGGCCAGGATATGGCGAAACGCACACTGGCGGTGGCGGTGTATAACCACTATAAACGTCACAGTGCGGCGATGTCGTCCAATGTTGAAATTCAAAAGTCTAATGTTTTGCTGATTGGGCCAACGGGAACGGGCAAAACGCTGTTTGCGCAAACATTGGCGCGCATTTTGGATGTGCCGTTTGCAATCGCCGATGCCACCACTTTGACCGAGGCGGGCTACGTCGGTGATGACGTGGAAAGTGTCCTGACGCGCCTGTTACAGAACGCGAATTTTGACGTGGAACGCGCAGGGCGGGGCATTATCTATATTGACGAAATTGATAAAATTGCGCGCAAGTCTGAAAATCCATCACTGACCCGCGATGTTTCGGGCGAAGGCGTGCAACAGGCATTATTGAAATTGGTCGAAGGCACGGTCGCCAACGTTCCGGCCGGTGGTGCGGGGCGCAAGCACCCGGGCGAGGCCACCGTTCAACTGGACACGTCCAAGATTCTGTTTATCTGTGGCGGGGCGTTTGATGGCCTGAACAAAATTATCGGCGGACGCAAATCTGAACGCGCCGGTATTGGTTTTGGCGCAAATGTTCAGTCCAAAAAGGAACGCGAATCCAAGAACTATCTGGACGATGTTCAGCCAGAGGATTTGGTTAAATTCGGCATTATCCCAGAACTGGTCGGTCGTTTGCCGGTGATTACCACATTACAGGATTTGGACGAAGACGCATTGGTGAAAATCCTGACTGAACCAAAGAACGCGATTGTGAAACAATATGCCGCAATGCTGGAAATGGACGATGTGAAATTGAACATCACCGATGACGGATTGCGTGAAATTGCGAAATTGGCGGTGGCACGCAAAACCGGTGCGCGCGGCCTGCGCAGTATTTTGGAACGCATATTGCTGGCACCAATGTTTGATGCGCCGGATAACCCCGAATTGGCAGAAATCGTGATTGATAAAAATGTTGTGCTGGGGAAAAAGCAACCCATGCAAATCCTGCGCGATGCCAAGAAAGCCGCATAAATAAATCCCCACCCCATCCGGGGTGGGGTTATTTTTTATATTTTGTTTTCATTTTCAAAATCTTCATATGTACCAAGTTTTTTAAAGTTGATATTATAACTGTTGTCGCTATTTTTTGATATTTCTATGCTATCTATGCCTTTCTGTATAAGTATATCATAAGTCAATAGCTCTCCTTCTGCCAATCGGAGTACTTTTCTTAATAGCCATTTACCTAGATCTTTGTTGGGGTTACTCATTAGTGCCTTGTTGCCTTCTTGGCACACCTTTGCAGATAAAATTGTTTTATCGCTGTCTGGTAAAACAAGGTTAAATGGAATATCTCTGTTTGGAAAGAAGTGTGGAAAACTTTTGTGTATCCAGGCTGGAATAGGAATATACACTTCGTCTGGATCGCGTTCACGTCCCTGGGCGTTCCATTGATTTAGCCCGCTACGTTCAGGAACTTTTTTTATTCCACCTCTATTGGAATACAGGGGTAATACAACGTGTTCTGTGATGTTTGGGGTCGGCGCAAGTGTTTCAACTGCTTGCTCCAATGGTAAGTGTTCTTGTAGCAAATCCTGTAATACTAAATATGGATCTTCGTATATAGGAACATCAAAGTCGGTTAATGGGTCAACTTGAAATTTCTTAAACAGGGTTGACTTTGAGATGTTGAAGCAATATTCATTATGTCTGTCGTTGAAATAAACGGTATTATTTGTGGATTTGTGTATTCCATTGATATTTGGAATATCTATCAGATCCATGCCGGTTTCATATATAATGAAACGCTTGTCTGTTCGGACCACGCAGTGATAGAGCAATTTTTCTAGGGCAACGCCGGTTATATCAACAGTTGTTGTTATGCGTTGGTTTCGCAGCTCTGCGATTGTGGTTATTAATGTATGAACGTCTGTAAGTTCGGCATTTGCAAACAAATTACGTTGCCGGTTGAATTCTGCTATTTTCTCAATACAACAGCCATTTTTATACAAAAATGTTTTTAATCCAATGCCGTATTCTCCTTTTGAGGCATCTATTGAGATATCGCTACGGGCTAAATTTGTTGCCCCAAATGCCTTGCAAAAGATGTTTTCTGCCATTCTATAATACAGATACGGCACATCGCTATCACTGGATAGTCTGGATAAAGAACCGATGATGCGAAGCAATTGTTTATAATCCCGCTGCAACAAAGGTGTTTGAATATCATAAAACAACTAGGATACCTTTTTTATGGCTTTTATTATTTCTTTGGCAACAGCTTCTATAATTGGGACAGATACAGAATTCCCGAATTGCTTATAAAGTGCAGACGTGGCAATCATTGGAAGTTTGTAACTGTCTGGAAATCCTTGAAATCTTGCGCATTCTCGTGGGGTTAGTTTGCGTACGCCCTGTGAATCTACGACCAGTGGGACGTTGTGACCGCCCATGCCCATATTAGCTGTCAGTGTCGGGCATAAATTATTTTTATTCTCACGTAAATATACCCTTCGCCATTGATAGACGGTGCAACGGTTTGTCATCCCCTTTTGTAGCATTGGATAAAGGGAGGAATTTTTGTCATAGTAGTATCTGCTATCCACATTGTTTTCCAATAACTCACAGATGTTTTTGCGTTTTTTTGCTTTTGTGGGAAACTGAAACGCATTGCAGACATCTTTGTTTTTGAATGCAATGATATAAATACGTTCTCTGTTTTGGGGGACATCGGAATATTCACAGGTGTTTAATACTTTGTACTTTACGTAATAACCACGTTTTTCCAATTCATGCAATATTACTTTGAATGTATTGCCTTTGTCATGTCGTTCTAAATTTTTGACATTTTCCAAGAAAAGATACTTAGGGTGAATAGAATCCACCAGGCGCATAATTTCAAAAAATAATGTGCCACGGGTATCGCTAAACCCTTTCCGATAGCCCGCTATGCTAAATGCCTGGCAGGGGAACCCGCCAGCTATCATATCTACCTTGGGCAAGCTATCAGGATTTAGCTTTTGTATTTCGCATTCGTATAATTTATGTTTGAAATTTGTTGAATATGTCTTGCACGCGTTGTGATCCATTTCATTGGCCCACAAAATTTTGAACCCAGCGCGTTTCAATCCCAGTGCAATACCACCAATACCTGCAAATAAATCTGCAACAGTAATGCCATTGTTTTGCATAGATGTTCCCCTTTGTGAAATAAAAAATACCGCCCAGTAAAGACAAGGCGGTCGGGGAGTTCAAAAATCATATTCGTTAAATGACTCTGATGGTCTTTCGGAAAACCGTATTATATACACCACCAGCTCCCCGACACACATGCCAGGGATATAACGGCGCAGAAAAGCACCGAAACACCAGATAGCGGTGCTTTTGCACCGAACGAATAGAGGCTTTTGACAACCCCGAACCAGTGTCCCCACTGATTCTGCTGTAGATTATATCGTGATATCTCTGCAAATCAAAATACTTTTTCTCAAAAAGACTTATAAAAGTTGTGTGGTCCTGGTCGGATTGTAATTCCCATCCAAAATCATACCAATCGCCGATGGCTCTTGGTGATTTTGGTGGACCCCTTTCACTGCGCGACACGTTACGTGTCGCTTGTTCCGAACCGACGGTTCTCGTCCGCCCAGGGCAAAAATAAAAACCACCAAAATGATGGTTTATATCAGTTTCGCTTGGGGCATCGCCCCGCGCGGCATTCCTGACGCATCGCGATAAATCGCTCTGCTACTCATAGTGGTGGCCCTGGTTGGATTGTTCGCTGCGTGGCGCACACGCCACTGGCGCACCATACGTAAGGCGCGAACGGCGCGCAAACGAATTGCGCTTGTTCTTGCCAACTTGCATGACGAACCGACTGTGTCGTTTCTTCGTCCGACCAGAAAAACACAACGTTAAATAAAAAACACCCAAATGGGTGTTTTTTTATTTAATCTGGTGGCCCTGGTCGGACTCGAACCGACACTCCTTGCAGAACTTGATTTTGAGTCAAGCGCGTCTACCAATTCCGCCACGGGGCCAAAACCAATACGCGATTATTTCGCGGCGGCTTTCTTGGCTTCTACTTTTTTAACCAAGCGGGCACTGCGTGCAGGTTTGTGAACCGGCTTTTTCGCAGGTGCGGTGGCCTTGCCTTGTTTCTTTTCAATCGCTTTTTTAATCGCGACCATATCATCGGTCAAACGTGATACAGGCTTTGACATTACGTATGCGTCCAGACCGCCATGCTTGGTCAATGTGCGCAGGCCAGCCGTAGAAATACGCAATGAAAAATCACGATTTAAAATATCGCTGTGGAACTTTAATTTTTGCAGATTTGGCAAGAACGTGCGCTTTGTATGACGCATAGAGTGGGAAACGTTCATCCCAACCTCTGTTTTCTTACCTGTAACTTTACATACACGTGGCATATCAATAATCCTTTAATAACTGGGGCATAATTTATACTAAATTTCCCGAAATGTCAAGTAATGTTTTACTTTTTTGTTCATTTCGCGCCGTGCGATGGTGACAACAGGTCAGTTGCCACCTTGACCGGGGTGAAAGTTGTCGCCGGCACCGCAACGAAAACCGTGTTCCACCGCGCCATTGCGCCGTTCCACAGTCCCGGGCGTTCCATCGCGCGCAGGGCGCGCCCGCCAGACGATTTTTCCGAAATGAATCCCGTTCTGGGGTCGACAAATACCGTTAAATCAAACGGTTTGCCGTGCGCATCACGCACGCCACAGACCAAATCTACCGGGTTAAAGTGTGATGATGTGTTCATTATATCGCGGGCGGCGGGTGCAATTTGGCTGGATTCCACGATTTGCAGGGATTCTGTGCCATTTTCGTCCCGCACCCAGAACGGGCCACCCCCCGGCGCGCCGATGTTTTTCACCACGCCGCACACGCGAATTGGGCGGTTTAATACCGCGCGTAATTCATCGGCGGTTGCCGTTGGCGCGATATGCATACCCAGGTCGCGTGTGACAAACGCGCGAATTTCGTCCAAATCATGCGCCGCGAAATTATCCAGGTATTCAAACGCGCGCGCCTGTAATGTCAACAGCAATCCCGCCAGTGCGCGTTTATATTTGATTGTGTCGCCGCGCAATTCGTCGGTTGTGACATTATCAATGTTCTTGACGAATACGATATCGGCGTCAATATCGTTCAGGTTTTCAATCAGTGCGCCGTGTCCCGCCGGTCGGAACAGTAATTTGCCATCATCTGTGCGGAACGGCGTGTTGTCCGGATTTACGGCGATTGTATCGGTTGATGCGCGCTGGTTCGACATTGTTATATCATATTTTACACCATACTTTGCACCATATTCCGGCACCGCCCGCGCCAGGATTGCGTGGAATCCCGCCATATGTTCGGGCGACACGGTAAAGTGGATATGCACGGTGCCGTTTGCGGTGGCATACTGGGCCCCCTCGGCCAGGTGCTCTTCGACGGCGGTGCGGCTGTAATTGTCATATTTGTGGAACGCAATCAGCCCCTTGGGCAGATTGCCGTAATTCAGGCCCGCATTGGTCAAAATGCATGCGATTTTATCGTGATCACTGGCGTCATCGGGCAAAAATTGTTTCAGGTCGTCCCAGAACGCGAATTTGTCCAGGTTGTCCAGCACGCGCCGCGTCACATCGTTCATTGTGCCGGTGTTCAAGAATTCAAACAAATCGCGAAACATACGGGTTGCCGCGCCAGATGCGGGAACAAACTTTACAATTTTATGGTCGTGCGTGGCGGCGGTATATATTTCGGTATATCGCGCGATGTCCGCGTCAGATAATTCGGTAATGCCGTCGCCGACGGTTGCCGGTCGCGAGATATTTGTATATGGAAATCCGCGCGCAAAATCCGCCAGTTGCGCCATAATTGCGTCCACCGTCAGGCCGTGATTTTTTATTTGTTCGATATCTGTGTTGGAAAATTCTGTCATAATGGTTATTCCCCTGTATTGTCCCCCAGAATAATACAAAAAAAATTTGTGCGCAATATATTCCTGGTGCCTTGAAAACAGGGCATATGGTATTATATATCCATCAACGAAAATAAATAACAAATCACAGGAGGATTTATAACCATGAATCCAGAAGAAATGCAAGAAACGCCGCAACAGGCGATAGAAAAATATACGACAGATTTTACCAAACTGGCGTCTGATGGAAAATTGGACCCGGTGATTGGTCGTGACGAGGAAATTCGCCGCACAATCCAGGTATTGTCACGTCGAACAAAAAATAATCCGGTGCTGATTGGTAATCCGGGTGTTGGTAAAACCGCAATTGTCGAAGGGTTGGCGGAACGAATCGTTTCGGGCGACGTGCCGGAAAATCTGTTAAAGAAAAAACTGTTGTCGCTGGATATGGGCGCGCTGATGGCGGGCGCAATGTTCCGTGGCCAGTTCGAGGCACGATTTAAGGCGATTTTAAAGGCGGTCAAAGAAGCCGATGGCGGAATTATTCTGTTCATTGACGAATTGCACACGTTGGTCGGTGCCGGCAAGGGCGAGGGCAGCATGGATGCCGGTAACCTGTTAAAGCCGATGTTGGCGCGTGGCGAATTGCACTGTTTGGGTGCAACGACACTGGATGAATATCGCCAGTATATTGAAAAAGACCCGGCACTGGCGCGCCGGTTCCAGCCCGTATATGTGGACGAACCGACCGTTGACGACACGATTTCAATCTTGCGCGGTCTGAAAGAAAAATACGAGGGGCACCATGGGGTGCGGATTTCGGATTCTGCGCTGGTGTCGGCGGTGAAATTATCGAATCGGTATATCACGGACAGATTCCTGCCGGACAAGGCGATTGACCTGATAGACGAGGCCGCCGCCCGTGTCCGTATTGAAATCGCGTCCAAGCCCGAGAAGTTGGACGAGGTTGACCGTCACCTGATGCAGCTGAAAATCGAACAACAGGCGTTGAAAAAAGAAAAAGACGCAGATTCTAAAAAACGCTTGGGCGAATTGGATAAACTGATTGCCGAATTGCAGACCGAATCGGATAAAATGACCGCCGATTGGCGGGCCGAGCAGGGCAAGATGCGTGCACTGTCCGACGCGATGGCGGCGTTGGATGCCGCCAAGGCCGAGGTTGCAACCGCAATGCGCAACGGCGATTATGAAAAGGCGTCTGCCCTGCAATATGGCAAGGTCCCAGAATTAGAGGAACAAATTCGCAAATTAAACGCCGATGCGCGCGAGTACAAGACGGTTTTGCCGGAACACATTGCCGCGGTTGTCAGCAAATGGACGGGCGTGCCGGCGGACAAATTGACAATGGAAGAACAGTCAAAACTGTTAAATATCGAAGACGAATTACGTCGTCGTGTTGTGGGCCAGGATCACGCACTGACGGTTGTTGCACGTGCAATTCGCCGCAGTCGTGCGGGCCTGTCCGATCCGCATCGTCCCGCGGGCAGTTTTATGTTCCTGGGGCCGACCGGCGTCGGCAAGACCGAGGTTGCCAAGGCCCTGGCCGAGTATCTGTTTAACGACGATACGGCCATGACCCGAATCGATATGAGTGAATATATGGAACCGCATTCGGTTTCGCGCCTGATTGGCAGTCCCCCGGGATATGTCGGATATGAACAGGGTGGTGTGCTGACCGAATCGGTGCGTCGCCGTCCATACCAGGTATTGCTGTTTGATGAAATTGAAAAGGCAAACCCAGATGTGTTTAATGTTTTCCTGCAAATCTTGGACGATGGTCGTTTGACCGATGGCCAGGGTCACGTGGTGAACTTTACTAACACAATCATCATCATGACCAGCAATCTGCCGTCAATGGATGCGGTGAAACATCATTTCCGCCCAGAATTCATCAACCGTATTGATGAAATCGTGTTCTTTAACCCATTGGGCAAGGACGTTATGGCGGGTATTGTGAAAATTCAGTTGCGCAACCTGTCGCGCCGTTTGGCGGAACGTCGTATAACACTGGATGTGTCGGATGCCGCGATTAAATGGTTGGGCGACAACGGATATGACGAAGCGTTTGGCGCGCGCCCGTTAAAACGTCTGATTACGTCGGCGGTCGAAGATAAAATCGCAGATCTGATTTTGTCTGGCACCGTGGGCGAGGGCAGCACCGTCTATGTCGATGTTCACGGCAAAGAATTGACCGTAAAATAATGTGTTTTATGTGCATGAAAAAAGCCCCGCATTTGCGGGGCTTTCTGTTTTTACGCATGTCGTTTATTTTTGATTCGCCATTGCCAATTTGCGTTGCAATAATGCGCGAACAAATTCTGCGCGTGCGGCGGCATCCATGGCGTTTGGCGCGCGATTCTGTAATGCGGCGGCACGCATTGGAATGCCAACATTTGCGGTGACGGGTGCGCGCAATGAATATGGCACGGTTACGCGGGCCGATATCGCCGGACGCACATCACGCACCGGCAACGGGCGCATTGCGTTTTTACGGATATTTTTGGCACGTGCACGCACGCGACGGCGCACCTTCTTTTTCTTGCGACGTTTTGCAACCGTGATTGGTGTGCCGACGGTCATTGCATTTGCAAATTGCAGTTTCGGCATAACACCATTTTGACGCAGTAATAACTGGACAAAATCGGCGTGATTGGTGTCAAACACGCTGGAATAATAAAAACGGTTTGTTGCGGCGTCAAACGCGATTTCTGCGGTGCCGTTCTGAATCAACGGTGGCATTTCGCCCGTTTTTGTGTTGACCAGATACAGTTTATTTTCCATCCCATGCGGTGTTACAACCGTGCGACGAATTGCAACGTATGGCATATTTGGAAATGTTGCGACAACCTGGAACGGTTGTGATGCAAATCCAATGCCACGTACGCGGCGCAACCGGCCAAACATGTCGGTCATATACAGGGCATAACGCCCGCCCGCGGTTTTAATACATTTAAAATTGTTATTTTGTGTTACCTTATTCATTTAAAACATGCCTCTTTACTTTGACTTTGTTTTTGTCTTTTTCGCTGCCTTGAACTGAATATCGCGCAGTTTTTTGTATTCCCCGCCCAGCGCGCACAGTTCGGAATCCGTTCCCTGTTCGACGATATGGCCGTCCTTGATCACACATATTATATCAGCATCCAAGATTGTTGACAAGCGGTGTGCGATAACAAACGTTGTGCGCCCCACCATCAGGTCTTTTAATGCCGACTGAATCAGCTTCTCGCTCTGGGTGTCCAGGGCGGACGTCGCCTCGTCCAGTAACAGGATTGGTGCGTCTTTTAAAATCGCGCGGGCGATTGCGATACGCTGTTTCTGGCCCCCAGATAACAACGCGCCCCCTTCGCCAACGGTTGATTTATATTTTTTCGGGAATTTCATAATGAAATCATGCGCATTGGCCGCGCGCGCCGCCGCGATAACCTGGTCTGGGGTGGCGTCAGGACAGCCGTATTTGATGTTATCTTCGATTGTGCCATTGAACAAGAATACGTCTTGGGACACCTCGGCAATATTCTGGCGCAGTGATTTCAGTGTGTATTTCTTGATGTCGGTGCGGTTGATTTCAACCTTGCCCGATTGTGGGTCGTAAAAACGTTCCAGCAAATTAAACATCGTGGTTTTGCCGCCGCCCGATGGCCCGACCAGCGCGCAAACGCGGCCCGCCGGCACGTGCAGGTGGATGTCACGCAATACCGGTTCATCTGGGTTATATGCAAATGTGACGTGATGGAAATCCACCGACATCTTTTTATCAGATTTTAATTCGCGGGCATCTGGGGCGTCTTGGATTTCTGGCTTGCTGTCCAGGAAATCGAACAAAACCTCGGCCGCCAGCAGGCCATGCTGGACCGTGTTGCCGGTGCCGGTAATGCTTTTTGCCGGTTTATACGCGGCCGTCAACGCCAACAAGAACGCCGTGAAATCACCGGTTGAAATCGCGCCTGTCACGATAAAGTGACCGCCGATAATCAACGCCAGGCACAGCCCGATTGAAATCATCAATTCCAACAGGGGCGATTGCAATGCGTGGGCCTGGGTGCTCTTATACGAATTGCACATCGATGTGTCCAGCACGCGACGAAAACGTTTGGTTTCAGATTCTTCGGTTGCAAACGCCTGGATTGTTTTGATTCCGTGCAGGGTTTGGTTCAAATGCTGGGACACGTTGTTCGCGATACCAAACGATTCACGTGACAGACGCCGCCGCTTGCGCATAATCAGCACCATCGGCACCATAATTGCCGGCACCAAGAATATCAGCACCGCGCACATCTGGGGCGCGTAATACACCATCAACCCCAGCGTCATCATCAGGGTCGCAACCTGTTGAATTGTGCTGACGATTGTGCCAGTGACCAGGGTCAACACCGCGCCGGCCTGGACACTGAAATAGTTCAAATTCTTGCCGATGCCGTCGCCATAGAATTTTGAAATATTCATTTTGACCATGTGATTATAAATGCGCTGTTGCAAATTCGCACTGGCCAACAGACCCGCCTTGGCCATCAACAGGGCCTTGGAATAATTAAATGCGCCCTTGAATCCGAACGCGGCAATGATTTGCAGGCCGAATATATATATGGATTGCATACTGCGTTCAATAAACGCCTTGTCAACAATACGCTGGACCAGGGTGATTGTATATGCCTCGGCTGCGGATGCGCCGACGGTTGCGATGATACCCGCCAACAGCCATTTCCACTGGGGCTTGCCAATTTCGCGCCAAACGCGCCCATACAGTGACCATTTAATACGGCCATTGGACGCATCGCCCTTGACCAAAGTTTTTACTTTTTCAGATATTTTCTTTAACATAGCGGCACTATTATAAAGTGATATATAAAAACTGTCCAGTGAAAGATTTACATTGACAACGCGCGCAAAAGTGTATAAAATGCGTGGGCTTTCAGAAATGAAAGGGCAAAGTTTTGGGGTCATAGCTCAGTTGGTAGAGCACCTGCTTTGCAAGCAGGGGGTCGTCAGTTCGAGTCTGATTGGCTCCACCAAAAAATTGATACAAATGTCACGCTAAAGGGGGTGAATGCATTATGGTGAAGGTTCTGGTTCGCGACAATAACGTCGAACAGGCACTGCGCGTTGCAAAACGTAAATCTCAGAAAGAAGGCCTGTATCGCGAAATGAAGGAACGTCAGCGTTATGAAAAACCAACAACAAAGCGCAAACGTTTGAAAGAAGAGGCTGTGCGTAACGAAAAGAAACGTCAGTCGAAACAAAGAATGGTCTTTGGATTCTAAAAAAACGCCCCATCCGGGGCGGTTTTTTATTTAGAGAGCAGAGTGTAGAGAGCAATGTTGCGCGCCTTTGGCGCGATTGTTTTTTACCGTTGCGGACTAAGTTCCCCTTCGCTAGCGAAGGGGTGGCCACGTAGGGTACGGGGTAGTGGTATTATAAGTCCCTGCGGGGCAATGGACCCCGACCTTCGTCGGGGTGACGGTGTTAGTGTGTTGTGCTAATTTTTATGGATATTGGTCACATTTATGTTGCGGACTTATTCGTGGGCGTCATTCTGGGGCTTGTCCGGGCCCCGCGGAATTGTTAAATTCCGTGGGTGGTGTCCCCAGAATCCAGGTAAATAAACTTGCGCGTATGCGCACCAGCTACTAGTTATCCACCGGAGTGGAACTTAGTCCGCGCCGGGGTGTCGGCATTGCTCTCTGCTCTCTGCGCATTGCTCTCTAATAAAAAAGTGCGCCGGTGGCGCACTTTTTACTTATTAAACTTGTGATACGGGTTGTCGTCAACCTTGGTCGGCAACAGCGAGAACACAAACATCACCACACTGGCGAAAATCGACATGAACGGTATCACGCACAGCGCATATATAAACCACCACCACGCCGACAGGCCTGCGTCATGCAGACGCCGTGTGCGCAACGAAATCAGCGGGATTGCAATCGCGAAACCGTAAATCACGCCCAGCAACATCATCAGGCCGAACATCACACTGACATCGCCCGAAAACGCGAAATCAATCGCCATGCCCATCACCACCAATATGCCCCAAACCAGGTAAATCAGCACATTGACCAACGTTGTCCACCAGAATTCAGACCGTGACGATGTGCCCGCCCATTCGGTGAATCCGCGCCGCCAGAACGCCGCATACGCCAAGAACATATTTGTGTATGTCGTGCTGGATTGAACTTTCTTTGACTTTTTAACGTTTGGCATAGAATTTCCTTTTTTTTGCTTTGTTTGGGTATTCTAGCACAATTTTTCCCACCTGCCCAGAATTTATTTTTAAGAGAGCAGAGCGCAGAGAGCAGAGAGCAATGGTTGTGTCCGCCATCGGCGGACACCCTTTATTGTCATTCCCGCTCCGGGCCCCGCGGAATTGATAAATTCCGTGGGTGGGCAAAGGCAGGAATAGGGACTATACAGTGCGAGCGAACGCGAGCCATACCCACGCAATCGCGGATTTATTATTGGTGACCATGTTTTACGAACATTGTGCAACAATGGGCGGGAGTAATTTCTTAGACCCTATTCCTGCCTGCGCAGGAATGACAAGGGCGGTGTATTTGTGTTTATTTTTTATGTCTTGGTTGCAGGCTAAGTTCCCCTCCGGTGGAGGGGTGGCACGAAGTGCCGGGGTGGTCTTTTTGTCCCTGCGGGGCAATGGATACCGGCCTGCGCCGGTATGACGACTTAAAAATAGTAAATAACATAAACCTGAACAATGTTTGTAAATTGTGGCCCCCAGTCATATAATACCGTCACCCCGACGAAGGTCGGGGCCCATTGCCCCGCAGGGACATCGTTGCCACACCAAAAAAATCCACAAAAATCGTGCTGAATAAAAGGGTATGAATCACGCGGAAATTCGGGCAAAAATGTAAAAAAATCGTGCCGAATCTAAACGGTGGATTAAATTCAATGCAAAAGGGCGTTGACGCACCCCGGTTTTCAGGCTATAATTTACCCACAATTATGCCGAATCCAAACCACCGGTTTTGTTCGGCGTGATGTGCAATAATGTATCCGTGGGGGACGGTTTCATAATGCGCAATGTGCGTCGCTTGTTATCGGTAATTTGTTGTGTCGCGTGCGTTATGGCGACGGTATTTGTCGCATCATTTGCGCCGGCAACCGCGGCCACGGTGCTGGAACCAGATGCCACAACTGTTTCAACCAGTCCCGCTGTCAACGTGAAATATATTCACGGGTCAATCAAAAATTTATGGGGAATTGATATCCCATACAGTCCTGAATTAAAATCCGATCAATATGCGGTCAATATGCGATACTTGTTGGGCATGGTGGACATCGCAAACGCGCGACTGGGCGCGGTAAAAACGTCGTATGGCACCAGTGAATATGCCACCGCGGGCGCGGTATCAAAAAACACGGCGGACAAGGCGATAAAGACCCTGATTCAAAAACCGATTGAATTTCCATTTGCGGCAACAACAACCGCCGCCACCACAACGTTCAGTTTTGAAATTACCGCATCGGGCACATTTTACGTTGATTGGGGCGATGGCGGTGACGTTGATAAATACGTAAAAACGAATACGGGTTCCCAAACAATCAGTCACACATACACCACCGCGGGCGCATACACGGTGCGCATTGGTGGCCGTGCAACAGGGTATTACGAAGTTAATGCCCCGGCGGCAATCAGTTTTAGTTCAAATAAAAACCTGGCGGGAATCAGTGGCAGCCTGGGTGAAATATTCCCCACATTGGCGGATGGATCGCAACCAGGGTTTAATCGGACGTTTTATAATTGCACAAATCTGACCGGTTCAATTCCAGAAAATTTATTTACAGGTATCACAGGTGCGCCCACGCGCAGTATGTTTGAATGGATGTTTTATGGTTGCAGTGGCTTGACGGGCAGTATTCCCGCGGGACTGTTTTCTGGTATTTCTGGTGCGCCAGCGAGCTATATGTTCAACAGCACGTTTTATAATTGCAGCGGTCTGACCGGGTCAATTCCTGAAAATTTATTCGCGGGTATTTCCGGTGCGCCAGCAGCTGGCATGTTCAGCGGCACGTTTGGTGGTTGCAGTGGGTTGACCGGGGCTATTCCTGAAAATTTGTTCGCAGGTATCACAGGCAAGCCAGCGGCGAGTATGTTCAGTGGCACGTTTGCGAATAGCAGTAACCTGACGGGCAGTATCCCCGCGGGGATGTTTTCTGGCATTTCTGGTGCACCGGCGGGCAATATGTTTGAACGGACGTTTAATGGTTGCCGTGGACTGACAGGCAGTATTCCTGCGGGACTGTTTTCTGGTATATCTGGTGCACCAGTTCAAGCTATGTTCAGCGACACGTTTTATAATTGCAGTGGCCTGACTGGGTCAATTCCAGAAAATTTATTCGCTGGTATATCTGGCGCGCCAGCGAGCAGTATGTTTCAGCGCACGTTTTATAATTGCAGCGGTCTGACTGGGTCAATTCCCGAAAATTTATTCGCCGGTATATCTGGCGCGCCAGCGAGCTATATGTTCAATGGCACATTTAGAGATTGTCGTGGCTTGACTGGTTCAATTCCGTCTGGTTTGTTTGGAAATTTATCGGGCAAGCCAGCAAGCTATATGTTCGGCTATACTTTTTGTGGTTGCAATGGCCTGACGGGTGAAATTCCAGAAAAATTGTTCGGTAATATATCTGGTGCGCCGAAGGATTCTATGTTTGATGGCACATTTCAAAATTGTTCTGGTTTGACGGGCAGTATTCCGTCCGGTTTGTTTGGTAATATATCCGGTGTGCCGGCTCAGTTTATGTTCAGCGACACGTTTTATGGATGCAAGGGGCTGACCGGTGAAATCCCACTGGGGCTGTTGGGTAATTTGTCGGGCAGTCCGGCGAACAGTATGTTAAGTCAAACTTTTTACAATTGCAGCGGTCTGACTGGGAAATCGGCGCGAAATCCGGACGGCACGCCGTTGTATGATGTGTTCCCAACGGCAACATCGTCCCACGTCTATTATATGTACACGGGTACATGTTTGGCGGATAATGCGTCCATCCCAACAACGTGGGGTAAAAATTCCAGGTGTGTATATTCTGAACCAACCGAAGAATACCCGTTCGTTATAACGACGACGTCGGATACCAGTGATTTTGAATTTGCAATATTCCCGGCGGGTACGTTTAAGATTGACTGGGGTGATGGCAAGACCCAGACGGTTACACACGACCGCACGTATAAAGACGTTATAACACATACGTATTCAACGGCAAAGTCGTATAAAATCAGAATTGGTGGTGCGGCAACGGGGTATACGGGGGCAACGTTGTCGGGTATGAACGGTCTGACCATGAAATTTATGCTGGGGCAAATGTCTGGGGAAAATGAACCGAATACAAATGTTGCCAAGATATCGGGGTCGGTTGCGACAATATTCCCGGTGATTGATGGCACCGCCCCGCGGTTCAGTGAAATGTTTTATCGGTGTCCAAACCTGGCGGGTGAAATACCGGTTGGATTCTTTACCGATTTGCCGGGAACAACACTGGCCAGTATGACGTTTGATCGTGCTTTTGCAGGGTGCAGCAAGCTGACCGGACCGTCGGCGCGTAATTCCAGCGGCGAATACCTGTATAAACAATTCCCATCGGCAACCACGGCCCAGGTGGAAAATATGTATGACGGTGCAACGGGGCTGAGTGACTATGACGAAATCCCCGCCACATGGGGCGGTGGATACACCGAACCAGAACCGGCGGCGGTCTTTAGCGTCACCACTGTGCCAAATACCAGTGAATTTGCGTTTGCAATCAGTGCGCTGGGGTCGTTCACGGTTGACTGGGGCGACGGTCAAACAACAAAAATAGAGCGCACGAGTTCAAACAAGGATGGTGAAATTATCAAGCATACCTATACAACCGCCGGGGAATATACAATTGGGTTCAGTGGCCTGGCCACCGCATATCCCGATAGAACGTTTGGTGGTGATTTTGGGTCCACATCGTTTGCATTTGGGGACATTCATATAAATTCAACATGCAATGTCGCCAGTGCGTCGGGCATCCTGGGTAAAATATTCCCCACGCTGGCGGATGGGTCCAGCCCCATATTTTCCAATTTGTTTTATGAATGCGCCAATTTCACCGAAATCCCAGAAAACCTGTTTGATGGAATAACAACATTTGAGTACTATGGATTTTTCCAAGCATTTGCAGAGTCGGGAATAACCCGTATCCCGGCAAAACTGTTCGCGGGGATGAGCGGTGCTGGTAGCTATAGCACATTCATGGCGACGTTTGCGGATACGGCGATAACCGAAATCCCAGAAGATCTGTTCTCAACGGTCAGTGCGTTGGGTGAAGAATCTACGTTTGCATACACATTTTCGGGGACAAAAATAAAAACTATACCGGCGGGATTGTTTGCCAGTATCACTGGTGATGCCAAGCAAATGGCATTTTATGCAACGTTCGCGGATTGCAAGAATTTAACTGAAATTCCAGCCGGCCTGTTCGACAGCCTGAATCTGGATAGTATTGATATAGAGATTAACCAAGATGCGTTTGGTAGCACGTTTGCAGGATGTTCCGGTTTAACCGGTCCGTCGGCACGGACGGCGAATGGTGAATATTTATACGATGTCTACAGCGATTTTGCTGGGCTTGCATCCGACATGTATCGTGGCGATAATGGGTTGGACGATTTTTATACTATGCCGGCTTACTTGACTGGGGCATCAATATTTACGGTTACCACCACGCCCGGGACAAAAACGTTCGCATTTGAACTGAGTGCATTGGGTGACTTTTATGTTGATTGGGGCGATGACCAAAGTGATTATATTTCCAGAACAGAAGACGATGATTCCGCACAAATTTACAGCCATACGTATGATACGACCGGAACATATACAATTGGATTTAGTGGCCCGGCAACGGGATATCTGCAAAAAAGTGGCGAGTCAAAAATACCCGCGATTCGCTTCGGTGATCCTGATGGTAACGATTTAGCATGCAATATCGCATCAATGTCGGGAAAACTGGGGTTTGTGTTCCCGACACTGGATGACGGCACGCAACCGGGATTTCGCAATACGTTTGCAAACTGTGAAAATTTGACTAAGATACCGACCGGATTGTTTGAAGGTGTAAGTCTGGATTCAATAGACCTGGATGTTGATACAGGTATGTTCGCTGGCACATTCTTTTACTGTCCAAATTTGACGGGGCCGTCGGCACAAACGGATGATGGTGAATATTTATATGACTATTGGTCTAATTTTGATGAAAATATTGCTGCGAGTATGTATGAGATGGATTACGAACTGTCCGATTACGAGACTATGCCAGGTTACCTGAAAGGAGAGTAAGGGCAGCCCCCCCCTTGCCCAAGAGAGCAGAGTGCAATGACGACACCCCGGTGCTTCGCACCACCCCTCTGGCCAGAGGGGAACGTAGCACGTTTTTTACTCTTGTCATTCCTGCGCAGGCAGGAATAGGGACTTTAAAATTACTCTCGCTCATTGTTGCGCAATGTTCGTAAAATATGGTCCCCAAGCACACGCCGCCGTCACCCCGACCCGGGCCCCGCAAAATCGCCAGATTTTGTGGGTGGTACCAGGTCGGGGTCCATTGTGTTCCCTTGGTATTCCGTAATGTGGTGATTAGTCCCCGATAATAAAATCCGCAATTGTTCGGGCATGGCTCGCGTTCGCTCGCACTGTATAGACCCTATTCCTGCCTGCGCAGGAATGACAATTTTGAATGCGCCACCGGCGCGCTTGTTTTATTCACCTGGATTCTGGGGTCAAGCCCCAGAATGACACTCAAGAGAAAGTCCGCAACTAAGACATAAACTATGTTCGTAAAATAAACATAAATACTCAGACCTCGTCATCCTGTGGCTTGACCACAGGATCCAGGTAATATAAATGTTGCGAGCGAACGCGAGCACAAGCATTGCTCTCTGCTCTCTGCACTCTGCACTCTATAAAAAACGGGGCGATGCCCCGTTTTTTATTTCCCCCACACTGGGGCGATGATGTATTCGGCCGCCAGCGGCACCGCCAGGGTCGCCGCATGGGTCATTGCATATTGAATCCGCGCTGCAAATTCGGTGGCGTCGGCCGCGTCGCATTCAAAGACCATTTCATCGTGGACCTGCATAATCAGTTTTATTTTGTCCGCATTTGGGTGCACGATGTCGCGATATATTTGCACCATTGCGCGACGCATCAGGTCGGCCTCGAATCCCTGGATTGGGGCGTTGACCGCGGCACGCATTGCATATGCGCGCAGGCGGGGATTGCGAACCTCGGGCAATTCGATGCGGCGACCCCATGGGGTATAAACGCATGCGTTCTGCATTGCAAAATCGCGCGTTTGGGCGATGTATTTTTCAATTTCTGGCAGGCCCGCCATGTATGAATTTATCAGTTCGGCCGCCGCCACGCGCGATATGCCCAATTGCCCCGCCAGGCCGAACGATGATATCCCGTATATGATTGAAAAGTTCACGGTCTTGGCCGCGCGGCGCATTTCGCGTGGGACCGGCGCGCCGGGTGCAATGCCGAAAATCTTGCGCGCGGTTTGTTCGTGAATGTCGGTGCCGGCGTGAAATGTTTCCTTGAACGTTGCGACGTCGGCGACGTCTGCCAACAGGCGCAGTTGAATTTGGGAATAGTCAACCGAAATCAACAGACGGCCCGCCGGTGCGACAAAGCATTTGCGAATCTGTTCCCCCAGTTCGGTTTTAATCGGAATATTTTGCAGGTTCGGATCGCGACTGGACAGGCGTCCGGTGTTCGTGCTGGTCTGTAAATACGTTGTGTGAATACGACCGTCAGATGCAATTTGCCGCGGCAATGTGTCCGCGTATGTGCCCGCCAACTTGGCAATAGACCGCCATGACAGGATTTTATCAATTATGGGGTGTGCGTCGGACAGTTCGCCCAAAGCCTCGGCATCGGTGGAACGTTTTTTATTTGCCGGCAACTGTAATTCATCGAACAAAACGGCACCCATTTGCTTTGGACTGGCGATATTAAATTCGTGCCCGGCCAGTTCCCAGATTTCTGATTCCAGTTTGCCCAGGCTGTCGTGAAATGCGCCCGACAGTTGTTGCAGGCCCGCGCGATTGACCAAAACGCCCGCTCGTTCCATCTGGACCAGGACCGGCATCAGTGGCAAATCACAGGTTTCGTATAACGCGCGCAATTTTTCATTTGCGTCCAGGCGCGGGCGCAATATTTCATACAGTGCCATACAGACCGTCGCATCTTCGGCCGCATAGGGCGCGGCGACGGATATGTCCAGGCGTGCAAAGTGCATGTCGACGTCGCGCGTCTTGGGCGGGAACAGTGATGAAAAATGAATATTCTCGTGCCCCAGGTGCAACATCGCCAATTCGTCCAGACCGTGCCCGTGCAATGTCCCGTCCAGCGCATATGACAACAGCATTGTGTCATCAACCGGGGAAATTTTTTCAATATCCCACCCATCGTTCGCCATTATGTGCAGGTCGTATTTCAGGTTATGTCCAACCTTGGTAATATCTGGATTTTCCAGTATCGGGCGCAGGGCGTCATACACCGCGGAAACCGATAGCTGGTGCGGGGCGGGCGCGTCGGTGCCGAACAAATCGGTCGCGGGTGCCGTATGGCGCAATGGAATATACGCGCCGTGTGTCGCGTCGGCGGCCAGGGAAATGCCCACCATTTTATCGGCAATTGGATTCAGGCCGGTTGTTTCGGTATCGATTGCGACCACGTGATTTATGCGTGATAAAAATTTTTGTAATGCGGCGGCGTCCTGGATTATTTCAAATGTCATTGGGCGCACCGGGGCGGATTGGGGTGCCGGTGCGCGGGGCGTGGTGGTAATTTCCACCGGGCATTGTGACGTGGCAAACTGAAATTCCGGCACCGGTTGCGATGCGTCAAATTTTTCCATCGGGAACAGTTTTTCAATCTTGGCCACCAGGGAATTACTTTCCAATTTTGTGCGAACAAATTCCAGTGCCGCGGGCGTATTAAACCGAAATGGCGTGATGTCCAGGCCCGACAAGTCCACGTCTGATTTCAACTGCACCAATTGACGCGACACGTATGCCAATTCGCGATTATCGCGCAACAGGTTGCGTGTGCGTTCGTTTTTGATTTCGTCCAGGTGGTCATACAGTGCGTCCAGACAGCCAAACTGGTTTATCAGTTCGGCGGCCTTTTTCGGACCAATGCCCGGCACGCCCGGCACGTTGTCAGACGAATCGCCCATCAGTGCCTGGACATCAACCACGCGGTCGGGTGTGACGCCGAATTTTTCCAGCACGCCGGGCGCGCGGATTTCCCGTTGTTTCATACCGTCATACAGGAATACGCAATCGGATACCAGTTGCATCAAATCCTTGTCCCCGGTGATGATGCGGGTGCTGTCGGTGGTGGAACAATTTTGCCGCGCCAGTGTCGCGATGACATCATCTGCTTCGACCCCGGGGATACACAAGACTGGCATTCCCATTGCCGCCGCGCCGGCGCGCACCATGTGCGATTGCGTGATTAAATCGTCGGGTGTTTCGGGACGGTTGGCCTTGTATGCAGGGTAAATGTCCTGGCGGAAAGAAATGCGCGACGCATCAAACACGCATACAAATGCGTCGCCGGGTCGCGCCGCCGACAATATCGGCAACATCATATTGAAAAATCCATACACCGCACCCACAGGTGTGCCGTCACTGCGCGTCAGGCGACTGTGCACGCCATAATACGCGCGAAATAATAACGAATTTCCATCAATCAGTGTCAGCATTTGAATTTTTCCATATGACAATTAAAATCATGGGGACGCAAACATGCGCCCCCGCATTTTATTAAAACACATAGCGCAATTTCAGGCGGCCTTCGTATTGCAGGACGTCTGGCTTTTTATCGCCGATTTCGTAAATGTCTGGCGCATACAGGGCGCGCGCCTCGGCATCGACCTTGATTGGTAATGCCGGCACATCAAATGTCAGCCCCAACATTCCCTGGTATGCCGCGCCGTGCTTGATATCAACCGACGGAATATCAACGTCGCCACCAAACACGCCACCAATACCAACGCCCAGATACGGGTGCACAACCGTCGACGGCATTTTCACATACAGGTTTGCCATGCCGACGTGCATTTTGACCAAATCGTGATTCAGGTAACTGTATTCGCCCTCGATACGCAGAACGGGGATATCAACGCCCAGAACCGCGCCATATGATTGCGCATTTTCAGTCTTGTTATCGTGACCGCCAAATTGGCTGGCCGCGCCAACGCCGATTGTCGCACCGGCATAGAAATCATACAAGACGTTACTTGCATTGGCATTTGCGCCGGTGAACAACACAGACGCCAGGGTTAAAATGCCCGCAGTTTTTAATTTCATATTTTTCTCCTTTGTGTGATATTATAATAGAAAAAAGAGATATCGATATGCAAGAAAATAAACCTGTTTTGGTCGTTGGACTGGGCAATCCCGGGGCGCAATACGCATCGACGCGTCATAATGTTGGATTTATGGCGGTACAAAAATTAGCCGGGGCGGACGCCACATGGCGCAATGAAAAAAATGCCAAAACCACGTCCGTGAATATTGATGGACATCGCGTTATATTCGCAATGCCCCAGACTTTTATGAACTTGTCGGGGGACGCGGTGCGGCCACTGATGGCGTTTTATAAAATCCCATTGGAAAATTTAATTGTGATTCACGATGACATGGACCTGGGGGTGGGGCGTGTCAAGACCAAGATTGGCGGGGGCAGTGCGGGTCACAACGGCATTAAATCAATTGATGCGGCGGTTGGCAATGAATACCGGCGTATTCGAATCGGTATCGGTCACCCGCGTGATATGGGATTACCAATAAATCCGGCGGATTGGGTGCTGGGGAAATTTGATGATGCGCAAATGACGGAAATAAATCGCGCGATTTCAGAAATCAATTTGTTTTGTCACCATCAAATTTGATGATTTCATCGCCCTTGTCTGGCGGTGGCGGCAGGGTAAAACAACCAACACTATCACAGAATTTTGTGCCATCGGTGCCCCGTTTGATACCACATTCGTTTTTGCCGGCGTTTTTACCAGACGACGTTGTGCCGGCTGGGCATGCGTCACATGTTGTGCTCCGGTCGGTTGAATAATACCCCGCGAGTGTTGGAACGCATGTGGTCGTTGGCGGGTTGGTCACAGGAACACAGTATCTCTCGATACACTCCACCACTTGCACCGTCTTGCATGTTTCATTGTTAAATCCGGTGACCGTGTCATAGCTGCATTGCACTTTTTGTTTGCCAATCTGTTCATTGTTGGACATTATCGGGATTGGGTATTTATCATTTGTGGTGCATTTGCAGTCGTGGTAATCATATTCACCTGTCTCTTTGTTATATATGGCGTCGTCATCACTAAGCTCGGCGTCTTGTTGCCATCCTTCACACGCCAGACGTACCTCTGAAACATCACTACATTTGATGTTCTTTCTCATGCATTGGCCCAGGTTTTTCAATTGGCCTTCAGTGTAACAAACAAATCCGCCGTTGGTCGCGGTATCTGTTATGACGAATTCATACACGTCGCTGTCTTCGCATCCGTTGGCATAACAGTCAAATTTACCGTTATCGTTTCTTAGATAGTATTTCGTTGTTGCACCCTTGTTGCAATCGATGCCAATCTCGGCTTTTGGTGGGCGGGTTGTTGTCCAACGTTTCTCGCACGAACCGTTAGATTCAAAATATGAATCGCACACGTTTGTTAATGGTTTCCCATCGGGATTGACCGTGCCAGTGTTACATGTTAAACATAAGTTGCAATCTCTGCCGTTATACGCTTTGCTATCCTCTGGACTACATGGACCACGTGTTCCATAGGTAACACTGGTTGTGGGGCAGTCCTTGTAACAGTCGGAAACGTCAGTTGCCTTGGCCACGCCCTCTCTGTTTGTGTTTGGATAGTCTGTTGGACATTGTTCACACTTGCCACTAGTGCCATACCAACCATTTTTGCATTTTAAGCACATATTCAAAAATGAATCATAATAGCAACCATCATTCTCACCAATCAGACAGTTGCCAGTTGAGGCATCCTTATAGCACAGGTCATCTGTGCTTATTATAGAATCAGCATGTGCAACGTTTAATGGTAATACCAGACATGTAATAAAGATTGCGATTTTTTTTCTCATCCTGGGGATAATGGTATGAAATATCGGGGGGCAAATCAACAAAAAACCGACCGTGCGGTCGGTTTAATTTTTAACGTTGCTTTGGGGCATATGGGGTATTCACCGTCCAGCCTTTCTCAACAAACCACAAACTGTCGGATTTCCAGCACTCGCCCGGGGTAAAGACAAGGTTTCCACGTCCACGAACACGCTCTGGATCTAAAATAATTCGTCTTTCCAATGCTTCTCGTAGCATGTGGAGCGTTGAACCACTATAATCGGTATATAATGCCCCTTTGTTAAGATATTTTAAATATATATTGTTTACCATTGGATCTTTTATGTGCTTGGCAATATTTATTTCGGTAATTTCATCATAATACATATTGAACCATTCCAATTCAACGTCGTGTTTTAAATCTTTTTCGTCATCGTCGTTGCTGCATGACGCCGGGACCATTGATGCGCCCGCTAACGCCAGTATCGGCAACGCCGTCTTTAATTTATATGGCAATTTTTGCAGGATTTTCATTTTTTGTTACCCCTTTTGTTTTTTTGTTGTGCGTTGTTCGGAATTTTTTCCTGAAAAACGCATAAAAGCAAAAGGGCCCGTAAAAATACGGACCCAATTACCCATTTATTATAAAACCAGACACAATCCCACACGTGACCGCGCCAGTCCCGACCGCCACGCCGCCCGATGGCGACGTGGCGCAAAAATGCGAAATAAATACATTTGTTCGGAACATAACGTGACCCATGTGTTTTTGTATCTGGTTTCGGTTTAGTTCATACAAATTGTGGTCAAAAAAAGATTGTTTGTCAAGTATAAAGTGCGCAATATCAAACGGTTAGGATTTTTATCCGTATTATCGCAGTGTGATTATACTGTGAAATGGTTCGCTGCCTTCCGTTGTGTCTGGGTTATCGGAATTATTACTGCGGCATTGCCACGTCCATTTCGGTTTACCGTTCGCATCTATGCCGTCATATTGGCGGGTGCACGTTTTGCCTGGGCTGGGTCTGTATAAACTCTGATACTTGACGCCGTATGTGCCATTATTATACAGCGGGTTGAAATATGCACTGTATTCGTATGATTTGTTGGCAGTGCTATACGGGCTATGTATGATAATTACATAGTTCCCAGTGCAACGTAATTCATCACCATTTGGGAAACCATCGCGGACTGTGCCGGCGGCAGAGATCTGATTATTGCCAACACATACCAGCATCGCTTGTTGGCCATTGGTCTTCGCACCATATGGACTGTTTGCGTCCGGCATCTGGAACTGGGCCACAATGCGGTAAGACGCATTTTTGCCCAAGCATAATTTGTGATCGTTGCCAGTATTATAGGTTAGTACGTTCAGTGTTGCGCCGGTATAATCGGTTGTGTTATTGCTGGAAATTGGAACCAAGTTATCCGCAACGCCACAACAGGTCCCAAACAGATCCTGGTCACCGCTGGGATCGTCGATGCCGCAACAGTTGTCCACCCCGTCAAATAACTGTATGCGTTTTTTGACTTCGCACGCTATATTGCTGCTGTCCATATCTTTGGTTGCAACGCATCCTTGGGAAGCACTCATTGTTTCGCCGACGCCGCATTGGGTATTGCTGCAGCTGTTGGGTGCATCGGCGGTGCCGGTGTTTTTTGCAAACCATGCCATCAGTGTATCTGTGTCGCCAGTCCCCGGTATTTTAATTTTGTTGGTGTCGGTGTCGCCTGTCAATGCCGTTTTTGTATCAGATTCACAGTTGCCCCACAGGCGTTCCGCCAGTCGGCATGTATAGCATTCAATTGATGACGGTGCGGCGCATTCTTGGGTGCAAATGTCATCTATTCGGTTGTCGCTGGAACACTTTTTCGTATCGTCTGTGGCATAAAGGTCACAGCCATAGAGTTGTGTATAGAAATTGCCACTGTCGTTGATTTGACCTTCGGTATCCTGGCGGGTCCAGATTTGTTTGATTGCGTCATCGCCCGCAGATGCAACGCAATCCTTGACATCGGACCAGCATGATGTGCGGTCAACAATCGCATGACGATTGACCGATGTTTGGATATTTTCACACAGGCCGAAATTGCCAGAAATAGACTTGCACGCCTGGATGATACAGGCACGTCCAACCTCGCGACAGGTTTGCATTACGGTGTCAAACGTCTTGTCTGTGGCGATGGTGGTCATGCCACCGACCCAATCGGTATCGCCGCCCGTGGTTTTCAGTAATGCCGTGCATGCAGTGCGAACATCGGCGCACATGGCGTTGACGGTTTTATCCGCCGCAACACCAAATGTTGACAACGCACGCGCATCAAAATCCTGTAACGATTTTGCCGTGTCACTGAGGCATTGTGTGGTCAGCGTGGTGCATGCCTGGCGCATATCTTCCAGTTTGGATTCCTGGGCCAATTTGATTTGGGCCAGGGCATCTTCGATAAATGCGTCCCATACCGTGTCGGCAATGTCTTGGCAATTTTCCATCGCGGGTTCCAAGAATTTCTTTTTTGAATTCAGGTATGTGACAAACACCTGGTTCCCGGGGACCGATGTCCAGGTCTGGTCGGTGTCAGGGCGTGTGATTAAATTGTTCAAATTCGCCAGGTCAACGGTCAAGAATGCCTCGCCCGTGGAGGGGTCAATGTAACGGCCCGTTGTATCCAAACATTTGCCCAGGTTATCCCCGCACACGGTCGAATCGGTCAGCATGGCCAACATCTTGCTTTTACAGGTCAATATGTCGTCGGAATTGCGTTTCTGGTAAATGTCCAGGCGCGACATGTCCAGCAGCGCGCTGCCCTCGCGCAGTTTTTCGCGTGCCTGGTCCGTTTGGGTCTGGTATGTCTTGGCGACCGTGTTGCAGTCCTGTTCAATGGTGACCTGGTATCCACTCTCGGCAATAGAGAGTTCGTCGTCGGTGCAAACCTCGGCCGCCATTTCGCGACACACGGGCAGGGCCGCCGAATACAATGCCGTGCCGGATTTCGCCGTGTTCGCCGCCCCAGATAATGAATCCACACTGTCAAATGCGGCGTCGGTATCCAATGATAATGATATCGCCGTCAGCGAATTGTCAAAATTGCTGTCGCTGAAACTGGTGTTTAATTTTTTCGCGATTTCATCCAGCATCTTTTTTGATTTTGATGTGTCCTTTTGCTGGAACGCCAGTTCTCCTTCGGTCGCCTGGTTTAATGCGGCGGCGTCTTCCTTGTCCATGTTGACTGTCAACAACCGTTGGTTGAAATCCAACATTTTGTCTTCGACGGCGTCCAGACTCTTTTTCACGTTGTCAAATTCGTTCATTCGGGACGAACATGCGCAACGTTTCAGCTGGCTGTCCTTGTTCGCGCAGAATTCATCCATACAGGTATAATAAACCTCGCGACATTTTTTGTAATCGCGGTTGATAACATCGTCGGCGGTGAGGTTTTTTGTTGCGTCGGTTGTTGCCGCGCGTGATATGGCGGCGCGCGCAGATGTCGCGCTGCGCGATGTGGCGCGTGATTGTGGCGTCCCACTGCGTGTGGTGGTGGTGGCGCGTGATTGTGTGGTCCCGGTGCGCGCGGGCGTGGCGGTGCGCGATACGGTTGCGCGCGCAGGCGTGGCGGTCGCGCCACCGGTGCGTTGTGATACCGCGGTGCGTGATGTAACGTTTGTTGTGCCGGCCCCGCGCGTTGTTGTTGTGGCGGCACCACCCGTTGTATTTCGATTGCGGACCGTTGTTTGGGTATTTGCCGTGCCAATGCCCGACGCAATACGCGACGTGGCGGTGGTGGATACCGGCGCGGTGGTGGTCGCACTGCCCCGATTAGTTGACACGACGGCACCCGACGTGCGGCGTGTTCCGGCACGCGCGACATCGTCGCCATCGGTCGCCCATGATGGCAAAAAAGGCACCAACATCAGGCATGTGGCAAAAAAGAGTTTGATTCCTTTCATTCTTTTATATGTTGATGTTAGCAAAATTACAGAATCCCGGGCAAGGGAAAAATAAGAAATTCTTGGTGCGGACAGGGGGACTTGAACCCCCAAGGTTTGCACCACAGCATCCTTAGTGCTGCGCGTCTACCAATTTCGCCATGCCCGCGTGCCAGTGCGATATATTCTTATCAATATGTGGTTTGTTTTTCAACCGTTTTTGTGATATCATATGGGTAAAAATGGAAAGGTAAGGATTTTATATGACTAAATTGCCAAAGTTCTTGTTGCGTGCGTCACTGGTTGTGGCGTTGCCAATCACGGCAAATGCCGCGGGCACATATTACACTGGGAATTACCAATCGCCCCAGACGCGTTACAACACTCAATCATATGCGTCGCGCGGATACAACACAAATACGACCCAGACGCGTAACTATAACACAACGGGATATTCGGCATATTCATCAACGCGGCCAACCGTCGGCACCAGAACAGGCCAGGTGAACGTTGCGCGCACAAATGCGCAGCCGACCACGACATCCAATACGACCAAGAAAAATGGTTTCTGGGTGGATGCGGGGATTTCGCACGAAAACGCCATGTGGCAGTTCGAGATGAAAGAATCATCGTCTAAATTGCACTATGATAACATCAGCTGGAACGTATTGGACTTGCGCGGGGGATATGTGTTTGACGCAGGTAGCACGAAAATGCAGATTGACGCCGGATTTAAATACGGTATGCAATACGGCGACAGCAGTATGGTTGACGACGATATTACCGATGGTGGGTATTTCGTAACCCGCTGGGTAACCGAAGCGAACGAGGTTATTGGTGACCAGATTGGTCACGCGTTGTCGGTTGGGACCAGCAACGGCGGCGACATGTATGGATTTAATGTTGGGTTTGGTTTGACTGATTTCTTTAAATGGGGCAATGTGCGCGTGACACCGTCGCTGGGGTATCGCTATTTCAAATATAAATTGGAAACCAAAAAGAATTATGGTCTGTCGGTTGATACGGCGGCGTGTTTCCAGATTGATGGCAGTGATGAAATCCAATGCGATCCGGCGATTATTGTTGAATTGGCCGATGGTACGCAACAGGTTTTGTGGCGCGACAGTGTGTCTGGCAAAATGGAAATCGCGTCAAATGCAAAATACATTGATACCCAGGGAACATATTATTATCAGCAACCCGGCACATCACATTCATACGAGGTTGAATGGTCGGGCCCGTATCTGGCGTTGGATATGAATTATCTGATAAACGCAAATAATTCGGTCAATGGTCGTGTGGAATTGGGGCTGCCCAGCTATACATCAACCGGTGACCAGCCGTATCGTTTTGACTGGGCACATCCCAAGAGTGTCGAGGACAAGGCCAGTATCGGTGGCGCAATGCACTTTGGTTTTGGTGCAAATTGGGTGACCGCAATAACGGATTCTGTGTCGTTGTCGTTGGGACTGACATACGATTACTATACCGTCAGCGACGCGGACGCGACAACATATCTGAACGGGACGTATTACACCGATTTGTATAATGCCCAGTTCACAAAATGGAAAGCGGACCATCCAGAATACACAACAGATTCCGAATCAGAAAATGCTATGTTGGGCAATGTTTCTGAGGTCGCCGGGGATGAAATCGCAATCAGCATTAAAAATCTGGAATCCCAGTGCAGCGGTTGGAAATGCAGTGCGTCCAAGGAAATCGATTCGTTCTATCGTTCGTTGGGAATTCGCGTTGGCGTAAATGCCCAATTCTGATAAAGGTTGCATAATGTTGGCAAGGGTTCGTTCGTTATTTATTGGTGCAATGTTGGCGGTTGTGACGGCGGCGGCAAATGGCGCAAACCTGGGTGGGGTGGCGACGGTGAATATCACCAGTGATACCGCCGCCAATGCCAAGGAAATGGCCATGGCGTCTGCGCGTCGCCAGATAATCAATGATGCGCTGGCGCAATATACGTTGCCGGATCAATTGCAATCGGCAATGTCGGAATCTAAATCGGCAGATTTGCGGAATCTGATTGCATCGACGGAAATTTCTGGGGAACAGCAATCAGATACAACATATTCGGCGACAATATCTATGACAATTGATGCAAATGCGGCGACAAATTGGTTAAATGCGCATGGGGTGCAAAACTGGTTGCCGGGCGCGACGTCGGGCGACGTATTTGTTGTGATTGCGTCAATGTCGGATCCGATTGCGAACTGGATTGAATTACAGAATATCGCGCGCACGGAAAAGATTGATTTGGGAACAAAATATATAAATGCGGGCACGGTTACGATGGAATTGCCATCATCGGCGCGTCGTGATTTTGTGTCGGCACTGCGCAATGCGGGATGGCGCGCATCTGACGATAATGGCACGTTGCGTATTGCCCGATAACTGGGGCAAGTATTCCTTGACTTTCTGGAAAAATTTTATACATTTCCAATCACAGAAAGGGACGGAAATCGTGAAAAAATTATCGCTGTTTTTATTCATGGCGTTATCGCCAATTGTGGCGCATGCAGATGATGTGCTGGATATGGAACCGGCACCAAAAACGTTGAAATTAAATGTTCGGCGTATGGGATTGGAATTGTCTAAAACAACGGTCACCAATGCGCGCGAATATGCGGATTCGCCGGTGTCGGCACTGAACGCGTCCAGCCAGGATTATATCAAGGGAATTTCTGATGTCGTGTTGGAATATAATCATGGCCGGTTTAAATGGGACAATGGGCTGTTTATGGAATATGGTAAAACGACATTGAAACCATATGACGGTCCGACAACAACCGACCAAAATGCGGATAAAATTGAATTTACCAGTGACCTGTCGCACGCATGTTGGGATTTTTCGGGACTGAAATTTGGTCCAACGGTGCGTGGTGCATATGACACCCAATTCGAAGATAACCCCGACGCCCCGCGCCAGCAAATTGCCCGTGTCAGTGCCGGTTTGTCACTGTTTGATCACAAGATTTTAAAGAGTTTATATGCAACGGGTCTGTATGAATATGACTTTACATACGGTCATGCCCAGACCAGCAAGACCGGTGTCGAGGCGGGCTGGCGTCTGGAATACGCGGTGCGCGATGGGGTCAAGATTTCCAGTAATGGTTACTATCGTGAATACCTGCATTATTCTGACTATGTTGGCACGGATTTGGAACGTGATTTGTCGGCGGTGTTGCGATTGGATACAAATTTGTGGTCTAACTTTACAATGGGGCCGTATCTGCAATATCGTCTGGCCAAGGCACGCGATGCCGATGTATATGGCAGCAATTTCATCATTGGTGTATCATTTAACTATATAACAAAATTTGAATTGATGTAATTTGGGCCGGCGCGAAAAATGCGCCGGTTTTTATTTTATTACGCTGAATTCTGTGCGGGCGGCGTTGCCCAGTGCGTCGGATGTGCGAACGGTGTGCGTGCCCATCTGGACCGGGTGCGAAATAATTTCGCCAGACCGGGTTTTGCCGATAAAGTCATCGTCAACAAACCAGAATATTGTCGCGTCAGGGCGCGGGGATATCGCCTGGAACGATACGTCGGCGATATCGCGATTATCGGTAATAACAATGCGGGTGTCGGCGGCGGGCGATATGATTACATTTGTTGGATTGGCGTCAACGATTTCGTCCAGGTTGCATCCTGGCATAAATGGGGGTGGGGTGTGGCGCGTAATGCCCGCGCGCCGAAACATATCCAGGTATTCTGTGTCCCAAAATTCATATACCGCCATATGTGTTGTCGCGGGTGATGCGTCGCATGCGCGCAATCCGGTTGCGTTATCAATTGCCACCGCGCGGTATATTGGTGACGTATCAATTGGCGATACGCCGGGAATAAAATACGCATAAACCGTCCGTGGGCAATATTGTCCCGCCAGGCCACCAACCCCATCACACATCGGCACCAGTGCGATATTCATATCGTCACGCAGGAAATTATTATTCTGTATCGGATGGGCGCGTGCGGCGTCGTATGATGCGACGGTGTCGGCCAATGCGAAATAAATCGGGGCGGCGACGCGTGCGCCTGAAAATGCGTTATTGGGGGTGCCGTCAAAATTTCCAACCCACACGATTAAAACATAGTCGCCAAATATCCCCGCCGTCCATGCGTCGCGATATGATGACGATGTGCCTGTTTTCCAATAATGGCGAATTTGTGATGTTGTGCGGCGTTCAAATGGCACAGATGTGCCGGGCGCAGATTGACGTGCCAACATATCCAGGGTCAGAAAGTTTGCCTCGGGCGACAGGATTTGCACCCCGCGCGACATCGGCGTGGACATGTCTGTGCGAATATCGTAATGCGTTCCCAGGTTCGCCATCCCGGCGTATATCCTGGCCAGTTCGAACATTGAAACCTCGGCCCCGCCCAGGGCGATTGATATGCCATAGTGATTCGGGGATTTCAGATTTTCAACCCCGTAATCGGATAATATTTGATAGAAATTTCGCACGCCTATTTTTCGCAATAAATCAATCGCCGGAATATTTCGCGAATGCGTCAATGCCGTGTGCGCCAACACTGGACCGTAAAATTCATTGTCTGAATTTTCGGGGGCATATACGCCGAAACTGATTTTTGCGTCGCGCAGTAATGTCATGCCGTGAATCAGACCGCGGTCGGCGGCGGCGGCATATATCAACGGTTTCAGTGTGGAACCCGGGCTGCGTCGTGCGGTAACGCCGTCGTTTTCGCCATAAATTGATTTGTCAAAATAGTCAACCGAACCGATATGTGTCAATACCTGCATTGTTTTATAATTGACCAAAATTGCCGCCGCATTATTGACGCCGTGTGATTTGCGACGCGCGACCTGTTGGCGCAGGGTTTGTGTCAGGCGGTGCTGTAAATTTATGTCCAGTGTCGTTGTGATTTCTGACCGGCGCGGTCCGACATCAGACCAATAATTTTGTCGTGCGGCAATCTGGCGGTCTGTGAAATGTGGGGCGTCAAATGGCAAATCGCGCACGTTGTATGTGTTCAGTGGCATATCGGCCAGTGTTACCAGATTCGTGTCATCTGGGTGCGCCGCGACCCATCGCCGGACCAGGTCACCCCGCATATTCATAATGTTACGCATACCCGTTGCGGTGTTCAGACCGCGCCGCGTTGGGTTCTGGGGAATTGTGGCCAGGGTGATTGATTCTATCTGGGCCAGGTTGCGCGCCCGATGATGAAAATATACCAGGGATGCGGCACCGACCCCTTCGATATTTCCGCCATATGGTGCCAGGTTCAGGTATGCGGTCAATATTTCCCGCTTGGAATAAAATGCGTCGATATAAATCGCCAGTGCAATTTGTTCCAGTTTGCCAATCGGACGTCGCGTGTCCAGGTTGTATAATATGCGCGCGACCTGCATTGTGATGGTTGATGCGCCCGCCGGGTGCACCGCGCCACGCGCCCAATTCACGGTGGCGGTCGCCAGTGATACTGGGTTTATGCCCGGGTGATACCAGAAATATTTATCTTCGTATAAAATGGTGGCGCGGATGATGTCGGGACTGATTTCGTCCAGTGGCGTGAACAATCGATATTTGTCATCGGCCGCCAGGGTCAACCGCATTAAATTACCATTTCGGTCATAATACGCGTTTGAAAAATGTGTGTGCGTCAACAGCGGTGGCGTAAAAAACAGTCGCACCGTCCAATACGCAACCAGCGCACCGGCAACACAAATATACGCCACGTGGTGGCGGCGTATATGTTGCCATATGCGATGAATAATCAGACTAGTCCTGGTCATTTGTCACGGTGAATTTTGACGTATCCCCGGTTGCGCCAATGCCCGGATTATACATAGATTCGGCGTGGATGGGCGGAACACTGAATTCGCCCGATGTGGTCAACTGGGCCGTGTATTCAAATAATTCGCCACTGCGTGATATGTCGGCAAATATGACAACGCGGTCATCGCGCACCTGGGTAAAGTTTGCGTCGCCATTTACATCGCCATCAACGACAAATCCGCCCGGCAGTAAATCAGTAATTGCGACATTTGGAATCATGTCTGTGCCACGTGCGCGTGCAAACACGCGAATCGTGACAATATCACCGATTTTTGCCGATGTAATGCGATTGCCCGCACTGTCCAGATATTCGCGCGAAACTGTCATGCCGTTGGACGCATCAACATCTGTTATTGGGTATCCGCGCGAAATCAGCGAATAATACGGCGCGGCGTTGTCGGTGCAAGCCGGGCATTTAATTTCAATGCGCGTCGCATTTTGCGGAACGGTGATGTGCAGGGCGGAATCAGCAACGGTGCCGGACAATTTTTCGCCATCGGCACTGACCGTTATGTTGGCGATTGCGCCATCAGACGTCATTCCGTGCAGGCCCATTATCATCGTCGCCGCCGTAAATGAATCATAATTGCCACCGTCCAGATATTTTTGCATGGATTTTGTCATATCTGGTGTGGTCGCAAAATAGTTGCGCACGATGTAATTATGCATTGCGTCATTTGCGACATTGTTGGTGAACATATCGGTGTATTCAAAATCATCGTCAGATGTGCGGTATTTCGCAACCAGTGCGTCGGCCTGGGCGTCTTGGTGCATGATTTTGTATGCCGCGGCGATATACGTTCCCATCAGGTCACGCTGCCAATTCTTGATATTTTTGTCGGCGTATTCTTGGAACAGATTGATGTAATTTGTCGTGACAAAATTATTTTGCGTTATGACAAATATCGCGTGTGCGACCGCACGGGCGGACGCCGCGTCTGTGATGGTGCCACCGGCATAATCGCGCAAGAAATCAATCGCACGGTCGTGCATGTCGCGCGGGACGGTAAATCCGGCGGCGCGTGCCATGGTCAAGAATTGGGCAACGTATGCGGTTGTTTCGGCGGTCGTCGCATCGGTGGCGGCATTGCGTGCGGCGGCAACGTCAACCGACGCGGTGCTGGGCCACAATTCAAATGAACCGTCGGATGCCTGGCGCGATTGCAGGGCACGTATAGTGTCATCAATATGCGTGCGTGAATTTGAATAACGTGTGCCCAGGATTGCATCATTTGGCGCGACGACATATGGCATTGTCGCAGACACAATTTGTTCGGTGCATGGGAAATCATAATTTTCCAAATACAAAACCAGTGGCCGCATCAACACCGACGCATTACCCGAAATCACCAGTTCGCGCGATGCGTTGTCTGGGAACATTGGTGTTGGTTTTGTGCGAATACGGGTCGTTGTGTCGTCAATAATTCCGGTGCGCGCCGTGGTCTGGAACGTGGTTATCGGGCGAACAGATATATCAGACGTCGCGGATGCGCGCGATTTAAATGCGCCGTCTGCCATGATTTCGGCATTTAATGTAATTTGCGCATTGCCCAGTTTATCGCCCGCCAAAACATTTGTTACAAACAGGCGTTCGGTGTTTTCTGGGATTGCGATTTTGTCGGTCGTGGTGGCCAGTTTCAAATTATCCGACGCGCGTGCGGAAATGTGTGCAATTGCGTCCGCACCTGTTCCATCGGTCAGGTTTGAAATAACGCCACTGATGTCAAATTTATCGCCCGGCGCAACAACCGTTGGCGCAGACATTGATATAACAACCGGTGATTGAACGGTGACGGTGGTATCCGCACTGCCCATTGCGGTGGCGTTTGTGGCGACGGCAAATACGCGGACCGCACCATTAAAGTATTCTGGCAAATTAAACTTTATGTCACCCGGGGTATTTGCGGTCACGTCAATTATACCGGAATAGAACGCCACCGGGGGCAGGGCGCGCCGCGCAAACGGGTTGTTCAATATTTGTTCCATTGCGTCCGGCCCCACGTCACCGCCACCGGTTTTCGCAAATTCACGCAGGATTTTATATTCTGGCAACAACAGCGACAGCGTTTGATATGTCGTTACCTGTAATGCGGATTTTTGAAAGAAATATTTCAGTGGCTGGGGCACGGTGTATTTTGCTACCTGTAATATTCCTGTGTTGACCGCAAATATCATCATGTGCGCGTCGCGGTCCGCGGTGTATTTGATATTCAATTTATGGTCACGAACAACATCGGGCACGTCCAGTTTGACGTTTATCCGATGTTCGTCCAGGTTGACCGAAAACGGTGCAACCGCATACGCATATGGATTGGTGAAAATGTCGCGGCTGGCGATACTGCGCACAAATGAAACATTGACGTATCCCGTTCCAGAAAAATCATCAGGCACGGTTATATGCTGCACAGATGTGGTGGTGTCGGCGTGAAACCATTTGTATGCATAAACGCGATCGCGTTCAATTGTAATCAGGCCCGTGCCGGCGTATGGGGCGGTAATGCTGACCGCGATTTTTTCGCCAGGTTTGTATTCTGTGGCGGACAGTTTAACCTTTAATTCTGCATTTGTGTCAGATTTCATTTCGGCGTTTTGATTGCCTGCGACAAAGTATTCAATGTTGGCCAGTGCCTTGTCCGCAACGTCCAATATTTGAACGAAATATGTTCCCGGCGCGTCGGTATCCAGGCGCAGTGTGCGACCGGTGACCGGAATATCAATCGGACTTTGATTTATAATCTTGTCCCGGGTGACCGTTTGGTATTTGTAATATCCACTGTAATCCTTGACCAGGCTGGTTAAATTTTCACGACGCACCAGGCGCATGCGCAACCCCGTGGCGGCGGCCGGTGTGCCAGTGTGGTCCAGCGCAACCAGATGAACATTACGCGTTGCGCCACGTGAAACATATGCCAAATCGCCCGTCGCGCGATATCCCACCAAATATTTTGCCCCAGATACGCGGGTTGTTGCGGCGGCGCGAACACTGCGACCGGAATCGCCCTCGAACCCCTGGGCGGTGATGGACAACGTATATGTTCCCATTGGAATTGTGTCGTTAAATGCGATGTCAAAACTGGCCGCGCCGTCGTTATCAGTGCGAACGTCGGGCAAATCAATCGTAAATGTTTGCGCGTCGCGGGCGGTGCTGTCACTGAGGCCGGTCCCAGAAACAAAATTTGTTGTGAATTTATAATCGGCGTATCCCGGGAAAGTGAAATTCGTCGGGCGCAGTGATGCGTGCACCGATATGCGTTTATCTGTGGCGGGCGTGCCAAACAGGTTGCGCAATGAAACGTTTGCGCGCATGTTGTCTGGTGAAATCCATCCGTTGTCCGATGTGTCGACAATCGTTGTCGTTATTTTCAGATTGTCTGGGACAAAGTCGGCAACGCGAAATGTGGTGCTGCCCAGTGTGCTGTCAATATTGTTGCGCGCGTCCAGTGAATACAGGTGAATTTGGTATTCGCCGGTTTGGGCGGTGGCCGGAATATCGTATTTTACGTCAAACATACCGTCGTGCGTGGCGGAAAATGTTTTTGCATATGCGTCGCGGCCGCGCGGGTCGCGAATTTCCAGTCGCACCGGGACCCCCGCCAGGGATTTGAACGACTTGTTCTTGACAATGCCACCGATTACCATGTTTTCGCCTGTGCGATAAATGCCACGGTCGGTGAATATAAATGCGTTCAGTGGCGCGTTGCCATATGAATACACGCCATCAACATCGAACTTGGAATAATCGACCGTCGGCGCGGTTGCATTGTATGGAATAAATGACACGTCGGTCCCGCGGCGTGCGACGATTGCAACCGGTTCGCGTGCGCCACGATATTCGTCCCACGACAGCACTGGCAAATCTGCGCGTCCGTTTTCATCGGTGCGACCCGCCCACACGGCGTTGCCGTTGCGGCCCAGAATTGATATTTCAACATCGGCGGCGGGCGCGCCATCGGACAATTGCACGACAAACAATGCAGATGCGTCGGTGGTTGATAATTTGCGTATAATTCCCAAATCGGTCAGCAAAATCAGACGACGGTCACTGACGTCGGCGGCATTTTCATCGGCACCGGTTTGTATGACAAAGATACCTGTTTTATCCTGGGTTCGGTCCAGATAGTCGCCCAGGTTCACCGACGCATAATTTGTGCGTGTCATTGACGCGTCTGCAAATGGGATTTTTTTGTTAAATACAATTGACATATCATCGGTGCCAAACGCCCATGATTTGAATTCTATGTTTTCAGAAAAGATATTATACGTCTGGGAAATCAGGTGATTGATTTCGGACGATTTTATTTTATACAGATTTACATACGCCGCCGTGACGCCACCGCGCGCCATGATGGCCAGTTTTTTATCCCCACCCAGGGACAGTAATGCGCCACTGCCGGCGATTTGGACCGTGCGTGGTGGATATGGCACCGCCATAACGCGTGACGCGGCGTTTTTGACCGTAAAACCTGATTCTGATTTCAGGCCCGCCAAAACACGGACGTATATAAAGCGGTCACGTGTATCAGATACTGCATACGGGAACGCATATTGATAAACACCCGCGGGCGTAACAAAATCCGCACGTGTGGTGGCCATTTTTTCGGCCCCGCGTAATACGTCGTCGGTGATTTCATCCGCCGCCCAGTGATGCGTGCGATTGTCCGATTTTTCATCATCGTCTTTGAATTCTGGCAACAGATATATTTCAACATACTGGGCCCAATTTGTTTTATTCTGGGCCGCGGCGGTCATATCAACCAGGACCAGCTGGCGCGCGTTGCCATTTGTATCGTCGGCCGCCGTTGTTGCGATGGACGCGACCTTGAATATATTATCCGCAGATTCAACGGTTGTGTGCGCGGTCAATTTCTGGGTTGCGCCATTGCCCGCCGCCGGCGATACGCGATTTAATTTCAGACGCACAATTTGCGCCGCGTTTGTGATTGATATCGGTGCGGTTGTTATAACGGCCGTGCGGTGAAATTTATCCAGTTTTATGTCAAAATCCAGTTTCTTGTCATCCAGTTTAACCAAAACCTTGTCTGCAAAGTTTTCTGTATCAATTGGATAGTTAAACGATACAACCGCAACCCCAATCACAGATTTATCGGCGTTGGGTGCCAGATACAGATTGAAACTGGATACCGTTGCGGTGATTTTTGGTGTTGTGAACGATATTGTCTTTTTATCCACAGACACATCGTCATTAAATAATTTTTTATCAATGCGGACCGTGAAATCAGTATCGGCGGGCCAATCAACCGCGGGCGTAAATACGATTTCATCGCCGCCGCCCTGGATATGGAACGTGCCACGCACAGTCGGTGTGATTTTTATGCCATTTGTAATGTCAGACTGGGTCAGGGTGGGCTTTAATACCTGTTGATATGGGCCAGAATACCAATTATAAGAAATGGTCAGTGGCATAATACCAGACACCGCACGATTATTGTTGGCGGTTGGGATGTCATTTGCGCCAAACAATACCGTGTTGTCATCACTAAATTTTGCCGCCGTCACATCAGGAACAGAAACATGCATAACGGTTATATTTTCAGACCCGCGTGCGATAACGCGCCACAAGACAATTCCGCCAATTGCCGCAACAATGGCAACCGCCGCCGCAATAACAATGCGACGCCATTTATGTGGGCGGACATTTTTGTTTGGTTTGCGTGTGCGTTGATTCTTTTTCATGATGTTTCAGACCCCTTGTCCCAAAAATATGTGTTTATTCTAAAAGGTGAAACATAAAAAGACAAGTCTAAATATGATTTTTTTATGTTATAAAAAACCTAAATTTTAGTATTTTTTATCATCGGGGGATGGATAAAAAGGAGGTAATAATAATTTAACCACCACAGGAGTGTAAATTGATATACGGATATATACGTGTGTCGACAGACCACCAAACAACAGAAAACCAACGGTTTGAAATACAACGCTTTTGCGAAAATCAAAATATATCTATTGATTGTTGGATAGAAGAAACAATTTCGTCAACCAAGGATTTATCAAAGCGCAAATTAGGCCGATTGATAAAACGATTACAGAAAGATGATTTGTTGATTGCGTCAGAATTGTCACGTCTGGGGCGTAATTTGTTACAGGTTATGAGTATTCTGCACCACTGTATGGATGTTGGGGCAAAAATATGGACGATAAAAGATAATTATCGTTTGGGGTCTGATATCACCAGCAAGGTTCTGGCATTTGCATTTGGATTGTCGGCGGAAATTGAACGCAATTTGATATCCCAGCGCACCAAAGAGGCACTGGCCCGTGTCAAGGCCCAGGGTGGTCGTATCGGTCGCCCATCGGGCAGTCGTAATGCATGCAAATTGGCGGGGCGCGAACGATATATTCACCAGAAATTAAATGATGGTCGTTATCGATGTGAAATTGCGCGACGGTTGCGCGTTCATCGCGATACGCTGAATAAATTTATCAGTGCGCGCGGGATTGTCGTCGCGGGGGCGACGGGTGACCTAGAACTGGAGACGCCATGTCCCCAGCATGTATAATTCATCGGTGCCATATGGATTATCAACAAATCCGACGGTCATGAATTTATATTTTGCCGAAATATCAACCGATGGGCGCGTGACCAGGTCGGCGGTATAATCGCCGTATATAATCGTGCCGTCTGGCGCGCGTCCCACGGGCAGGTGCATTTTCATGTCGCCTGAAATCACGGTGTCTGGGACGGCAACGCTGAACGTCCAATCGCGAACGCGGGCGGCGACGGAAAATGACGCGGTTGTTATGTCTGAAAATCCGGCGACAAACGAATTAGTTGTCGTTTGCGGACGCGCAAATCCAATTGTTGCGTTTTGGGATATTTCGGCGTCCATAAGTTCCCATGTGTTTGTTGCGCCAATAAAGCTGATGAAGTTTTGGTGATCTGTATCCAGAAATCCACTGGTGGGCAAGAAATCCGCGCTGCGCATACCCATTTGGATATTGCCGGTGGTGATTGTGGTGGTCGCGCGTCCATCGCGCAGGTGTCGCCACCCCATTGACGGGTTTTGGATTGAAATATTGTCGCCCAGGTCGCCCGCAAACGCGCGTCCGTATTTATCAAAATACGCAAATTTGGGGTTGGCGGATTTTATACTGTGCGCAATCTGGCCCGATACGCGCGCGGTGCGCAGTGGCTGCATCACGCCGTCATCCATCGGGACCAGTGCCGCCCCCACGGGTCGTGTTGCGCGTTCCAAATCCAGCATTCCGTGACCGTATACCGCGTCAACGCCGGGCGCGCCCAGATCACGTGCGGTTTCAAATAATAATGACGTTACCTGGGGGGCGGTCATGTATGGAAATGCCTGGCGCACGGTGGCGATTGCCGCCGATACAATTGGGGCAGCAAAACTGGTGCCATCGGCGGGTGTGCCGTCGTCGGTAATCAGACTGCCGGGGGCGGTTATGCACCAGTCGCGCGTGATACCACATGCGTTGCTGTAATCGGCCAGCCGGCCCGTGGCATTATCAAACGCAACGACGTTTATAAAGTGACCGCGCAGTTCGGGCATGACCCGTGGCATTGCGGACAGCATACTGGATTGGTTCGCGCCATCGTTCCCGGCGGCCCAGACGAAAATCGCGTCACGTGCGATCGCAGCGTTGGAAATTTCGGCAACAAATCCCGCATCGGTCAGGCGTTCCAGTTGCGCGCGTGACTTTAATTCTGTTGCGCGCATACCGACAGACCAACTGGCGTTATAAACGTGCGCGTCGTGTGCGCTGGCGATAACGTTTGCGATTTCTGCGTATGACAGAAAGTCCATGTCGCTGTTGGTAATCTTGTATTCTGTGACGTTGGCGTCTGGGGCGACCGCGCCCGATGCAAATGACGCAACCGTGCGGCCGTGCCATGTATCCAGACCCGCGTCCAGTACGGCGATATTTGTGCCGGCCCCACGCCATCCGCGCCCCAATGACCAGGCCAGGCGGATACTGGTATATTGATTGTAATTACGTGAAAATGTGTCGGTGCCCATTATCCCGGCCAGGTGCGCTGAATCCACGTCGTCGCCGACATAAAATATGTTTGTGGTCAGTGTTGGTGTTGTTGCACCGCCACCCCCGCCACCGGTGCCGCCGGCCGCCAAACCAACCAGGGCCAATGCGCTGGCCGCGATGGTTGTGCCACCAATCAGTGTTGTTGCGCCACCGAAAAACATGTTACATTCATCGGGATTGTTTTTGCGATATGTCGGATTTGTGCAATTATTGACCGCCAGTGCATCCATACACACAGTGGACATAAATATGGTTGCGGTAATAATGCCTGGCAATGATTTCATACTGAAAGACTAGCACACAAAAATATTTTGTCAATCTAAATCCCAGGAATATAAATATGGACAAAATTTCAATTTCTGCTTGATTTTATTGGGCAATTGTTCTATTATCGGGCTACACGTGAATGCGTGAATAACACAACCGTTGGACAAGATTTCTGTCCGGATTTGAAAAATCTGGTCTGGGGTCCACGGCGAGGATAACAACAGAAAAAAGGATAAAATCATGGCATTGCCAACATTTACTATGAAACAGTTGATGGAAGCGGGCGTCCATTTCGGTCACCACACACGTCGCTGGAATCCGTTGATGACACCGTATGTTTATGGGGTCAAGGATAAAATCCACATCATCAATTTGAACAAAACTGCACCGTTGCTGTATCGTTCCCTGGTTGCATTGGAAGCAATCGCGGCCGCCGGCGGCAAGGTTCTGTTTGTTGCGACCAAGCACCAGGCCAAAGACATTGTCAAAGACGCCGCTGAACGTTGCGGTCAATACTATGTCAACAACCGTTGGTTGGGTGGTATGCTGACAAACTGGACAACAGTTTCACAGTCTATTCGCCGTCTGAAAAAGATGGAAGCGGACATTGCAAACGCCGACAAATTGGGTCTGACCAAAAAAGAAGTCGGTGTTATGACCAAAGAAGTTGAAAAACTGCGTGAAATCTTTGGTGGTATTTTGGATATGCACGGCACGCCCCAGGCGATGATTGTCATTGACGTTCCACGCGAAATCAATGCAGTCCGCGAAGCGCGCAACCTGGACATCCCAACAATCGCCATCTGTGATACAAACGCGAATCCAGAATTGGTTGATTACCCAGTTCCGGGCAACGACGACGCCGCACGTGCAACCCAGTTGTATTGTGACCTGTTCGTTGACGCAATCTTGTCTGGTATTGAAAAACGTTTGGGCGGCGCGGCCGGTAAAAAGGTCGAAGCAGACATGTCTGCGGCCGATGATTTCGAAGCGGGTGTCAAAGACAAAGAAGCACGCCAGAAATCAAAAACATCCGAAGCACGCGCAGAACGTCGCGGCAAATTGGCAGACAAGGCGGATAAATAATTAAATCTTTAATAAATGGGAGAAAAACAATGGCAGAAGTAACCGCAAAAATGATTCAAGAACTGCGTGAAAAAACATCCGCAGGTATGATGGATTGCAAGAAAGCATTGGTTGAATCAAATGGCGATATCGAAGCGGCGGCCGACTGGTTGCGCCAAAAGGGTATTGTCAAGGCGGCATCCAAGGCCGGCCGCGTTGCGGCATCTGGTTTGGTGACCGTTGTAAAATGCGACAATATGGGTTGCGTTGTTGAATTGAACGCTGAAACAGACTTTGTTGCGAAAAACGACAAGTTCCAGAAATTGGTTGCCGATGTTGCGGCCAAGGCATTGGAACTGGGCGGTGATTTCGACGCGACAATGGCGGCGGTCAAAGATGACATCGCGGCAACTATTTCCACAATTGGTGAAAATATGACATTGCGCCGTATTGCCAAGGTTTCTGGCCAGCATATTTACACATACATCCACAACGCATTGGTTCCGGGTATGGGCCAGATTGGTGTTGCGGTTGCAATTGATGGCGATTCCGACAAAATCGATGAAATCGGCAACAAGATTGCAATGCACATCGCGGCAAATAAACCTGAATTTATGACGATTGCCGATGTTGACCCGGCCGCGGTTGAACGCGAAAAGAAAGTGTTCATCGAATCCGGTGCCACCGCTGGCAAGCCAGAGGCTGTGGTTGAAAAAATGGTCCAGGGCCGTATCCACAAATACTATGCGGAAACCGTTCTGGAAGAACAGCCGTTCGTTATGGATCCATCCAAGACCGTCAAAGACGTTGTTGCCGAACACGGTGGCAAACTGGCTGGCTTTGCGTATTACGTTCTGGGCGAAGGTATCCAGAAACGCGAAGACAACCTGGCGGACGAGGTTGCAAAGATGTTGGCATAATTTACATTGCCGATACGAAAAAAATACCGCCACACGGCGGTATTTTTTTTAGAGAGCAGAGAGAAGAGAGCAGAGAGCAATGAATTTAGTTCCCCTCTGGCCAGAGGGGTGGCACGAAGTGCCGTGGTGTCGGTATAACAATGAGGGGTTCGCGGCGCGCCGTCGTGATATAAAATATTTGCGCGGGGGGTAAAACTCTGCTAGCATTGTGGGCATAAGGAAATAATCAGATGAAAAATGAATTGTTACAGGAACTGGACGCGCGCGGTTTTATCAACCAGGCGTCTAATATGGACGCGCTGAACGATGCGCTGAATGCGGGACGTGTGACCGTGTATTGGGGCACCGATCCAACCGGGGATTCGCTGCATGTCGGGCACCTGGCGTCGTTGATGTTGATGCGTTGGTTCCAGAAATACGGTCATCGTCCAATTGCGTTGGTTGGTGGTGCAACGGGGCGTATTGGCGACCCGTCTGGTCGGGACAAGGGACGCCCAATGCTGACCGACGAACAAATTGAACACAATTGTGCGGGATTGCGCCACTCGATTTCAAAATTTATTCACTTTGATGATGGTGCCGATGGCGCGGTTATGGTTGACAATAACGATTGGATGAGTGGATACAGCCATATGGATTTCTTGCGCGAATTTGGGACGGATTTTACCGTGCCGCGTATGTTGGGTATGGAAAGTGTTCGTCGCCGTTTGGAAAATGGTATGACGTTTCTGGAATTTAATTACATGACATTCCAGGCGGTTGATTTCTTGACACTGTATAAAAAATATAATTGCACGGTGCAACTGTGTGGTGCCGATCAATGGGGCAACAGTGTTATGGGCGTTGAGCTGGTGCGTAAAAAATTGGGCAAGGAAGTTTTTGTCCTGTCGACCCAGTTGATTACCGACGCCAATGGCAACAAGATTGGTAAATCCGCCGGCAATGCCGTTTGGGTGAACGAAGATAAAACATCGCCATATGAATATTACCAGTATTTCCGCAACACGCCGGATGATTTGGTGGAAAAATTCTTGAAGATATTTACAGAGATTCCATTGGATGAAATCGCGCGCCTGGCGGCGGCGCGTGGTGCAGAATTGAACGCGGTAAAGCGCGTGTTGGCGTTTAATGCGACCGAAATCGCGCATGGTCATGACGCGGCTGTGGCGGCGCAAAATGCGGCCGACGCATTGTTCGGTGGCGGGGCAAAGTCTGAAAATATGCCAACGGCAGAAATTGAATTTGGTGCGGCAATGGGTATCTTGGATTTCCTGTGTGCGGCGGGACTGTTCACGTCCAAGTCCGAGGCACGCCGTAACGTAGAGCAGGGCGGTATCCAGCTGGATGGTGAAAAAATCACCGATCCGAAATATACGGTTGCGCTGGCCGACGAAATCATTGTGCAAAAGGGTAAAAAGACGTTCTTGCGCGTTGTAAAGAAATAATGAAAAAACTGTTGATTGGTTTTCTGGGGTTGATGTTGGTGACGGGACCCGTGCGGGCCACCAGCGAATTGTCACGTATCAATGCCCAGATTGCCAAGACCGAACAGGAAAATAAAAAACTGAGTCAACAGGTTCGCACGTCCCAGCGCGAGGTTGAAAAGACCAAAAAGAAACTGGTTGCGGCGGGTGAACAGGTCAGTAATCTGGAAGAACAACGTGGCGTTGTCGTTCGTAAAATTGCCGATTTGGACGCCCAGCGTGACCGTCTGACGCGGTCGTTGGATGAAAATCGGACGCGCATTTCTGATGCGGCGGCCAGTATTTTGTTCGTTGCGTCGCACCCCAGTTTTGATACCGACAATATGCGTGAATATGTTTTAACGTCGGCGGTGCTGTCGGGTGCGGCGGCGCGTTTTGATGATGAAATTCGTGACGCCACGGAAAAAATTCGCGAACTGGAAAAAATTCGCGATGCGCGCGCGGTTGAAAAAGAAAAACTGGACCGCACGGCAAAAAAATATGCCGCTGAAAAAAACGAGCTGGATAAGTTATTACAGCGTCGCGCGGCGCAAAATCAAAAGTTAAAGACCGAACAGGCGGCGTTGCAAAAAAAATTGCGCGAATTGTCGGCACGCGCAAAAAGTATCTCGGAATTATCCGCCGGCGTGGGCAGTTCACAGATGTCGGGTGATGCGCGTTTTTCATTTCGTAAATTGAACCAGCCTGTGCGTGGTCGTGTGGTTGTGCATTTTGGTGAAAAAACGGCATTGGGGTTAAAGTCGGACGGTTGGCGCATTCGCACGCGTGGGGCGGCGTTGGTAATGGCACCGGCAGATGGCACGGTGAAATTCGCGGACAGTTTTCGCGGATTTGGACGCGTGCTGATTATATCGCATAAAAATGGATATAACACGGTGATGACGAATTTGGGCGATATTGATGTGATGGTGGAACAAGACGTCTTGGCCGGGGAACCGGTTGGACGTATGAATCCGGACAAGCCCGAAATGTATCTGGAGGTTCGACGTGGCAACGCCGCGGTTGATCCGGCGCGCCTGTTCCGCGAAGATTAAACTGCGTTATTTCTGAAATGTGCGTTCCAGGTTTTGCAGGTATTGCATTAAATCGCGCATAAATGCGACCTTGTCAACGTTGTTGCGTATGCTTTTTTCGTTTTGCGGATTCAGACGCAGGTCATCGGACGCCTTGATAAAGCGTTTCAGAACGACCGTCATCAAACGATATTTCATAATGTTGCGCAGGCTTTCGTTTTTCGCACTGGGCATTTGCCACAATGATTTGTCGTGCATTTTCAGGTATGCGTCATAGACCTGTTTCCAGATGCCTAGTTCAATTTGCAGTGACGCAAATATGTCGCGATAGATGAAACGATATCCGGCCTCGGCAAAATCAATAAAGGATATCTTACTGGTGTTGGCGTCGTATAACACATTGCCCGGGTTTAAATCACAGTGCGACCATGCCAGGCGTGTCGTGTATTGAAATGAACCGATTTCGTCACGGATGCGCGACATTTGACGAACCTCGTTCTTGTTAAACCAATGTGACATCTTGGTGCCAACAAACGTATCCAGACGCGAGAATTTTAATTCTGATGCGATGTTATGCGGCTGGGCCGGGCCAATCGGCTGCGATTCGTTCATATCAACCAGAAAACTGGCCAGGCTGTTGATGATTTCGTAACGCTGGCGACGCGACAGTGTGCGATATACGTCCGCCGTCAGTGGCACGCCGGGGGCGCGTTCTTCCAAAATTTGGTATTCTTCATCATTGATGAAACGCATTGCGGGCACGTTATACAATGGATTGCCAACCGCACGAATGCGGTCAATGGCGTCCTTGGTCTTGTGCTGTTTGGCCAACCACGCGTCACGTGCATCATCACCAAACGTCGGCAATGGACGTTTCAGCACGAATTCATCGCCGTAATATACGGCGTATGTTTCGCGACCATGAATCAAAGTTTTTATTTTTGGTGTGTTGCTCATTATAAAATCCGTGATTTGTTTAACAGACTGATTATCTCGCGCTGGGTGCGCAGCATGCATGAATACATATAGTGTGAATATGTCTTGCAATCGCCGTTTGCGCGCGCACGCAGGGCGTCCATATATTCGTGCTTGTCCGACGGGTGGTTGAACAATATCGGGCGATATCCGTTCTGGACCAGGAACCAGTTCATTACCATGCGCGATGTGCGTTTGTTAAAGTCATTAAAGGGCTGGGCCGCGATAATGTCATAGTGGGCATTAAATGCGCGGGTCAATACCGGCGTATTCGTGTCGCCCAGGTTGTATTGAACATCGTCCATCTTGTATAACATATCGTTAAAATCGGGGGCCGATGTGCGTAAAACATACACGTCAACCAGGCGATACTGGCCGCCCGGGATATCGGTGCCGTGTGCCAACAGCGAATGAATCTTGCGAATTGCCATGTTGTCAATGACGTGCTTTGGACTCTGGTGTTTTAAAATATATTCCCATGTTTTGGCCAGATTGCTCATTGATGTATAATCCAGACATGCGTCACGTTCGGCCTTGGGCATGCCATCGGGGCACTGGAATAAAACCTGGGTTTCAACCGTCAATTCGTGTGTAATCCAATTCAAATTGTTCAGACGCTTTACCGTGTCACGACCAGATAACAATTTTGAAATTGTTTCGCGGTTTTCTTCAATCTGTAATTTTATCTTGTTCGTTTTCATTGTTTTATCCCCCATGCACCACTGTAAATATAGCCCAAAAAGACAATTTGTCAAGTATTTGTCAATTCTGGTGCATAAAAAATGGCGGTGTGATGAAAAATCGTGTTGCGGGCGCGCGGAAATTGTTTTATGCTGAGATTTGTCAGAGAATAGTGGATTATGGAAAGGGAACATTATGCTGAAAAAGTTACTGATTTTTGTTGCTTTATTGATGCCGGTCACGTCGTTTGCGGCCGGTGCGTCCAAGGCCAAGAAGGAAGAGCCGGTCGTCCATCTGACGGATGAACAGATTTACGAGCAGTTGAAAAAACTGGCCCTGGTGTTCGAAACCGCCCGTGACAGTTTTGTCGAAGAAGCGGACGAGAAAAAAATGTTAGAGGCCGCAATGAACGGCATGCTGGGGGCGTTGGACCCGCATTCATCGTATTTGTCGGCGGATGACTTCAAGGAATTTAATGACAAATCGTATGGCGAATTTGGGGGACTGGGGATTCAGATTACCAGTGACCGCGGCGCGGTGCGCGTGATTTCGCCAATTGACGACACGCCGGCGGCCAAGGCAGGGATAAAGGCGGGCGACTATATCACGCACATTGATGGTGAACAGGTATTTGATTTAACGTTGAACCAGGCGGTAAAAAAGATGAAGGGTCGCCCGGGAACCAAGGTTAAATTGACCGTTGTATCTGATGGCAAAGAACCGCGCAATATCACGCTGAAACGCGCAATTATCAAGGTGAAATCGGTAAAATTCGAAGAGAAATCAATTGCCGACGCGGACGAAGATTCCAGTGAAAAAATCGGATATATTCGTATTTCTGACTTTGGCGCGACCACGGCCAAGGAGTTGAAAAACGCGATTGAAAAACTGGAAAAGAAAAACGTAATTGGTTACGTGTTGGATGTGCGCAATAATCCGGGCGGATATCTGACGGCGGCTATAGAGGTGTCAGATGCGTTCTTGGACGGGGGCGAAATTGTGTCAATGCGTGGCAAGGCCAAGACGGATATTGAACGCAGTTTTGCGCAACCGGGTGATATGACGAACGGCAAACCGGTGGTAGTGCTGATAAATCATGGGTCGGCATCGGCGTCTGAAATTGTTGCGGGCGCGTTACAGGATAATGGCCGTGCGTTGGTCATGGGATCCCAGAGTTTTGGCAAGGGCAGTGTGCAACAGCAAAAGCCCCTGGGTGATGGCACGGCGATACATATCACAATTGCGCGTTATTACACGCCCAGTGGCCGTTCAATTCAGAACGAGGGGATTACCCCAGACGTAGAGGTTCTGCAGAGCAAGATTGAAACAATTGAACGCAAGGAAAGCCTGTATTCCGAGGCATCGTTTAAAAACGCACTGAAAAACGAAAATGCTAAGAAAAAGGCCGACAAGAAATCGGACGACGATGACGCAGATGCTGAATTGACCGATGAAGAGAAAGATGCGCTGGATTATCAATTGCAACGTGCGATGGATATGGTGCGGGCAATGTCTAAATTAAAACTGCGGGCACCGGTCTGTGACGCGGTGGTGACGGATGACGCCGCCGATGATGTGACACATGCAAGCACGGACAAGAAATAAAAAACGCCCAATCGGGCGTTTTTATTTTTTTATATCTTTTTTCATATCAAAAAATGACGGCAGTTTTGACCGCTGGCCCTGGTATATCGCCAGTGTGCCCGCCTGGCGCGCGCGGTCATAATATTTGATTTTGTAATCAATTATTTGCAACATCCGCTTGGTTTCGGCCATTTGGGCCTCGATTGCGCGACGACGGCTGACAAACATGTCATAGCGTTGCTGGATTGTTTTATCGCCTTGCTTTACCCAATCAATAAATGTTTTGATTTCGTTTAACGACATGCCGGTCTTTTTCAGGCACTCTATCAACCCCAGTGTGTCCAGGTCGCGTTCGCTGTAATCGCGAATGCCGCCGCCGCGTTTTGCCACGTCGGGCATCAGTCCCATTTTGTCATAAAAACGCAATGTGTGCTGGGACAATCCGGTTATTTTTGAAATTTCACCAATTCGCATAAAAAATCCTCTTGACTTAGAGTAAAGTCTAGGGTTTATACTGGCAATTGTCAAGGGAGGAAATGCACAAAATGAAAAAGATTACACTTTCGATATGCGCACTGTTGGGACTGACCGCGGGTGCGGACGCACGTGATTTGGTTGCATACTATTCACGCACGGGCAACACCGAAACAGTGGCAAAAAAGATTGCCGAAATAACCGGGGCGGATTTATACAGAATTGAAACCGCTGACCCCAATTATTATCCATCAGAATACGCCGCCACCACACAACAGGCCAAACAAGAAATCACCGACGGCACATTGCCACCGATAAATGCGACGCCTGATTTGTCGGCATATGATACGATATACGTTGGAACGCCGTGCTGGTGGGGAACGATGGCGTCGCCAGTGCGCACGTTTTTGACCAACAATAACTTTGATGGCAAAACGGTTGTGCCATTTGATACACATGGGGGCAGTGGTGCCGGCAATGTTTTCACAGATATTGACGCGCTGACGCCAAATGCGACGCATCGCGCGGGTATTGCTATTTATGGCAGTGACGCCGCAACGTCTGATGACGCACTAAAGGCGTGGATTGATAAAAACAAATAAAAAACGCCCAATCGGGCGTTTTTTATTTAACGGCTGCGGCCGCGCATTGTGCCATTGTTTCGTAAAACCCAATCGCACAGGCCACGTTTCAAACACTGGGTTGCCGTCATTGGATGACCGTTTCGCATGATGTCCGTGATTTCATCATTGGTCAGTTTTGTATATTTCTTGTATATTGAACGAATATATTCTATTTCGCTGTTTGTGGGGCGCGCGGATGATGGGGCGCCGAAACCCAAATTGTGCGGATGTGCGCTGGCATATGGGACCATGGTTGCCGTTTCATACATAATCCGAAAGCCCGGTGTCCCCGATATCGCCAACAGTGCCGCCGCGTCGCGCGCGGTGCCGATAACATTTGTGCGGACAATTGCACCGCGGGCACGTATCAGTGCCAACAGTGCCGCAAACGATGAAAACGTTGTTAAATCGCGACCGTATCCATTGATGTATAAATCAAAAACCTGGCGGTCCTTGATATCATATGGTGATGACAATTTTATCGGGGTATATATTGTTGGCATATGTGGCATTGTTTGGATGTGCATTGCAATATGCCGCAGTGTTTCCGACTGGGGACTGATTTGTCCAAACAGGCACGCGCCCAGTTCGGCACTGACGTATCCGACCGTGTCATCTTCGGCGGTGGTGTCAAATTCTTGGTATTCTTCGTATTCGCCGGTTTCTGTATCAGACATGTAATCCCCCATTGCTGATTTTATTCTTTTCTTTGTGTAATACAAATATCGGGTTTTGTCAAGCCGTTTTGCAAGTATCATCTTGCCTTGCAATAAAAATCGCGGTATGATTTCGGCATCAATGAAAAATTGTAAAAGGAAAAGGCAAAATGGCAAATTTGATTGTTGATGGTAACTGGGCGGCGGCCGACGTCGCATACAGATGCGTTGATTTCGCGGCGATTTATCCAATCACCCCCAGCAGCACAATGGGTGAACTGGCGGACGAATGGTCGTTCCAGCACAAGAAAAATATTTGGGGCGCAATTCCACAGATAATTGAAATGCAATCCGAAGGGGGCGCGGCCGGCGCAATGCACGGTGCGTTACAGATGGGTGCGCTGGCGACGACATTTACGGCGTCCCAGGGGCTGTTGCTGATGATTCCGAATATGTATAAAATCGCGGGCGAACAGACACCGTTTGTCATGCATGTTGCGGCGCGTGCGCTGGCGACACATGCGTTGTCAATCTTTGGCGACCACAGTGACGTTATGGCGGTGCGCAGCACGGGTTTTGCATTGCTGTCCAGTCATAATGTGCAACAGGCATCTGATATGGCGGCAATCGCACATGCGGCGACGTTGCGGGCACGTGTGCCATTTTTGCACTTCTTTGACGGATTTCGCACCAGCCACGAAGAATCGCGTTTGAATCGAATCGAGGATGAGGTGTTGCGTAAAATGATTCCAGATGACCTGGTGCGTGAAAATCGCGCACGTGGTATGTCGCCGGAACATCCGACAATTCGTGGCACCGCCCAAAACCCAGACGTATATTTCCAAGGACGCGAGGCCGCCAACCCACTGTATGCGGCGACGCCTGAAATTGTCCAGAAATGCATGGACGAATTTGCCGCGCTGACAGGGCGCAAGTATAATCTGGTTGACTATGTCGGTGACCCAAATGCCGAAAACGTTATTGTCGCCATGGGCAGTGCATGCGAAACAATCGAAGAAACGTTGCCGTTCCTGCCACGTGGGTTGGGATTGGTCAAGGTGCATCTGTTCCGGCCGTTCCCGGTTGACGCGTTGCGCGCGGCATTGCCGAAAACGGTGAAACGTATTGCGGTGTTGGATCGGACCAAGGAACCGGGTGCCATTGGTGAACCGTTATACCAAGATGTTAAGACTGTCGTGGGTGACGCGGCGGCGGTGTATGGCGGACGTTATGGACTGGGGTCCAAGGAATTTAAACCACGCGATGTCAAGGCCGTATATGAAAACCTGATGCGTGACACATTGCACCATAATTTTACCGTTGGTATCGATGACGATTTGACGGGCCTGTCCCTGAAAACAGACCCGGCGTTCGCGGTCCAGGCGGAAAATTTCAAGACCGCAATTCTGTATGGTATTGGATCGGACGGCACGGTTGGTGCGGTTAAAAATATTGTGAAAATTGTTGGTGAAAATTCTGAATTATATCCGCAATCATACGCGGTATATGATTCCAAGAAATCAGGGGGACTGACCGCGTCGCATATTCGTTTTTCGGATGCGCCGATTAAAAGCCAGTATTTGATAGAAGTGGCGGATTTCATCAGTGTATCAAACTTTATGATTGCCCAGCGTTTTGATGTGTTCCGTGGTCTGCGTGCGGGTGGGACCGTTATGATAAATACGTCAATGGCCCCGGATGTGGCGTTCGCAAATCTGCCACGGGAAACCCAGGAACATTTAATCAGATTGCGTGCAAATGTATATTTCTTGGACGCAAATGGTGCGGCCGCCGAATTGGGATTGGGCAACCGTATCAATACGTTTATAATGCTGAATTTCTTTAACCTGACCCAGATTATTGACCCGGCGGTTGCGGCCAAATCGGCCAAGGCGGCAATTGAAAAAACATACAAGAAAAAGGGTATGGATATCGTCCAGGCGAACTGGACCGCGGTTGATAGGGCGGCGGGCTATCTGCATCAGTATACGTTGCCGTCGTCGGTGTCGAATTTTGCCCCAGACTTTATCCCGGCGATGACTGCGGATGCCCCGGCCGAGATTGCCGGGACACTGGGTGAAATGGCGGCCCAGCGTGGCGACGCAATTCCTGTGTCGCGTTTCCGCACCGATGGTGCGTTTGGCGCAGGCCAGTATCCGGTCGGCACATCAAAGTATGAAAAGCGTTCAATATCTCAGCGTGTTGCGACGTGCGATTTGGAAAAATGTATCCAGTGCGGCAAATGTTCTATGTTGTGCCCGCACGCGGCAATTCGTATCCGTGCATTGACCGCGGACCAGGTTGACGCGGCACGCGCGGCAGGTATAACGGTTGTGCCGATGAAAACCCCAGAACTGGGGTCTGATATGTATTACACGCTGGCCATATCCCCGGCGGATTGCACCGGGTGCGGCGTGTGTGTGAAAAATTGTCCGGTGGCGGCACTGGCGATGAAAAACGCGCACGATGTTGCCGATGAAAACCAGCGCGCGTTTGACGCGGTTGTAAAATTGCCAGACATACCGCGCGAAAAATTAAACCTGAATATACCAAAGCATGTGGAATTATTGCCGCATTACTTTGAATTTCCGGGCGCGTGTGCGGGGTGCGGGGAAACACCGTATATCAAGATGTTGGCGCATCTGTTTGGTGACCATATGGTGGTTGCAAATGCAACGGGTTGTTCGTCCATATATGGGGCGAATTTGCCGACAACGCCGTGGACATGTGATGCGGCGGGGTGTGGGCCAGCGTGGTCTAATTCATTGTTCGAAGATAATGCGGAATACGGCCTGGGAATGCGTTTGGCATTGAACCAGAAACGCGACACATTGCGCAGTTTGCTGTTTGAATTAAATATTCCAAACGTTGATGCGATGTTTGATACGCATGACATAAATGCCCAGCGCGCCAGTGCGGACATGCTGCGTAAAAAGTTGGCGACAATTGACGGACCGCGCGCACGCGTGGCCGAAAGTTTGGTTGACGCAATTGTCAATAAATCTGTGTGGATTATCGGCGGTGATGGATGGGCATATGACATTGGATATGGCGGGTTGGATCATATCTTGCACAGTGGGGAAAACGTGAACGTTTTGGTCCTGGATACCGAAGGGTATTCGAACACCGGCGGTCAACAGTCAAAATCAACCCCGTTTGGTGCCAGTATGAAATTCGCCATCGGTGGCAAGGAACACGCCAAGAAAGATTTGGGTATGATTGCGATGATGTCGGGTGCATATGTTGCCCAGATTGCACTGGGGGCAAATCCGGTCCAGGCGATTCGCGCATTTCGCGAGGCGGCGGCGTTCCCGGGCCCATCAATCATATTGGCGTATGCGCCGTGTATCGCGCATGGATTCGCACTGCAAAACGGTGTCCAGCACCAGACCCAGGTTGTCCATACGGGCGCGTGGCCGCTGTATCGTTTTGACCCGACCTTGGTCCTGGCGGGGCACAATCCATTGACGCTGGATTCCAATGTGGATAATCCAACGCCGTTGGAAGATTTCTTGAAAACCGAGAGTCGTTTTGGCGCGGCGCGCGCGGTCAATCCGAACTTTGACAGATTGGTCGAATTTGCCAAGGAAAATAATCGCTATAAGAGCGAGCTGAAAAAATACATCGCGCATTTTGCAATGATGCACGCGGCAAACGAAACCAAAGAAAATGGCGAGGGGTAAAAACATGAAAAAAATTATCGCGATTTGTTTAATTGCACTGGCGGGCTGCACGTTCCAGACCAAGCACCGTGGATACGTTTTCCCGGCGGATTTGGACGCGCGCGTCGCGCAAATTAAAACGACCGACCAACTGGAACAACAGATTGGCGCGCCCCAGGTGAAAACAATCCACGGGGACGACGTCTGGGTTTATTATGGCGCGGATGAAAATTACCGTGGGCCATTGAAAAAGACGTATGATAATCGGACGGTCTTGCTGGCGTGGGTAAATGGCAATCGCGTGACCCGGACCCAGGTTTTACGTGATGACGATTTGCCTGATGTCCAGGTTGCCGATGGTGAAACAGAAATCCCGGCGGCGATTGAACTGAACGCAATCCAGGAACTGTTTAACAATATCGGTCGTTTCACACCGGCGGGACTGGGCCAATAAAAAGCGTTTGGATTTTTACCGCAAATTGTGTAAAATAATGTCCAAAGAGAGATGCGTATGAAAAAACTATTTTGTTCTGTGATTGTGCTGGCCATGATGGCGGCGGGCGCGCACGCGGCGACGTTCACGTCGTGTGGGGCGGGGTATATATTGACAGAACACGCAAAAGTCGATGGAATCAAGGCGGCCGAGTGTCAAAAGTTGTGGTGCCGTGATCTGGAAACCGGACGCGCCATGGGCAATGGCCGCGCGGCGTCATCGGGATACAGTGATACGCCCGCACCGGTGGAACTGACCGATGCGTCGGGAAATCGTATTGAATGCTTTGGCAAACGCAAGTGGTGCAATGGGGAACCGGCGGGCGATTGGAATCCGGAATATGGCGCATACACACGTGGTGGTGACGACAGCACGTATAAGTCATATCAAAAGGGTGGCTGTTTTGCATGGCAATTGGAAAAGCCGGACTGTGCAGATGGCCTGACCGCGATATTACAGAATCATAAATGGGTCTGTGCCAAGGCCGAAGGGGGCGCGTCCATCAATCGTGCGTCGGCGGTGCGTCGAACCGGCGCGGTGCGTCGCACAACCCGCTAAGGTATAAATGCCCCCTGTGTGGGGCGTTTTATTTTTTATTGGTCAATTATTTGTTTTTTTGGATTTTTTGTGATATACTGTCTGGGAATCAGAGAGAATGGCAACCGCAAAAGGTAACGCTATTATGCCAAGCAAGAAATTAGATTTTAAAACAGGCCAGTATGTTGTATATCCGACCCAGGGCGTTGGAAAACTGGTCCGAACCGAAGAACAAACAATCGGTGACCAAAAGATTAAAATGCTGGTCATTGATTTTGAACGCAACCATATGACATTGCGCGTGCCGGTTGAACGTGCCGAAATTTCGGGACTGCGTCCACTGACCACCGCCAAAAAGATGGACGAGGCAATTGCCTCTGCCAAGGGCAAGGCTGGTGCCAAACGTATGATTTGGGCACGTCGCGCCGCCCAATACGAAGAGAATATCAATTCTGGCGACCCCATGAAATTGGCCGAGGTTGTGCGTGACCTGCAACGTCGGACGGCGGCGGATACGATGACGTTTTCTGCGCGCCAGTTGTATTTGCGTGCGCTGGAACGCATGGCCCAGGAATTTGCCGTCCTGCACAAGATTGACTTGGATGCCGCGTCGGACAAGATAGAAGATATTTTGGGCGTGCCCAAGGAAATTGACCTGAACGCCGCCGGTGTCGATGACGACGACGATATGGACGAAGAAGATACGGAATAAAAACGGGGCACGCCCCGTTTTTTTACAGAGAGCGTCCGTCTCCGCTATGCTCCGTCGTGATAAAGAGAGCAGAGAGCAATGAAGCGCGCGCCATCCGGCGCGCTTGTTTTTTATCGTCGCGGACTAAGTTCCCCTCTGGGGAGCCGTGGTGCCCGCAGGGCGGGGTGTCGGTTTTCAATGGATTGCTTCACTTTGTCCGCAATGACATGGGTAAAAAACGCGCTAAGTTCCCCTCCGGTGGAGGGGTGGCACGGAGTGCCGGGGTGGTCTT
>CAKQSE010000008.1 GCA_934272785.1 uncultured Alphaproteobacteria bacterium
AGGAGCAACCTCGCGCAAAAAAGTATCCCACACCTGGTCAGCAACCGCTACACACTGTTTAGTTACGTTTTCACACAGGGGTGGGGGTGCCGGGGGCGGACAATTATGCAGGCCGCACCCGGCCAGGTAAATTTGTGATTTTATATCAAAACATCCAGGTCGTTTGTGACCACGACGCCGGCTTTTTCCCAGTCTGTGCGGCGGGCGTCGATGTTCATGATATTATCGCATGTCATATATAATACTGGCACAACGCCCCGTGCGGCGGCAACGCGGGTTGCGGCAACAACTGGCGATGGCTTTTGCCGGCCGGTTGCGAACCATGTGTCGCCATCGGCGACCCAGAAACTGGGGTCGTCGTGTGTTGCAATTGCGTATTTGTCGGTGACGATTACGTCGTCGTCGGTTGCGATAATCGGCATGTTATGCGCGCCCAGAAAATCTGTGACCGTCGGCGCGCCGTTTGCGTGGGGCGCGTCCGCTGCGTGTGTGTCCGCCGTGGCTGGCGCATCGTCGTGTGGAATTTCAACCGCCGTATCATCGTCAAATCCGTCAAATTTTATTTCACGAAATACCGGGGCAGGGGTGTCGGAAATATCATGTCCTGTTGTGGTGGCGGATGCAAAATCGTCAAACGCGCCCATATCGTCAAAGTCCGTGGGCAGTGGCAAATCGCCCGCGATATCTGTGGTTGGGTTTTGTGATGTTGCAATTTGTGATGCGGCATTGTCCATCGCGCGCATATCAAATGATGAAATCTGTTCGGTGCCAACGCGTCCGCGTGCGCGCAGAAATGCCCCGCGCAGTTCCAGGGGCAGGCCGTCTGGCAATGGTTTCTCGGCCGGGGGGGCGTCCGCTGGGGCGGGCGTGTCGTCCGTCGGCGCGGCGGCGGGTGCGGGCGGTGCAAATGCGTGCTTTAAAAATTTGGGAATTGGTATCGTGAACAGCGGCCCGCCACTGCGTGCGACCAATGTGGTTGTCGCGATATACATCGGCACCGCGGCCAGAATCAAAATTCCAAACACAAAACCCGCAAACCCGCGCAGGTGCGCGTGCGCCAAATATGACCAGTGCAACGATGAAAACATATTGAAATTAAACAGACCGCGCAAAATCGCCCACATTATGAACACATATGTGATTGTCCATGTGATTATGTGACGGTGGGATTTGATAAAGTCTGTAACTTTTTGCATGTGATTATTATAGACAATATAATATTTTTGTCAAGATTATAATCAATCGGTATTTTTGTCTAAAAAGGGCTTTTTTTTAGGTCTTTTTTATGGCATAATAATGGGGATAAAAGTAGGAGATTTTTTATGCAGAATTTGCTGAAAATGTTTGGTATATCGGGCGCGGTGTTGGGGCTGGTTGCTACGGTTTCTGGGGCGGACGCCGCCACAGGACGTGCGGCATACACCAATGTTCGTGCGTCTGTAAATGCAAATACCGCGATTGGGCGTATGCCGTCGATGCCGACATTGCCGATAAATTCTGTGGGAAATTTGTCGCCAGATTTGCCGTCTGATGATGACACGACGCCTGATAATCCCAAGCCCGATGATCCAAAGCCGGACGATCCGAAACCAGATGACCCCAAACCGGAATGCCCGGATGGTGGGGTTAAAAATTCAACGTATACGGTTGAAAACTGTATGACGGATATTCTGTCGTGTGTCAACGGTGGTGCGTTGCCGGGCGGCTTGAACGATTTGTTTAACGAAGATTTACGTAACGCAATCGTCAACGGTATGGGGTTGTGCTCGGTCCAGGTGGAAAAGTGTATCGCAACCGTTCGTCGTGATTGCAGAAATGTTTATCGCACATCGGCCGACGTGTGGTTGGATTTCAATTCCCGCCGGATTCAGCCGGAATATTACAACTTTGTTTTACGCAAAACGGGCCTGACCCCGAACCAGGCGGAAAACACATGCCGTCTGTTGGACAAGAATACATATGGCACATCGTTTAACGCGGTCGCCAATAATGGCAGTGTAACGTCAGAATACAATAACCGCACCGGTGCGTATAACAGTCAACAGGGCAACGTCTTGGTCAAAAATAATCCCCAGGGCGTCCAGGTGAACGATAACAACCCCGGCGTTGATGGCCAGCGTGGCCACTATGCGCGTTGGGACGCAACAACGGCAGATTGCTGGATTCGTGTTGCCGCGTATAACAAAGACAGCCAGATTAAAAACAGCTGGTTGTTCGGTGCCGCTGGTGACGACAAAATGGCAGAGGCCTGGAAACAGGCCGGTGACACATTTACGTGTAACAAGGACCTGTTTGGGTTTTCATTGATGAACCAGACCAGCACGGCCGCGGTTGTCGGTATTGGTGGTGGAACATTGGTTGGTGCCGGTATCGGTGCAATTGCTGGACACGGCGCGCGCAATTTTGATTGCAGTAACGATGGCCAGGTGAAAAAACTGGGCGAACAGTTAAAATCGTCTGGCAAGATTGCAATCTTGAACGAATATCTGGACGCGGGTAATCGTATCGAGAATAATTTCACAACATTGTCGCGGGCCCAGTGCGAAGATATCGTCGACCTGGCGGCATTGTATCCACAGTTGAGTTCAGCATTGTCGGATTGCGAAAGTGCCAGCAACGTTTCGACGTTGAATACGTGGACATTGACGATTGTATGGACTGCAACAGATCAGGAAAAAGACAAAGATCTCAAAAAGATTATCAACGCTGTTTTCCCGCATTGTATAAATATGGATTTGCAACAATGTGCTGAGGTGTTGACTGCACGGTGTAAGACAGAAATGGCAGCGTGTATTGACCAATTGGTGACAGATGGGTATATCAAGACAGACGACGATGACTACGCTAACTTTAAAGTTAACGTTGCAAGCAAGGAAGAACTGATTGGCAAGTGCACGTTCAAACCGATAAACATTGCCAAACGAAATGGTGAAATGATTTATTGCCAGAATCCAGAAGGCCAGGGTTGTCAAACCGCCACAGATCTTCGCGCAGATGTAAATCGTCTGGGCGGGGTGCTGAATGAATTGGAAATCCTGAACGGTGAAAAATCCAATATGGCGAAAAGCATCGGTATCGGTGCGGCGGCGGGTGCCGGCACGGGTGGATTGGCCACGGCGATTACGGCGTTTGTCGAACGCAGTAACATCAACTGTCGCGTTGGCGATGGTCTGGAACAGGTTGGATTCGGAAAATCGTATTCAATTGGCACGTTGAAAGATTTCTATGTTAAATGGAATCTGCACCTGCCGGATACAATTGCGCCGACGGCAAATGTAACTGATTGCACGACATGGCGTGCGGCATGCGGAACGCTGACTGATTTGAAACAGTGCGCCGCGGCCCAGGTGAATTACCAGCCGGCCGACGCCCCAACAATCAGATTGATTCAGGCGGCGTGCACCCCATCGGGCAGTGTGTGTATCGAAAACTATCCGGTTGCGGTATCATACGGCGCGTGTCAAGAGTAATTTATTTATGGTTGCATTGTGGTGTCCAAACGAACCGCCCCACCGGGCGGTTTTTTATTAGAGAGCAATGAAAAGTGAGTAAGTGACAGAGTGATAAAGTGATTTAGTTGGGTGCGCCGATGGCGCACTTGTTTTTTGCCGTCGCGGACTAAGTTCCCCTCCGGGAACCACCCACGGAATTTAACAATTCCGCGGGGCCCGGGTCGGGGTGCCCCCAGGGCGGGGTGGTCTTTTTATGGATTGCGCGCTTTGTTCGCAATGACAAGGGTAAAAAACGCGATAAGTTCCCCTCTGGCCAGAGGGGTGGCACGAAGTGCCGGGGTGTCGTCATTACAAGAGAGCAAAGCGCAGAGAGCAATGTATGTGCTCGCGGTCGCTCGCAACATTTATATGACCTGGATCCTGTGGTCAAGCCACAGGATGACATACAATATATTACACGACATAAAATTGAACTATGTCCATAATGAAAACCTTAAAACCTTGTCATTCCTGCCTGCGCAGGAATGACAAGGTCTGGGGAAAGGTCTGGGGATTTGTGCCATATTTTACGTGTATTGTGCACCGATGAAATACGAGAAAATTTAAAATGGGGGGCTGGCAATAATACTATCAGATAGTTGTGGGACTATTTCTGACAGGAACGCAGAATATAAAAAACTAGGTATCGCTGATAAAGTCTGCTTCCCAGTAATACCATGACGCGCGTGTTGCGCCATAGCTGGTGCAACCACGGTTTATGTATGGGTATTTACTCTGTGCGGCGGCAGTTATTACACCATGATAATTCCCGGGCGATACTGTTTCTGCACAGTCGTTATCATCTGTAACATAAAAATCAGGTTGAAAACACCGGGCGTAAAAACGAATTTTCTTTCTCTGGTTGGGTAACTGCGTAATAGCCGCGCGTTGCCTGGGATAATTTTAGATAGCCATTTTCGGATTTGCATAATTCAAATAGGTCTGCCAATTGTGATTCTTCGGCGGTGGTCAGATCGGTTGGATAATATTTGCTTTCGATACCGTTGGCGATAAGTGTTTGATTTCGTTCCTGGGATGCGATTTTGGTTTTCAAGTCACTGGAATCTGTGACTGCAACAGCGGCGACACTTGTCGCCGCCGTGATATTTTGGTCGCTTGTTTGTTGTGTTACAGTAATGCCGGCATTGTTTAACAATTATTGCGCGGTATTTTATATTGAACCTGCATTTGTGCCTGTGACATCGCACGTGCCTGCGGTAATTGTTACTTTGACGTGACGACATTTTTGATCGTTGGGTTGTGGGTGTTTGGTTGTGTCACATTCCGTGTCGGCTTTTCCTGTTGATTCGAAACTGGGGGTGCCCTGGGTGAAAACTTGTTTTAATATTCCCGTAACCGCGTCTGCACGTTGTTGTGATAATTTTTGATTATTCATGCTACTGCCCGTTCTGAATTTTGTCCTATCGGTGTGCCCAGTTACCAAAACACAATATGCTAAATTAGTCCAATCCAGATCTTGTTGATTGCTAATTTTTTGTTGTAATTCTGTTTTTAAGCTGTCTGCATTTTTGACAGTTGCACGACCTGAATCAAAGTATGTATCGCTGCTTATGTCCAGTGTGATTGCTGTTTCCAACTGGGGTAGGGTTGTTTGATTTTGAACACAGGTGCCGTCGCGTTCTGTATAGCCATCATTGCATTTGCATATTTGTGTGTTAGCAGCGGCTGCGTTATCAATACATTGGCATGCGTCTGCTTTTTTTAACCCGGTCAGATTGCAGGCTGGTGTTTTTGCGATGCATTGACCATCTTGTTCTACGGGCTTGTCAGATGGGCATTCGCATCCGTTTTTGGTGGTATTTACAACACGTTCACCATCGCATGCGACGCAACCCTGTTCAGCAGAAAAATATTGTGTGTTATTCGAACAGGCACAATCGGGATATGTGCCGGTTGCCTCAGGAAAATCGCTACATTTTTTTTGTGGAATTGTTTGGGCGACGTCATCAATTGCACGTTGCAGTTCCTGGGTGTATTTTGATGCATATTTTTTCATGATTTCGTCGCTTTTGTTTTTCTTGGCGTCACCCGAATTCACCGCCAGGTTGGCAATCGCACTGCCCACGGCACCGACCGCGGCAACGGTTGCGCCGGTCTTTAATTTAGACGCGGTGTCCGCCTTTTGTTTTGCCCACTCGGCCGCGTCCGCACTGGTTTCATCACTCAGTGCGCGCGATAAACTGGTAAATGCACCATCGGTCTTGCCCGTTGCCGCATTGTCATACAGGCCCGTGTCCGCCGCATCGATTATCGTTTCGGATTCTATCCCGGGCGATATCCCCAGGGCGTCCTTGCGAACCTTTAAATCCGCGGCCAGGGTTTTATATTGTGTAACATATTGGGTCAGTTCATTACCACCCGGCAATTCAATTCCCATATCGCCGCCATTGATGTTTTTGCCCATGCCATAGTCACACTTGAACGTGGCCAGGTATGCGCGCATGTCATCTTCGGCATTTTGGTCGGCGCGTTGTTCCGCCAGTGCGGACAGTGCCTGGGACGTGCCGATACCGGTCGCACCGATGCCCGCCGCACCAATCAGTTTGTTGGCGGTTGATTGTTCCTTGTCACGCATCTTCTGGGCGTTGTCGCGCAGTTCGTCAACACGGGCCTGGGAATCTTCCTTGCTAAGTTTTGTTTTGCAGGACAATTTATCAGTGCTGATGCTGTATCCATCGCGGCACGCGGTAACAATGCAAATTTCTTTGTTTTGTTCGGCGTCCCATTTGCGGGTGCCGGATATCGCATCGTCGGGCAATGAATTACAGTCGCCACCAACCGTAACACAGGTATTATTGGACGCTTCATATCCCGCGTCGCATTCAGTAACGTGACATTTTCCATTTTTTAACTCGCCAGATTTGGCGTGTTCGATTTCTGCGATTTGTGCGTCACTGCACGGACCATCACTGGCCACGCATGCGCCATTTTCCAGCATAAAGTGGTCATCACATTTTTTTATGACACAGTTTAGTTTGCTGCCGTCCCATTCATATTTTGCGGTTTTGACATTGTCGCCGGCCTGGGCGGTGCAATCCGTGCCAACCTGGTCCACACACGCGTCACCGATGGTGATTGTTGTGCAGCTGGTGTCACCGTTCTCGCACATGTCATCTGGATCGGTGGTGCACGAATCGTTATTTATTTTTGTTGCTGTTGTTTGGCCGGTCAATTTATATCGCGCAGATTCACACTCTGTTGGGACGCATGTTTTTGTTGCCTTGTTATACAAGATGCTTTTAGCATTTGCTACTGAATTTTTTGTGCAACTTGTTATCACAATGTCTTCCAGCATCTCGGTATCGGTTTCCATTGTGATGGTGTTACCGTTCGCCTGGGCGGCGGTTAAATTTTTTGTTTTCATCCCCAGGTATTTGAACGTCAATTTAGTGTTGGCGTCCGGAACAGTGATTGAAAATGCACCGGATTCATTGGCCATTGCGCCATTTTGTGGGTTGTCAACCTGTTGAACGGTTGCTGTATACAATGGTTCTTGTGTGTCGCCGTCCAGAATAGTGCCAGTGACAGTCAGGGCAAATGCCGGAACAGTAACAGAGATTGCAAAAATGGCGGTCAATAATTTTTTCATCGGTTATTTTTTGCTTTCGTTATTATCGACCCCTTGGTCGGTTGCTTGTTCGCTGCCACCTGAATCACCGTTGTTGGCGTTGTCAGTTTTGTCTGTATTTTGATCGTTATTCTGTTCGGTGCCGCCATCTGACGGTGTGTTGGCTTTTTTATCGTCTGTTGTTGGTGCCTCGGCCTTATCAGTGTCTGTTGTTTGTGTTTCCTGGTCTTTTTTGTTATTCTCGGTCGCTTCGTCCGTTTCGTCGTCACCATAGTTTTTCTGGTGTTCATCCTCGGCCTGTTTCAGGGCACGGTCCGCCTTGTGTCGGTCAATCGCACGATTGATTGCGCCCGATGTTACCGCACCAACCGCCATACCAACCCCAGATCCCATCAGCGATGATGTTGCCGATGTTTGTTCCCGGGTCAGACGATATGCATTTTCCTTGAACGTGGTGATGTCAATGCCAAACCAATTCTGGGTGCAATCAAATGTGTCGCCGGCATAGAGTTTTTTAGATGCATATGGCGTTTCCTGGTTATCGCCCGCCCAGAAATTCACGGTATAGACGCATGTCAAACTGCGTTCGTCAAACATCGCGCCCAAACGACGGCACATTGTTGACATCTGGTCGCGCAGGGCATACAGGCGTTGTTCGTCAGATTTAATCTGGATCTCGGCCCCTTGGCGCAGGGTCGCAAATACGTTCATTGTGCGACTGGCCAGGCCGTTGTCCGCCGTTGTGCAATCGCGCGCAATCTGGGCACAGGCGGAAATCGCCGTGTCACCCGCGGATTTGCCCAAACACTTGGAATATGTAACACCACACTGTTCAACAATACATTCGTTATATCGATTGCCACAGTCGATGATTTTATTATATGACGCCAGGCGCGCGTTCATATCGCGGTCGGCGCGAATCTCGGGCGCGAATTTGGCATACATCGCCGATGTGCATGTCGTGATTTTGCGACGGCATGCGTCCATCTTGTCCCCCCACAGGGTGTCGGTGTCGCCACTGCATTTCGAAAAGTCAGACCCGCATTTTTCCGCCATGCATGCGCGCAGGTCGGTGTCACATGCCATCTTGCCCGATGTGGTGGCGCGGGCGACCGATGATGACGATGCGTCGGTGGCGTCGGCCGCGTCCAGGGCCGCGCGCTGGCGTCGTATCATTTCGGCACGTTCGTCCGCCGATGTGTCGGCACCGCCCGCGTTGGCGTTGCCCAGGGCGGCGTCAAATTGCGATGTTTTGTCCACAATTACAACGGGCGTTGTTGTGTCGGTGGCCGGCAATGTTGTTGCGGTATCCGTTGCGTTGTTATCCGTCGTGGTGTCGTTATCAGATGCGTCGTCCGTTGTGGTATTATTCTGGCGCGTCATATTCGCGGTCAGTGTCGGCATACGTGCCGACGCCTGGTTCGTGCGGGTAACGGTGGGGCGGGCACTGGCCGATGATGACGTGCCACGCGGAACAACGTTCGTAGCGCGCGCCGATGCACATATGCATATTGCGATTACCGCAACGCCAGTTGAAATTGTTGTTCTAAAAAAGCCGTTTTGGTTTGTCATTTATTCCCAAATTCCCGTTTCTTAGTTCAGCACCGCGCACGCCAGATCATAGAATTTACATAAACTGGTTGCCATCGATGTTTCAGACGAATTGTTGTCGCACTTGTTGGCCATGCTGCGTTCGCATACGCTTTTGATGCATGCCGCGCGCCCGGCGTTGTCGGTGCAATTTGCGCGCGCCGTGGCCAGTTTTTTATCGCGTGCGTCCTGGTATGACTTTGCAATTGCGTCCACCGCGGCGGTCGCGTTTTTAATTGCCGTGTCACGCGCAGAAACCAGTTCGTCCCGCACAGCCCCCAGGTGCGCGTCGCAACCAGTGGCGTCCACACTGCACGTGGCAAAGAATTTATCAAAATCCGCGTCGGCGGTGCATGCGATGTAATCAGCGGTGCAATGGTTGTCGGCAACCATACATGCCGAAATGTCGGTCTTGCATGACGCGGCCGATACTGTTTTGGCCGCCGCCGTGCGCAGTGATGCCATTTCGGCGGTAATGCCCGCCGCACGGCACGATTGTTCAATCAATTTGTCATATGCGTCCGACACATCGTCGGCCGTGCAATCGGTAACGCGGGCGATACATTGCTGGGTGGCCCATGTGTAACGTGCCGATGGTGTCGATGGTGCAGACTTTAATTCACGTTCAGAAATAGTATATTTTGCGGACGCGCCGACGGAAACACTGCGCATGCCGGTCGCACCAGGGGTGCCGGCGTTTTCAGTGCCGCAATACTGGCACCGCGCCGCCGGATTAGATGACGCGTTTATCGCGCACACGGAATCCAGGCATCGCGTTAAATTTGCAACCGAACACGCTGCGAATGCGCCATATGGCACAATTGCGCCGCCAATAATAAAGAATAATATGCGTGCTTTCATTTCTCTCTGTCTGGGTGAATTATATCAAAAAAGTAGGGCGTGCGACAACATAAAAAAGACGTGCATAAATTATTTTTGATAAAAAGTTATATTTGCTATTGACAAAAATGATATTTTGTCCTATATTATGGTGCGTAATGAGAATAAAAGGATTTAAAATGCAAATATCGCAATTGAAAAACAAATTGAATAAACGTGTCTTGGTGGCCACTGGTGCAGGTGTCGCGGCAAGTATTTTATTGGTGTTTGGAATCACCCAATGCAGCAGTAAAAACGACGCGTATGATGAACGTGATGCGGTCCGTGCTGAAACCGAGCAGGTTCTCTCGCGTGCAAACGAAGTTATTGACAGTCTGTGCACCGCGAATGCGGGTCTGAAACGTGCGCAGCAAGATTGCAATACGGTTGTGAGTGAACAAGAGGGTCAAATTGATGCGCTGAATGATTCTATAGCGGCATTGGCGGCATCAAAGGATTCTATTGCGGCGTTGAACGATTCGCTGCAAAATGCGGCGCGCCAGTTGCAAGAGACCAGAAAGCCACGCCAGCAGCGTCAACCCCAGCGTCAGCCACGCCGTGACAATACACAACCACGTCGTGATGATGTGCAGCCACGTCGTGATGATGTGCAACCACGTCAGGATGTCCAGAATAATCCTGGGGCTAATAATGCAGGTGTATCTGTGACTGTTGGTAACGACAACAGTGGTGCAGTTATCGTCGGTGATAACAATACAGTTATTGTTGCCAAAGAATGTGCCTCGGTAAATGTCGCCGCCGATACGCTGAAACAGCACACTGTGACCATCACACGCCAGTGGATTGGCACACGTCGCGTAAAGTAATTGACGTTACCAAAAAAACATCAGTCCGCAGTGTCTGCGGACTGTTTTTTTTATAGACAGATAAATTCAATCTGTGTTATGATACTTAGCACAGAGAGAATTTTACATGAAATACATCAGAATTTTACTGCTTTCATTGTTTGTAATGCCGTTTGCGGCACGCGCGGCGTCGTCTGAATTTATGGTTGCGGCGCAATTGCTGGCCGCGGCAAAAAATGCCGATATTCAACAGGTCCAGGCATTGATAAACAATGGCGCAAATGTGAATTTTGTGGATTCAACGGGTATGTCGATTGTGTGCACGGCACTGATGAACAATGACGTGCGTGCGGCTCAGATTTTACAGATGTATGGTGCTGATGCGTCAAATTGCGACCGTCAAATTCGTGCATATAAAAATAAAAACCAGACCGGTGCGGGCTCTGGCGGGCTGTTTGGTGGGCTGTCGTCCGCCCAAAGTATTACACTGGCGGCGGCAGGTGCCGCCGTTGTTATTGGTGGGCTGTTTCTGTTGACCGATGTGTTTGATCCGGGAAACGATAATGGGTCATCTGGATCGACCGGAAATCGCGTTGACGACAATACGGGCGGTAACACCGGCGGTGGTGCAACGGCCGCGTTCACAACGCCGTATGGTCCGGCAATGCCAACCGCGGCGGATGAAACCGCGAATCTGGCAACCAACCTGAATTATTACAGCCCCAGCACAGATGGTATATTAAAAGATAACTTTGCGTTGATGAACGCGTATAAACAAAACTATCTGTTGATGATGGGGGGATATACCGCGTTGGCGCGTGGATATATGGGGATGCGGACACTGCGTAATTCATCAACGCGCGCGCCGATTTCAATCAGTGGTAATAACCTGGGGTCGGAACCAGTGCTGGGGGGGCGGCCGGTGAACGTTGCGCTGGTTACGACAAATGGTATCAATGCAACCGATGATTCATCACTGGGGGACCGCATATTGCCGTGGACAACGACTAATAATAACGGCACAACCGCAAATCCGGCGGCGATTGATATGATTTCCAGTAAATATTACAACAATAAACTGGTCGCGGGCAGTGATGGCACATCGCTGGCGGGATATACCACAACCGAAGATGCGTCGTTGTTGGATTACCTGGATTTGTCAGGATTTGGCACCGCGACGAATAACACCACGGCAACCGGCAGTGATAATCTGTTGGCGAAAATTGTCGGGGGCAAGGATTCTGGATACACCACGGCGGATTTTATCGGATTTATGCCAAATGGCCAGATGACAATATTCAGAACCGGTGGTGGCCAGAAAATGAAAACCGTTACCGGGGCCCAGGCCAGTGGCTCTTATACAATGGCGGGCGATGCGCTGGCCACAGGGGATACGTTGACACTGTTTGATAAAACACTGACGGTGACGCGGACCGGCAATGTGATTGTCGCAACAGACGGCACGACGACATATAACGGGTATATCGGGGCGGATGGGCTTCTGTATATCGACAGTGCGGCCGATGGCAAAATCAACCAGGCATATACAATCGCCGATAATAAATTGACATTGGGCAAGGAACTGGCGTCGGCGGATTATTATAATTACAAGGCGATGTTAAACGCGGCCGCGTTGTGGAGTGTTGGTGACGCCGCGTCTGGGGGGCGTTCAATGCCAAATATAATTGCCAATGCGTCGGTGATTTCGCCGTTGCGGGCCCAGAACGTTGAATCAATTGATGATTTGTTGTCGTTTTCATCATCGCAATATGTGGCAAAGTTTGCCGAATTTGTGAACAAATATTATGATGTTGACGCGACCGATGGCACAAGTGGGACAAACAGTTTGCCCGGTGTCGACGCGGTCAAATTCTTTAATGGATTGGGATCAACGTATTCGCCGTTGACGCTGTTTTCAACCGGCGCATTTGAAACAGACAGCGCGTATTCTGGCAAGACATTGTCGGCGACGTTTGAAAATGCGGCACCGCTGGTGTTTTCAAATCTGAATCATCTGTTTATGTCGGTCGTTGCCATTGGCCAGGTTGGTACCGGCACATCTGCGGCGGAAAGTGTTTCGGGGTACACGCCCGCGAATAAATATCAAATCAGTCAATGGCATGACACCACATCTGATAAATATTACAAGGCACGCGTATGCGGTATCGCGGGGCGGGGCGCAAATGGGGTTGACCCATGGTGCTTTGCCGCCACAGGTGTGACCGATGAACTGGCAACGGCGGCGGCGGCCGGTGCGGCGGGCGCGGTGCAATCGGCGTTCAGCTATATGGACAATAAACAATTGTTCGCGTTGTTGGCGTTGACGGCCGATGGACCGTATCTGGGGTCGGTGAGTGCCGGTAAATCTGTGACCAAGGCGGAACTGATTTCATATCTGCAAAATCTGTATACGATGCCCAGTGAATATACGTATCGCTGGGAAAATGGTGGCGAAAACTATCTGGATGTTTTCAAAGAGGTTTTCGGTTATGGTCTGATAAACGTTGCGCGTGCGACCACCCCAAATACCAAGGTATATTATTATGATGGCACCAATATCGTATCCAGCAAGGGTAACGCATACTGGCGTGCGGCAACAAATACCACGTTCCGGGCGTCGTCGGCGTTCAGCCCGCGTATGGCAACCATCAGCGCGCCGTTCTTTGATAAATTGGAAAGTATCGATGGTGATTTAGCGTTGCCGCGTATTTGGAAAAATGAATTCGCGGTTGGTACGCAATCGCGTCGTGGGTTGTATATGGGTGATGTCTTGGGCGAATTCCGGACAGACACCACTGCCGCGCCACGCACCCAGATTGGCAATATCGGATTTTCAATGACCGCGTCGCCACGCGCATATGACGACAATATGGCCGGAATTGACACGATGCAGTTTGATTATGCACGTGGGGCATGGAACTTTGCCGCCGGATACCAGCGTTACCTGACCGATGGGGTGTCGCGCTTTGACGGGTTGTCAAATCCGATTTTGTCCCTGGCGTCAAATGCGGTTGTGTCTGGGGCGGATTATAATGCGGGCCGTTGGTCATTTGGTGCGCGCGCGTTTTCGGGTGCAATTACCAGCGAAGAATTACTGGAAAATGACCCAACAATTTCATCGCAGTATGCGCCGGCGCGCCTGGGCCAGATTCAGGGTGGCAATGCGCATGTTGCGTGGCGTGGTGATAAATTTGGCATTTCGACCGCGTTTGGTAACGCACGTGAATCCGATACGTTCCTGGGGGCCCAGACGGGTGGATTGCTGGACCTGGGGGCGGGCGATACAATGTATGTTGATACTGAATTGTCATATCGGCCAACCGATGGCGTCGCGTTCAAATTGCGCGGGACGGTCGCGCGCACAACGTCGGATATGACGGGTGGGGATTTCATCTTGGGAATGTCTGATGTTTATTCTGATGCGTTTGGGGTTGGAATTGACGCCGGTAAATTCAGTTTTGCCGTGTCGCGCCCGCTGGGGGTATCGCATGGTACAATGCGGTATGCACATGCCGACTATGACATTATTGATGTGGGCGACGGCAAATATGATATTGGCATATCAAACGCCAGTGTGCGTGATATCAACCTGGCCCCGGAATCCCGTGAATTGCGGTTCAGTGGCGCGTATCGTCGGGCATTAGGTGCGTTCACCGACGGGGCAATTGGGTTTATATATCGCGTAAATCCAAATCATACAGACGCGTTTGGTAATGAATCCATATTCATGCTGAAATTAAATCACAGATTGGGGATATAGTCCCAATCTGTTTTTTGAATTGACAAAATGCGATATTTGTATTACTGTCTGGTGGGCTAGAACCAAAAGGCAATAATATGAACATTTATTCTGGAATTGAATATATCAAAGATTATTTTAACGGCACGGCCAAAAAGCAAATTGGCGCGGACGCACAATCTGATGCAGAAATTTTGGGCTATTTGGTTTCCGATTTTCGCAAGATGCGCGGTCGCAATGGCGTTCTGTATTACTATCTGTTTGTATATGATAATGCAGATTTGCCGGTTTTGTGCAAGATATTGTCCCGCAATGGGATTTTGCCGCGCGTTCATACCAGTGGATATTTCATTACACCGGCCAAGGTCGTTCGTTTCCCGGTGTCATCGGTAATCAAGGATAATGCCAAGGTTGGCTTCTTGCGAGATGTTCAGGAATATGTGTTTAATACCACGGGCGGTGATATCCAGGCAAAGCTGGACGCGGTGCGTCAACAGATAAAATCAAAAGTCCGATAAAAAAATGACCCATTTGGGTCATTTTTTATTTAGATACAACAACCATTGCCGTGCGCAGAACAGTGTCGCCGAACATGTATCCGGTCTGCATTTCCTGGGTAATGGTGTTGGGTGCCGTGCCGTCTGGGGCGGGGATAACCTGAATCGCATTGTGGAATTGCGGATTTAGCACCTGGCCCACGGATTCAATTTTTGTAATTCCAATTTGTGCAAATGCCGATTCAATTGCGCGCGCCATTGATTTAATTCCCGCGTCGTCCGGGGCGTGTTGCATGGCGGCCTGGACCGCGTCCATCACGGGCAGTATTTGTTTCGCAACGTTCATTGCGCTGGTGCGGCTGCGTGATTCAATGTCCAACGCCGCACGTCGACGCGTGTTTTCCAATTCGGCAACTGCGCGCAAGTATTTGTCGTTTAATTCACTGAATTCTGATTTCAGCGCGGCCAGTTCCGCCGCAACCGGGGCACATTCGTCGGGGGCGGCATCTTGTTGTGCGTCCGCCGGCGCGTCGTCTGATACCGATACGGTGTCGATTGCAACTTCTTTTACATCATTTTCTGTTTTTTTGTTTTCGTCCATGTTTTTGCCTGCCTGTATAAGTAAGTGTCTGATTAAAAACATGTGCGGGGGCGGCGGATTTGCCCCCACGCCGCACACTATATCCTTATTCTATACTGGTTATTATAGGTATGAAATCATCTGGTTTCAAGGACGCGCCCCCAACCAGCACACCATCAACGTGTGGAATTGACATAATTTCGGCGGCATTTGATGCCTTGACACTGGCACCATACAGCACCGGCGTGTGGCCTAATCCCATGTCGGCCAGCGTTTTTGCAATCAGTGTGTGCGCCGTCGCGATTTCGTCCGCCGTCGGGGTCAGTCCCGCGCCGATGGCCCAACGTGGCTCATACGCAATAATAATGTCGTGTGCGTCGGTTGGCACGGATTCACGCACGCCGGATTCAATAATTGCCATTGTTTTGCCGGCCTGTTTTTCGTCCATTGTTTCGCCAACGCATATAATCGGGGTCAGACCCGCCGCGATTGCGGCCGCGGCTTTTCCCCGGACAATGTCGTTTGTGTCACCATGGTATGCGCGGCATTCGCTGTGTCCGACAATTACGTATTTTGCACCGGTTGCCGCAATCATTGACGCCGAAATTTCGCCGGTGTATGCGCCGTGATCGTGCGTGCTGACATCCTGGGCACCAATTGACGCGACGCCGGGCGCGGCATTTAACAAAGTATATGGCACGCACAGAATTACGTGATTTTTCGTTTTTACCCCGCGCAGTGCATCAATCATATTTTTCAGCATTTCGCGTGTTCCGTTCATCTTCCAATTACCGGCAATAATTTTCATAGAATTTCCCCTTTTTTTCGTTGATTTTCGTGATATCGTTTTGCTATGGTATCGCAAAAGGGGATTAAATGCTAGAATATTTACGTAATGCAGCAGACAAGCCATTGGCAAAAGTTTTAATTGCCATATTGGCGTTTTCTTTCGTTGGATGGGGCGTTGCCGAATGGGTTTTCGGCGGCAGCCGCGGGGACAGCACACTGGTGCGTGTCGGTAAATCTGACGTCACAATGCAACAGTATAATGTTGAACGTTCGCGCCAATTGGCCCAGATGACCCGTGAACAACAGCGGGCGGTTTATACCGACGCGCAAACGGGTGCGGCATTTACGGCGCGTGTGTTGGGTGACCTGTCGACCCAGCGTATGGCGGAAAACCGTGCAAATGATTTGGGCTTTGTCGTGACCGATGCACGTATCGCGCGCGAAATTCGCGAATTCCCAGAATTTCAACAAAATGGCAAGTTTTCGGCATATCTGTTTGACGTCGTGTTGGCAAATTCCGGTTATACCGAGGCGCAATTTGCCGATGTCTTGCGCAATCAAATCTTGCGCGGGTATGCGATTGGCGCGATTGGTGTAAAAATGCCGGTGCCAAATTTTGCCGCGACGGCGACATATAATGCTCGCTATGGCCAGAAACAGATTGATTTTGCAACGGTAAAGTTTTCTGATTTCAAGGTTGGACAACCGACCGATGACCAGTTACAGGAATACTATTCTGCGCATCCGCAAATTGTCCCAGAATCACGCACGGTGTCATATGTCTTGGTGCCGGCGGATATGACCAAACCAGACAGCTATGATTCTGGATTGGCCCTGGCGCAAAAGGTCGAAGATGACATCATCGCGGGTGAAACGATGGCAAATGCCGCAAAGCGTCATGGGGCAAAATATGTGTCGCTGGGCGCGTTCACGGCGGATAAACGTCCGGCAGATGCAATATTGAACGACAAAATGGTGGCCAAGATTTTTGATATGGACGCCGGCCTGGAAAGCGAACTGACTGAAACCAAACAGGGTTTTGTAATTGTGCGCGTGGATAAAATCAATCCGCAACACAATGCAGAATTTGCGTCGGTTAAAAAGAATCTGGTCGCCGATTGGCAGCGTGACGCCCAACGCAAACAGGCATATGTTCGTGCAAATGAAATCTTGGTCGATTTGAACAAGACCGGTAAATTGGCCAACAAGAAATCTGCAACTGTGTCGCGCGCATCGGGCGCACCAACGGATGTCTTGGTCGCGGCGTTCCGTGCGCCGGCGGGTAATAATTCAATCGTCGATGGGGCGGATGCGTTCTATGTCTTGCACACCGGGGAATTTGTTGCGCCGAAAATCGATACCAAGAAAATGGCCGATGTTCGCCGTGAATTGGAAAATACCCAGTCGCGTGAAATTACCGATGATTACAATGCGTTCTTGATTCGCATGTATCCGGTCAAGGTAAATCACAAGGTTTATGACAAATTCTTTGCGAAATAAAGAATAATAAAAACGCCCGTTTGGGCGTTTTTTAGTCGGGGGCGTATATGACAACAAAATGGGCGGATGGTAAAAATCGGTGCGCGTGGGCAAATCCGAATAATCCAGAATATGTAAAATATCACGACACCGAATGGGGGCGCGCCGTGCATGATGATGCGCGGTTGTTTGAAATGCTGGTGCTGGAATCGTTCCAGGCGGGCCTGTCGTGGGAATGTGTGTTGAACAAGCGGGAAAATTTTCGTCGCGCGTTTGACGGATTTGATGCACGCCGCATTGCCGAATATACGGACGCCGATGCCCGCCGATTGATGGCGGATGCAGGGATTGTTCGCAATCGGTTAAAGATTCGCGCGGCAATAAAAAACGCGCGCGTGTTTCTGGAAATCGTGCGCGAATTCGGTTCGTTTGACGCATACATCTGGCGTGCGGCGGGTGGGGCGGTAATTTGCGAGGCAGGCCGCACGCATTCAGAAACCTCTGACGCGATTTCACGCGACCTGCGCCGGCGGGGAATGCGATTCGTTGGCACAACAATCATATACGCGTATCTGCAGGCCATCGGTATTATCAACGGCCACAGCGCAGATTGCTGGTGTGCGAAATAAAACCGCCCCGTCCGGGGCGAGGTTATTTATTTAGTACTATGTATGAATTATATTGCCGATGCGACCTGTGCGCTGGTGGTCGGATACTTAAATGGAACAATCCGGGCCAATTCGGCATCGGTTATTTTGTGTGATGCCAGGACCATATCGTAATGCGTCTGGATACGCAGGAAATAACCCTGGGACAGGCCAAAATAACGTGTTAAACGTAAATCCATTTCCGCCGATATCCCACGCGTCCCGTGAACAATGCCGTGAATATAATTTGCCGGAACACCGATTCCACGGGCCAGGGCGTTCATTGATAATCCCAATGGTTCCATAAATTCATCGCGCAAGATTACACCAACATGATCAATATCAATACGGTCAGACATTGTTTAATTCCTTTATGTTTTGTTATGTATTATATAATACATAATATATAAAATCAAGTGTTATTTAATGATATTCAACGATTTCAACGTTGTTTGCTTCTTTATCTGTCCAGGTAAAACATATTCTGTATTTATGATTGATGCGAATGCTCCATTGGCCCTTGCGGTCACCCGCCAGTGATTCCAGCATGTTAGATGGCGGAATGCGCAAATCGTCCACGCTTTTGGATGCGTTCAGCATAGCCAACTTTTGGAAGGCGCGTTTTTGAATATCTGTTGGAAATTTTTTGGAACGTTGGCCCCAAAATATTTTTTCTGTTTCACGACAATTGAACGATTTTATCATGCAAGATCACCATAAATTATACTGTTTTCAGTGTAATATTTTTACGCCAGTCAATCAAGGTAAATAAATGGGTTGTTATTTTGTCTTTTTGTCGGTATACTATACGGCGAGACCAATGGGAATTGGTTTCGGGGCTGTCGAAAGCCTTATACATGCGGTGCAAGAGCATCGTAATCTGATGTTTTCGGTGCTGTTTGCACCTGTTTAACGTCCCCGATGAAAAAGGTCGGGGTGCCGTTGGTGTATGTTCAGGCTTATTGCCAAAGACCAATGGAGTCATTCATGTATTGATTTTCGAACGCCCCGACCGCCAATTCTGTTGGCGGTTTTATTAAAAAACGGGGAAACGTTATGTGTGATACACTAGATTTATTTTCAAATAAGTGTGGTGAAAATTCTGGTTATTTAGATAACAAGGTGTTCGTTGGTGAAAATATGAAGGTTTTGCAAAGGTTAGATGTAAATAGTATTGATTTTATATATATAGATCCGCCATATAATACCAATAATAAATTTTCTTATAATGATACCAACGATAATTGGGGAACGGATATTCTACATAGATTGGAGTTAGCAAAGGTTGTTTTGAAACAAAGTGGGATAATTTGCATAAGTATAGATGACAATGAATTGGCAACTTTGTTGATGATTTGTTATTCAGTTTTTCAAAAGAAAAATTATGTTGGGACATTTATAACGCGTCAAGCTCAGCGTAGCAACGCCAAATATATAAATATTACACATGAGTATGTGGTTGTTTTTGCAAAAGATAAGCGTTACGTCACCCAGTTTTTTATAAAGAGAATGAATTTACCTGATGATGCAGAAATGATACAGACCATTACATGGAAAGTGTCAGCGGCATTCAAACAAGGGAGAGACGTTGCATTACACACACTTAAAGAACTATTAAGCAAATATGCTTCGGAAAAGAACATATCTTGGCTAAAAAATTATTCCAATATAGATGAAAATGGACGAGTTTTTTTTGCAAAGGATTTATCTACGCCATCTAAACCAAATGAGTTGCGTATAGACGAGGTTGGTTTAGTATTGCCAAAATTAAAAACCCGTGGCTGGTCGTCAAAAGATAAGTTTCTAAGGTTATACGAGCAAAACAGATTGTGTTTTAGACATGGTAGACCCTATGAAATACAGTACCTTGATGAAGCGACAGAAAATGTAAATTCCGTCTTAAATTTTTATTCAAGACAGGGCACAAACGATTTAAAAAAGTTGGGCCTTGATGGAATATTTGATACGCCGAAGCCAGTTGAATTAATTAAATTTTTGATTAGAGCAACTATGCATAAAAATGCTAAAATTTTAGATTTTTATGCAGGAAGCGGAACAACAGGGCAGGCCGTATATGAGGTGAATAAGGAAGACAAGAAAAAACATTCGTTCATTTTAGTTCAAAAGAAAGAGGCGATCACCGAGAAATCATCTGTTTATGCTAAATTGAAAAAACAAGGAATTGAGAATCCAACAGTTGTAGATGTTTTGCTTATCAGATTAAACACATATTTGAAAAAAAATCACATGAATGTTGACTTTGAAGTGAAGGAGTTTTGAATGCCCGAACAGATTTTATTACACAAAGGAAAATTTAAGCCGATTGATACAGGTTTTTTGGTGGTTGGCCATGAGGTTTTGGAAGAGGTTGCCAAGGTTCAGGAAGAATATCATAAAGAAGATACTGATACATTTATTAATGAACTAAGAGATTCGATAGCTGGGTATTATCTTGGCTATCGATTAGTAAATACGGACAAACATGGGTTTGATTGTAAGTTAAATGAAAAAGATGAAATTTTTTTGGAAGTAAAATCTGCAAGTTTTGCCGCGTCAACATGGGGTGCAACATTCAATGATACTACTTTAGAAAAGGCTGGGTGTTTTAAGACAAATGCTATTTTCTTGTGTTTAGCTGTGTGGAAAAATGCAAGTAATCTCTTATTTTGTTGTTACGGTCAAAATAAAGATATTGGATTTTTTTTGGAAGATAGGGTGAAAAAATTTTTGACGGGGAAAGGAGGGGTTCGTAGTACACAAACATTGAGTATAAGTCAGTTGGTATTCCAGTATGGTTTTGATATCGTATGTATAAATAAAAGCAAGGAGGAAGTAAAACATATATTGCAATTAAAATCTCGAGCCTTTTTGAGATTACCGGATGAGCAATTGTTGAGTGTACCAGAATATCAGAAAAAATACGGATTTTTAAATCTTAATAAGGAAGTTGCGAATGTTTAATTTTATCGGTAGGCAGCTGATACCCTCGGCCGTCGCATAGATGCGCCGCGCCTGCGGGGCATTCGTATGACGTTTGCGGTGCTACGCTTGCAAACGTCAACTCATAGTCGAACCAACTGGTTTTGCCTCCAGAAAGCCCAACCAAAAATTAAACCGGCGCAAGGCCGGTTAAATTTTTGGTTGGGGCAGCTGGATTCGAACCAACACTGACGGAGTCAGAGTCCGGAGTTCTACCGTTAAACTATGCCCCAATGCGTCGCGTATTATATAATGCCTTTTGCGGTTTTGCAATCAAAATTTATGATTTATTGGAAAAAGGGCCTTTTTGTGATATTATTGCCATTATGACTGTTCCAATTACTGATATTATTAAATTCCATATTGCGCGGACAAATTGCCATATTGACTGTCTGAATTATTTCGCAGGTTTGTTCGGGATGGCGTTTCCGGACCATGATATGGATAAATTTACCGAACCATACCAGACCGGTTATGCATACCATAACTATGCCGCGCATCATGGGGGCTGCACGATTTTGCCACAACAGACGGAACTGTATACCGCCGTGCATGATGAACATCACCGGATGCAGCCGCACCATGTTGGATACTGGGAAAATATCCAGAATATCCCGGACATTGTGCTGACCGAAATGGTGTGCGATTGGCACAGTGCGAATTTCGAGCAGCGCGACGTCTTGCGTCGTCCGGACTGTTGCACGATCGCCGAATTCTTTCACGATGTTATGTTGCCACGCGGATTTTCCCCGCACCAGGTGGAATTTTTATCGGCGGCAATTGATAAAATTGCGCGCACGGCGGACTATGACGCGGTGCGGGATATTTGGGCGCGATTGGAAAAATAATCACGATTTTTGTTTGATATCTGTGTGTTTATGCCCGGCGGGGCGGGGTGTGAAATCACTCCCATAGATTTCGGGGGCGGGGCGGATGCATAATGCGGGTATGGATACGAAAAAAATATTATATGCGCTGGCGGTGGCGATGCCATTGGTGGCTGCAAACAATGCGGATGCCTGTACGGGTATCACATTGAAATCCGACGACGGCGGTGTCGTTGTCGCCCGAACAATTGACTGGTCCCGCGAAGAAATGGACAATATCTATGTTGTCGTCCCCCGTGGCCAGGTCCAGACGGCCATATTGCCCAACAATGCGCCTGGCGGTATGCAATACACCGCGAAATACGGGTATGTCGGCCTGGGGATGGAGCAGTCGGAATTTATCATCGATGGCACGAACGAGGCGGGTCTGTCTGCGGCGTTGTTCTATTTCCCAAAGTATGGCAAGTACAAGCCGTATGATGCGGCATTGGCCGACCAATCAATTGGTGATTTACAGTTGGTGTCGTGGGTGCTGGCCAATTGTGCAACGATTGACGATGTGCGGGCCGCATTGCAAAATGTGCGCGTGATAAATATTGATTCGCGGGCAGATACTGTTCATTGGCGTTTTACCGAGAAAAATGGTCGCCAGATGATTCTGGAAATCGTTGACGGAAATATGAATTTCTATGACAGTCCGATGGGCGTTTTGACCAATGCGCCAGGATTCCCGTGGCATATGGCGAATTTGAACAATTATACAAACCTGGCGCCAGGCACGGCCGGGCCGGTTGACATGAACGGGGTGCGGTTGTCTGCGTTCGGTTCGGGCAGTGGTTTTCACGGCCTGCCGGGGGATTTCACACCGCCATCGCGATTTGTGCGCGCGGCATTTTTGGAATCTTATTCATTAAAGCAAAAGACCGCATTTGATTCCGCGATGCAGGCGTTCCATATTCTGAATAACTTTGACGTGCCGACCGGTGTCCAGTTCGCCGTTGGTGCGGCCCCGAACAATATGCCGTCGGCCACCCAGTGGACAATTGCGACCGATATGAAAAATATGGTGATTTATTACCATACTATGTATGATCGCACGGTGCGTTCGATTGATATGGCGGCGATTGACTTTGGCACGGTTGCGTTCCAGACGCATCCGCTGGATACGAACAAGCGTCCGACAATTATGCCCGCACAAATTGACTATGTAGCGCCAATCATTGTTGCCACAGACGTCACAGATGTCACCGTGACCGAGGTTATGGAATAAAAATATTTGTCTTTTATTTATTATTAAAATGGCTATAATCCTTGGGTGAATGGTAACAGTAACCCAAGGAGAAAGCATATGAAAATCAAACCGTTTGCCGGTGTTCGCCCACCCAAAGAATTGGCCGACCAGGTTGCGTCGCGTCCGTATGACGTTCTGAATTCTGTCGAGGCCAAGGCCGAGGCCGGTGAAAAATCACTGTTGCATATTATTAAACCAGAAATTGATTTCGACCCGATTGCCGATGAACACGCGCCGGCTGTCTATGACAAAGCGGTCGAGAATTTTAAACTGTGGCAGGATCGCGGCTGGCTGGTCCAGGACCCCAAGGAAATGTATTACATCTATGCCCAGACGATGGACGGTCGCACACAGTATGGTTTGGTTGCCACGGCAAATGTTGATGATTATATGTCTGGCAAAATTAAAAAGCACGAATTGACGCGCAAAGACAAAGAAGATGACCGTATGATTCACGTTCGTATCCAGAACGCGAATATTGAACCGGTGTTCTTTGCATATCCCGATGTTGATGAAATGAACAAGATTGTCGCCGACTGGGTCGCCGCGCACGCGCCGGAATATGACTTTGTCGCAGCCGACGGGTTTGGTCACAAATTCTGGGCAATTACAGATGATGCAATCAACGCGCATATAACCGAAATATTCAAAAAAATCCCGGCGATGTATGTTGCCGATGGTCACCACCGCACGGCCGCGGCCGCACGCGTTGGCGCGGAAAAACGCGCGCAAAATCCGAACCACACGGGGGACGAAGAATACAACTATTTCCTGGCCGTGATATTCCCAGAATCCCAGTTGCACGTGATTGACTATAACCGCGTGGTGCGTGATTTAAATGGACTGACGCCGGACGAATTTTTGGCAAAACTGTCGGAATCATTTGATGTTACCGATATGGGCACAGAAATTTACAAGCCGACAAAACTGCACAACTTTGGCATGTATCTGAACGGTCATTGGTTCAGTTTAACGGCAAAGCCGGGCACATATAACGACAATGACCCGATTGGCGTGTTGGATGTGACCGTGCTGTCAAATTTGGTGTTTGATAAAATCTTGAACCTGGGTGATTTGCGCACCAGCAAACGAATCGATTTCGTTGGTGGTATTCGCGGATTGGCCGAATTACAGAAGCGTGTCGATTCGGGTGAAATGGTTGCGGCGTTCGCACTGTATCCCGTCACCATGCGCCAGATTATTGACATCGCCGACACTGGCAATATTATGCCGCCAAAGACAACGTGGTTTGAACCAAAGTTGCGCAGCGGTCTGGTAATACATAAGTTGTCATAAAAAACGGGGCATCGCCCCGTTTTTTATTAGTGATAAAGTGAGTAAGTGATAGAGTGATAACGTTTTGAATTTTGATAGGAATAAAATCCCCGTGGTATTTTTTATTGTTGCAATTTATTTTTGCGCTGGTTATACTGAAACGTGAATCCAAAGGGATTTGGGTTCGGGGCCTTCAACAAGCCCGTAAATCTGTGATACGCGCGATGCACGTGTCAAATCCGCACAGTAAAGCGGCGCATTTTGCGCCATTTATTGTATGTGCCCCACCATAATGGTCGGGGATCCGCCGGTTATACCACAGGGGCAACCCGAAAACCGGCGGGGTCATTCTGATTTATGATTTGTTGAAATCCCCGACCGCCAAATACTTTTGGCGGTTCTTTTATATGCGTCATCGTATTTGTGCGGAAAATATCGGTTGCATATAAAAGGATACGTGTTTAAACTAAAAATAGGTTTTTAAACCGCATTTGAACAGAAAGGAGAAATTCAAATGAAACAGTCCAGGACCGCAATCAAAGAATTGACCGCGGCATATCGTGCCGTATTGAAACATGCATTTATTGCCATGGTTGGAACCGTTGCTGTTATCGGCGGGGCATCGGCCGGTGAACGCACACTGGTTGCCGAAGATGATTTATATCCTGCCCAAGATGGGATGGTTTTGGATATCCAAGATTATCAAGTAAAAAATCAGCACAATTATGCCGAGGCGTTATTTTTCGTGTCTGGGTCCCGGGGGCCGTTGACGGTTGGTGCTGGTTCTGTTTTCAAAAATAATGTTGTAGAAAGTGGCGTTTTTTCTGTGTCCACAGATGGCACCGTGTTGACAATTAAACCGGGAACAATGTTTGTCGGTAATCATGCTTTGGCTGATGGTGGTGCAATCGCTAACTTTGGTGTTGTAAAGATACAGGATTCTTGGTTCGAGGGTAATACCGCTCAATTGACCCCAGATGAAAATGGCAATTTTACAGTTGTTGCCGTTGATGATATTCCTGTTGGTGGTGGCGCGTTGGCATTGGGGGCTGTTTCTGGGTCGGATATTGCATCTGTTACGGGCACAATGTTCAAAGAAAATATTTCCGGTCGTAACGGCGGTGCAATTGGAACTCGCCTGGGCAAGGATGCAAAGAATAACGCAGCGCGTTTGAATATTGCAGCGGTATTTGATGGCAACCATGCATATGATAATGGTGGTGCGATTTATAATACTTTCTATGCAAATAATGGACTGGGCCTAGGTGACGGTGTGACCGTGACCGGTAAATTTGTAAAGAATACGGCTGGTAAAAATGGCGGCGCAATCTTTAATGATGGCGCGCTGGATAAAACGGGCACGGCCGGTGGTGTTATGACCATCAACGATTCGGTTTTCAGTGAAAACAATGCCGGTGGATTTGGCGGTGGCGTCTTTAATACAGGAACGTTGACTGTAAATGGTGGCGTTTTTGAAGAGAATACGGCAATGGTTGGTGGTGCGATATCCACAGGATACAATGACAAAGGCGTTGGCAAGGGCAGTGCAGAAATTACAGGTGCAACGTTTGCAAATAACACGGCGGGCTATGGCGGGGGGGCCATTGCAAACTATGGTTCATTAAAGATTGATAATTCAACGTTTGCAAATAACAAGGTTACCCAGGCCATTGAACAAGATGGTTGGAACAACAGAAACCTGAACAGCAGTGTTGACGGTGGTGGGGCCTTGTTCTTGGGCAGTGCGTCATCAACATATGTTGCAGATTTGAACCAGGTAAAATTTGTTGGTAATGAAGCAACCACCAATGGTGGGGCGATTGCAACACGTGCCGATTGGGTAAACAGTGAATTGGGTGCCTTGCAATTTAAACCTGGTACAAATGCCCCGGAAAACTATGATCCCAGCAAGGATTATTTGGTAAAGAATACCAAGGCAAAGTTGGATATCAAAAATTCTGTGTTTGAACAGAATAAGGCTGGTTTGCAGGGTGGCGCGTTGTTTAACACGTTTATGAACACAACGATTGCTGATTCCAGTTTTGTTGGCAATACCGCGGGCCAGGGCGGGGCGATTTACAATGCCGGCGCAATTGAACTGACCGGGAACAATGTATTTACCGGTAATATGGCGGGGGGCGTTGGAAATGATATTCACAATATGGGCGCGCTGACTGTGGCGGGTGGCACAACGACCATTGATGGCGGAATCACCGGAAATGGCACGTTGACGGTTGCAGATGGTGCGACACTGAACATTGGCACGGCGACCGTGGACCAGGAAACGTTGCATTTGGACGGAACGATTGGGCTGACCATCGTGGACGCAAACAATTACGGTAAATTGTTGGCGAATACGTATGCCGACAGTGCAATAATGGGACGCGTATCCTTGACCGTTGCGACAACCGGCACATATAAAATATTTAACGAGGGCGTCAATTATACCATCGTTGATGCGGGCGCAATCTATGATGTTGCCCAAGATGACTTTGGCACGGGCCAGGTTATCATTTCAACCAAGTCTGTGGATAAAATTGCGGCGGATACCGGTCTGACCGATACGGCGGCAAACACGGTTGCCGGTCTGGCCAACAGCAACAATGAATTGGCAAATATCGCGTCACTGAACGTGCAACAGGCATTGCGTGATGGCGACGTTGATTACGTCGAAACCGAAACGGCCAAGGCAAACCCGGTTGATAAACCGGTTGTGCAATCGGTGGCGCAATCTGTCCAGGGGGCGGTTATGTCATTGGCGGCAAATCGTATGGCGGGCGTGCCGATGGCGGGACGCAGCGGTGGCGACTGGTCAAATGCCGACTATGGCATTTGGGCCCAGGGTATGTTTAACCGGTCAAAATTCAATGGCCAGTTTAACGGATACACCCGTGGCGTTGCGGCCGGTTTTGATGCCCAGATTGCCAAACAATATACGATTGGTCTGGGATATGCGTTTGGACATTCTGACGTTCATGCAAATGGCGGACGCAATACCGAAATCGACAGCAACAGCGTATTTGCATACGCCCAGTATAAGCCAAGCAATTGGTATATCAACGGCGCGCTGAATTACACACTGTCCCAGTATGACGAGGCAGTTGATGCCTTCGGCCTGCACCTGACATCGGATTACGATACAAATGCATTCGGTGCCCAGGTTATGACCGGTTACACTTTTGCGTCCGACATGACGCCAGAGGCAGGTGTGCGTTACCTGCACGTGGCCCAGGATTCGTATAACAACGGGTTGACACATGTGGACAGCGATGATACCGATTTCTTGACCGGTGTCGCGGGGCTGAAATACCGCTTTGCAATTGAAAATGGGGCGGCCATCAATTGGTTCCCAGAATTGCGTGCGGCGGCGACATATGATTTTGTGTCTGACCGTGCGATGTCCACCGTTACAATGCCGGGGGCGGCCGCATATGTTGTTGACGGCGATCGCCTGTCCCGCTTTGGTGGGGAATTCGGTATCGGATTGACCGCGGAATATAACGGTCTGGAAATATCGCTGACGTATGATTTGGATTTGCACCAGGATTATACGTCCCAAACGGGTATGGCGAAATTCAGATATGAATTCTGATAACAAAAAACGGGGCATTTGCCCCGTTTTTTTTTAGAGTTTAAACATAAACGATTATTTAAAATATTTGCTGTGTTGTTCCTGGGATTTTTTATACATCCGGTCAAACAGGGCGTCGGCCTCGGCACGGGTGGCGGGGCCCGATGTCGCGCCGTCAATATCGGCACCGTTTAATATAACCAGGCGACTGGGGGCCAGGTCATTGCCACATTCAATAAAGTATTCGGCACTGTCATAATATTTACCAAAACAGCGACCGTTTGCAATTCCGGCATATCCGGCATCGGCCAGTGCATTGCATGATGGTTGCGCGCCGCGTGTGATTTCGCCATTTCCCAATGTTTCATACACGTCATATCCTGCCGCGCCCAGGACGCCATTGCACCATACGTTCACGTATTGCCCGTCCAGTGAAACGGTTGTGCCATTTGAACTGGTCTTGCGCGAACCAAAGCAATCGCCGTTTAATATATTTATGTCGTAATCACGGGTATTGATTCCCGTGCCACGTGAAATCTCTGCACGGCCAATTGGTGTCGCGTCGTCTGACTGCGGACTGAGTGCCGCACCGCAAATTATTTTTATACCGCGGCAACTGCTGGTCGCGTCCCATAATTCGGTGTCATAACCCGCGCCCATTGAAACATAGCATTTGGTCGGGTCCAGACGGCAAATCGTTGGCTGTTGCCACCATGGGGTTGCGGCCGATGCCGCGCCACATAACGCCGATATCACAGAAAACGTAAATATTTTTTTCATATCAATCTCTTGGTCTGTGTGTATTTTACCAGATTTTGCCCCGCGGTGCAACGGTTGCCGCATTATTCGCCTGTGCCGGTGCCACCGCCCGACGTATCACCGCCGGTTGTTGCGCCGCCCCCGGTTGATGAATTATTGTTATCGAGCGCATCATCGTCCGGGGCGCGGCAATATCCCCATTTTGTATTTGCACCCGTTTCGGAATAGAATTTCTGGTGCAATTTATGTCCCGTAATGTCATGCACGCCGTCACCACTTTTCGTGTTGTTTGTGGCCTGTTGGTCGGTTGTGGTTTCGGTGGAATTGTTTTTTTCTTGGTCAATCCATTGCGTATCAACCCACAGTCCGTCCAGACGTTTGCATTCGGTGGCCAATACCGTCGCCATTTCAACGCGTATTGAATCCATGACGACATTTACATCTTCCATAACAGTGGTCGGCAATACGTAATCGGATTTGGTCGCGTCAGACGGACGGACACAGGTCTGCATCGCGTAACGCACCATTTTTTGATACAGACTGCCGATATAGTCGGTGCCACATTTGCTGGTGTCAACCTCTGGTTCGTCCGGCGTTTCTGTGCCACCGCATACTTCCAGTGATAATGCATCGCCCTCGCACTTCTGGCAACTGTTGCCGGGGGTGACGGTGTTGTTTGCAATCCATATACCGTTTTGACGGACTGCCAGGAAGTAACCTTGTTTGCAACTCGTATACTGTTTGCTGGTTGGGCAAACATATCCGGTTTTGGTTGATGTGCCGTCGTCACCGCCCGGTGTGGTGCCACCGGTATCATCATCGCCACCGCTGTCGCCATTATTGCGATTCCACAATTCCTGGTTGCACTGGTAATTTGTGGCGTATTGCTGTTCGCCCGGCGCATACACGCGGCAACCATATGGATATGCGTGCAGACTGTCATTAGATGGGACGGCGCACATGTCGCGGGCAAATTCTTGCAGGGTGACACGGCATTCCTTGCCAATCTTTTGATCGGTGATGTTGTGCATGGCCTGGACCAATAAATCCAGGGCGTTACCGGAACCGTCGCTGTATAACATGCTGCACGCCTGTAATTTTTCTTTGCACATTTCTTCTGATAATTCCAGGCGCGACCCCAGTAATAATTGCTCTTTGATATTACTAAAATCTTTTAACGACTTGCTCTGTTCATCGTAACAGGCGTTCACAACGTCCAGGCATTCGTTCTTAACGGTGCGGATACGTTCATGCTGGCCTTGGTATATTTCGGCAATTGCCTGGCGCATGAATTCGTCCCACACATCGTCGGCCAGGTCGCGGCACGTGTCCAGTCCGCGCGCGGCATATGCGCGCTTGCTGTTTAATTCGGCGACAATCAGGCGGTTTGATGGGTTGGTCAACACATCGCCCGACAATGAAATCTGGGTTTCCAATTGGTAAAAATCCGCCGTGTAAATTGGTTCGCCCTTGTCCCGGGTCAGGTATTTGCCCGATATATCCAGACAGTGAACGTAATCGGTCCCGCATGCGGTGTCGGCGGTGATATCCTTGCGCACCTGGGCAATACAGTCGTTGATTGATGTTGAATTATGCGCGTTATAATTTTCCAGACGCGCGTCGTTCATTTCGCGTTCGGTGCTGCGTATTGTGCCCTGGGCGGTGGCCAGTTTTTTGTCCAATGCCGTCAGCAATGTTGTGCAATCGTTTTCAATATACATGCCATACGCCGCGACAACCATGTTCAGTGTCGACCGTGATGGACAGCGTTCAGAAACCAGGTCGGCGCACTGGCTGTGCACCGCGTTGTATAATGATTCCCCGGTCAGGTTCGCAATGTTCGCGCCCGATGCCAAATCTGTGGTTGCCCAGATTGCGTTTATGTCGCCGGCGATGTCCAGGGTCCCCAGTGTTGATAACGAATTTGATTTGGTCTTGGTTAAAACTGCGCTGATACCGGCCAGTTTTTGCGCCGATGACGAATTGTCGCGTGCGGTTGATGCCGCGGTTTCGCCGGTGGTCGCGCTGACCATTGCCTTGACCTCGGCCGCGGTCTTGGGAATAACCTCTATATTCAAATTCTTGAAATCTTGCAATTGGTCAGATGCCTGGCCCAGGGCGCGTTCCCGTGATTTTATGTCACTCAGCTTGGACGAGCATACGCACCGGCGGTATGTGTCATCCTGTTTTGCACAGAATTGATCCATGCACGAAAAGTATGCGTCGCGGCACGTGTTGTATCCGGTGCCAAATGTGTTTGTGCCGGTCGCCGATGTGGTGGTGGCGCGGGCGACCGCCCCGCTGCGCGCGACGGTTTTTGTCGCACTGCGTGCAGATGATTGTGTTGTGGTCGCGCTGCGCGCGGTGGTTGTTGCACTGCGCGCGGTGGTGTTGGTGCGGGCCGCACTGCGCGCCGTGGCGGTGCGATTGACCGTATTGCGTGCGGTGGTGCGCGCCGTTGCGTTGCGCGATGTTGTCGTGGTTGCTGCCCCCGTGCGCGCCGATGTTTGTGATTGTGCGGTGTCCGATTTTGCGCGCGTGGTGACACTGTCACTGGGCGTGGTGCGGGTGACGCTGGACACGCTGCGCACCGCGGCATCGGCGAAACCGATGCCGGCACAAAGTGTCGCGGCAAAAAGCAAAATCTTTTTCATCCTTGGCTTTGTGATAATGATAGCAAAAATGCCCTTTTCGGGGCAAGGGTTATTTCGCACAATTGCGCAATTTTTTTGCAAAAATAATCCCGCAGATTGCGGGATGTTTTATTGATTATTTGTATCGGTGTTTGATGGACGGTTACGTTCAACAAATGTGATGCGTCCCTTGTCCAAATCGTATGGGGTCATTTCAACACGAACGCGTTCGCCAATGTTGACCCAGATGCGCGCCTTGCGCATTTTGCCACACACCGTGGCCAGAATTTCGTGACCATTTTCCAATTTAACACGAAACATCGTGTTCGGTAATTTATCTTCGACCGTGCCACTGAATACAATTACATCATCTTTTGCCATAGTTTATCCTTAGCATTTTTCTGAATTTTTACTGGTCTAATATTATATTTTTGCATAAAAAATTGCAAGTTGTTTTTATCTGCTTGCACGGCGGGGCCGGATTTGATAAAATTAGACATAATAATGTAGGGTGGAGTCATATGAGATTAGGCTTGTTTTTCACATTGTTGTGTGTTGTGCCGGGACTGGCATATGGGGCGACGCGTGATGATACGAACGTTCGTGTCGGGGTGACGCGTATGTCAATGGCGGGTGCGCGTGCGCCAAATATGACGGGAAATCTGGGCGGAAACAAAACCACCACACCGACGATGCCAACCACCAGCAGCAGCGGTGGCACAACAAATCCAACGCCAAATCCAACACCCACACCAGAACCGACACCGGACCCGGCACCAAATCCGGGCGCGTCTGACACTGGCACTGATGCATCGTGCCGCACGGCGTATCGCGCATGTATGGATGAATTCTGCCTGTTGGACGAGAGCGAGGGCAACCGTTGCGCGTGTTCGGACAACATAAACAAATCAAAATCATTGATTCAAGAAATTCAACAAATTCAATCAGACGCCGATAATTTATACACCGAAGGGGTAGAACGCGAACAGCTGGGGGCCAAGGCAAAACTGGTATTTGGCCAGAGCGCGGCCGCGCAAAAAAGTTCGCGTGCATCGGGACTGAGTTTTACCGAGTGGTTAAACAGCGACAATAATTCGGATTCGCTGGGCGCGGACGAAGATATTGGTGATGGCCTGTATTCAATGGCGGCAACATATTGTGCCGACACGTTGGCGAAATGCGGCAGTTCTGCCGATATGGAAGAGGCGTTATATTCCCGTCAAATTGTTGCCGATTGCAAGGCGTTTGATTCATATCTGGCCGACCAGAAATCAAATGCCCAGGCAAACAAACGCACGGCCGAGGCCGCTGTGCGCAAGGCGCGTCTGGAAATGTTGGATACAACAAATAAATACAACCGCGGCGAATGCCTGTTGGCGTATAAATCGTGTATCGCGGACAAGGGCGGCTGTGGCGCGAACTTTGAAAACTGTTTGGATCGCGACCTGTTGGGGCGTCGCGCAAATGCGTGCGAAAATGTTCTGGATCAATGTATGGCCGTTCGCGACAGCGTGTTACAGGACTGGGACGCAGAATCAGAAAGCATTTTGGTTGATGCGGCAAAATATGCGGATAAAAATGCCCGCGCAACATGCCTGGCACGGATTCAGGTCTGTTTGGAAGATGGATGCAGCACGGAAACAAATTCGGCGTGCCTGACCGATGTCAAGGTTGCGGCCGGTGTTTGTCCGGTCATTACCGAATGCGAAGAAATGATTCCGGGTATCCAAAGTGCGGTCAATGATAAATTGGGATATCTGCGGACACATTTCTGCCAGAACGATATTGATAAATGCCTGCAAAGCAAGTGCGGTGAAAACTTTACTGCGCCGGAATGCGTTGGTAAAAGTGCAACAGAAATTGCTGCGCTGTGCCCCCAGGATATGTATCCGTCATGCAAAAACGAAACCCAATTTGACATAATTGTGCAATCGGTTTTGTTACAGATGGATTACCAGATGCTGCAAGGGTGCCTGAATTACTTTGGCGAACAGTTGGGCAAGGTTTGCGGCACGGATATGTCGTGCCTGCCGACGGATACGACGATTGCGTCACTGACGTCGGTGCCAGATGATTCAGTGGCATTGGCGCAGTTGCGTGAAACCGTGCGCAGTAATGTTGCCGCGTCGGTGGATGAATTCTTTACCCAGTTTGAACAGGATAAAACGGTTGCCGCATGTTCGGACAGCCAGAAACCCACCGGTAAAAAATCATTGGGCGACACGGTATTCAACAGTGCGAAAATGGTCGCACAGATTGGTGCCGAAAATCGTGCGATGCGCGCGTTGGAAACCAAGATTTCAGAACTGTCGCGCCAACAAGATTTGGATGCGGCGGAAAAGAACTGTCTGAATACATACAAGGTGGAATCGCCAGACAAATCGTCCAAGAATTACAGCTATATCCGCAGTGTATCGTTTGAACCATCGTTGCGTAATTGTCACGTGTGTCGTATGCAACAGGTTTGCGAAACGGGCGGCGAATCCAAGGGAACCGCGGGTCTGAAAGGATTGGCGGGCGGCCTGTCGGCGGGTGCGGCGGCCGGCACGATGGTGACCCCGGGATGGGGCACGGCAATCGGCGGTGTCGTTGGCGCGGTTGGCGGTCTGTTCGCGGGACGCAGTGCGGGCGGCAAACAAGAATTCTGCCAGGAAATTGAATCCTGTGAAGATATAAATATGTAATATGCGGGCATAAAATATGAATATAAAAAATATTTTGACGTTTGCGATTTGTGGTGCTGTGGCTGTGGGTGCGGGTGACGCGTTGGCGGCGGCCAAGACATCAAAACAGGCGGCAATACAAACCGGGACAAATGTTCGGGCGCGGCTGACGGCAACGGGTCTGTATGACCAGGAATGTTATGACGCGTATTATTCGTGTATGGATCAATTCTGTATCGCTGACAATTCCAGCGGGGGCAGTTGCGCATGCAGTGACGAAAACGCAAAATATGAACAACAACTGGCCGAAATCCAAGATATGGTGGACGAGGCCGCACGTATCCGCACCGAAGAGGTTGAAAAGGTTCGCGCGGGCGCGGATGCCGATATTATATTCACCGGCGAACGTAAATATGATGAAAATGGCAATATTATCAAGTCGGGCGAATTGACCGCGGCGGAAAAAAAGGCCCAAAATCGCCAGGAACTGATGGCGTTGTTTAACGCGACCAGCGACGATGACGAAGATGTCGCGACCGGCATCGCGGACAAGACCGGCAACGCGCTGTATAACGCGGCCCAGGAATTGTGCACGGCCCAGATTCCGGACAAATGTTCGTCTGATTTGAATTTCTTGACCCAATTATATTCACGCCAGATTGTATCCGACTGTCGCGGATTTGAAAACAGTATCAACGCCAAAATGGCCACCGCAAAGCAAGATTTGGCCGCCGCCCAGGGCGAAGTGCGCACCGCATTGCAAGAAAGTTTTGAATCGGCCAATAAATATGATTTGGGCACATGCATGGTGGAATTTAAAAAGTGCATGCAGACCGATGATGCCTGTGGCGCGGGCTGGGAAAATTGTGTTTCGACAATTGCGTCTGAAAACATGCAGAACAATGCCGCGGTCAGCACCGCCGGCACCACGGTTGCAACGGTTGATAAATATGACATAACCACGTCAACCATGGAAATATTGAATTCCAAGCGCACCATTTGTGAAAAGGTTTTGGACCAATGCGTCGCCGTCCGCGACCAGGTTTGGCCGGCCTTTCTGCGCGAGGCAGCCCCAACGATAAAGGTTGCCGAATCCCAGGTTGAATCAAAGTTTCGTCAATCGTGCCTGGGCACAATTTCCGACTGTATCCAGACGGCGTGTCGCGATGATATTGCGGGCAAGGGTGTTGCAACAATGGACGCCTGTTTGGCGCGTCCCGATATGGCACGCAGTTTCTGCAAGGTTGAAATTGACCCGTGTGAACGCATGGAACCGCAAATTTGGGACTATGTAACCGATAAACTGGCGGCGATGCGTGTTGATGCCTGCACGAACGAGGTCAAAGAGTGCTTTACCGCCGACACACGTTGTGGTGCGAATTTCCAGAACTGTATCGGTATGGATTACGATTATATCCACGATATTTGCCCGATTGATACATTGGTTGTCTGCAAACAGAATAACAAAGATTTCTCGATGGATGATTTGGATTCTATGCTGATGGGGCTGTATCTGAATATTGATAACAGTGCGCTGACCCAGTGTGAAAACCTGGTCGATGCCAAAATGGCCGAAATTTGCGGCAGCACCACCGACTGTAATAAATTCGCCAGTGACGATACAATTGGCACCGGGTCATTGCGTTCCCAGAAAGACGGCACGACATATCGTGTGACCGGTATGATTTCGTTCGGCAGTATCAAGATGGGCGACGCGTCTGGCAAAACGATTGACAATGGCGATGGCAAGACTGTGCGTCTGGGACCGGGTGAAATCGGTGTTGCAGAATACCTGAACCAGATTCGCACGCGCAATTCGTCGGTCAAAAATGCCGATGGTATCATTTCGTCAATCGAAGAAGAACTGAACAACATTGCCGGCACAATCAACCGCACAATTGAAATGATTGAACAAGATCCGCAAATTCAATACTGTGTGAACGGGCGCGATTTGTCCCAGATTACGGGCAAGGCGAACCAGAAAACCACGGCGCGTTTCCCGAACCTGTTAAACAGTGTGAAAATGCAGATTGCGGTTGCCGCATTGCGCCAGGCCCAGGATAACTATAACGCGAAGTTAAACGAACAGATTGCAACCGCGACTAAGGATGCGTCGACCGATCTGGCCCAATATATGTGCCAGAAATTGGCCGAAACCGGCGGGGCGGGCACAACCGGAATTTCGTCATCAACGCCGCTGGCGGCACCATATGCAATCAGTTATGATGTGGGCTCGGGCCTCAGCAATGATGACCTGACACGTGGCGGCACGGGTGAAACATCAATTACGACCACCGCGGGCAGTGGCGTCACCAAAACCGTGACCAGTCTGTTTAACCGTGAAACGCGTAATTGCCACGTTTGCACCACCACAACCACACAGAGTTGCACGATAAAGGGCGGCAATTGGTTCCGCAAGGCGAACAAGAATTGCGACGTTAAAACCGATGGCCCGAATTGTGAAGATATCGCAATGTAATATATCTGGGGGATAATTCATTATGGAAAATACACACGCATTGGCAAACGGGATAAACCTGGAATCCGTTATTACATCACTGGGCCAGACGGCGATACATTTTTCGGTCCGGTTGACGGCGTCTATATTCATACTGGTGGCGGGGCTGTGGCTGGCGTCGCGCGTTTCTAAATCTGTGCGTCGCGGAATGGAACGGCGCAAACTGGACCCGTCGTTACAGTCGTTCATCGGTTCATTTGTCAGCATTGCACTGCGTATAATCGCAATAATCGTGTCGTTGACAACGGTCGGTGTTCAAATGACGTCAATCGTCGCGGTCTTGGGGGCCGGCACGTTGGCGGTCGGTATGGCATTGTCTGGCACAATGCAGAATTTCGCCGGCGGTGTGATTATCTTGTTCTTGAAACCGTTCAAGGTTGGCGACACAATCGCGACCGCATCGGGCAAGACCGGCGTCGTTAAAAAGATTATGATTTTTACAACCGAATTGCACACGTTTGATAACCAGGTTGTGTTTTTGCCAAATGGTGCGCTGGCTAATGGTGAAATAACGAATTTGTCGGGTGGGGCGTTGCGTCGCACGGAATTGACGGTTGGCATTGAATATGGGGCCAGTGTTGCGACCGCCCGTCGGGTGATTATGGATATCTTGGCACGTGACCCGCGTATCGCGGACAACCCCGCACCATTGGTTATGGTCAAAGACCTGGGCGACAGTGCCGTTGTGTTAAAGATTTTGTTCTGGGCAAAATACGCCGATATGTTTGCGACGGGACCGGACGTCTTGGAAAAGATTTATAATGAATTGCCAAAGAAAAAGGTCGGATTCCCGTTCCCCCAGGTGGATGTGCATATCAAAAAACAATAAAACAAAGGAGTAAATACATGAAAAAAATGTTTGTTGGTGCAATGGCGGTTATGATGTCTGTGACGGCGGCCAGTGCCGGTTTTGTTGATAGTAATGAAACCATCGTCACCGTGGCCCAGGTCAAAGAAATGCGCGACGATGTTCCTGTAATTGTCACGGGGAATATTATCAAGAGTATGGGCGACGAAAAATATTTATTCCGCGATGCCACCGATTCAATTGTTATTGAAATTGACGACGATGATTGGAACGGCCTGACGGTGACGCCGGACGATAATGTTAAACTGTATGGCGAGGTTGAATCCAAACTGTTCAAAACAGAAATCGAAGTAGACAGAATTGAAAAGTTATAAAAAACGGGGCATGGCCCCGTTTTTTACAAGAGAGCAGAGAGCAATGAAAGAGTGATAAAGTGATAGAGTGATATAGTGATAGAGTTTTAGAATATAAAACTTAAAAACTTGTCATTCCTACGCAGGCGGGAATAGGGACTAAGAAATTACTTTTACCTATTGTTGCACAATATACGTAAAATATGGCACCAACCCACATACTTCCGTCACCCCGGCGCAGGCCGGGGTCCATTGCGTTCCCTTGGTTGGTCGTAATTCGGCAATTAGTCACCAATAATAAATCCGCAATTGTTTGGATATGGCTCGCATACGCTCGCACGGCATAGACCCTATTCCTGCCTGCGCAGGAATGACAAGGTCTGAGAATTGTTTTTTATTTTACGAACATAGTTTATGTCTTAGTTGCGGACTTTTTCGTATGTGTCATTCTGGGGCTTGACCCCAGAATCCAGGTATATGGTGTTGCGCGCATGCGCACTGCCGTCAGTTCCCCTCTGGCCAGAGGGGTGCCCGCAGGGCGGGGTGTCGGTTTATGGATTGCCGCGCTGCGCTCGCAATGAAACCGAGCGGTACGCGAAGGTTGCGGCAAGGACGTAGTCCGCAGGCGACACATGAATAGTTCTCTATTCTAAAACTATATCACTGTATCACTGTATCACTTACTCACTAAAAAAACGCGCCAGTGGCGCGTTTTTTTATCTGGTGCGGGCGGCGTGTAATGATTTTTGAATGTATTTCGCATATGCACGCAGCGCAGAATTATATACGTTCTGGATATTATACCGCGCCTGGGTATCGCGCCCAATGGAATAAGAGCAAACGACAATCCACTGTTTGTCGGCGGTCTGGTATGGGCGGTGCACCTTTACTAGTTTATCGTGTGTGTTCATTTTTGGTCCTTTGATACAGATTTTTATTTCCGGTCAATTTTTTACAACATATTGGCCCCAGGTCAAGGCATTTTTGCGTCAATTGTGAATTTTTGCCCGTTGTGGGGACTTGAATATTCGCACCGTTTGCATTACAATGTGTGTATCACATAAATACCAAAAGGGGGGATTTTATGCCAAAGAAAGAATCAACCAAGAAAGTCAAGCCGGTTCGCGCAACCCGCACGCGCCGCGCGCCGTCTGATCCGATTGCCGCCGGGGTGCAACGCCTGTATGATCACAGTGCGCCATTGTTGGTATGCGAGGGGCTGTTGTTCGGCGTCGCCGCAATATTGATGGCGTTCAAGCCGATGGTCGTGCTGACTGCGTTTATGTTTATCATCGGTATCGGATTGGTGCTGTTTGGGATGTATCGCACAATCGTTGGGTTTATCGCATCGCGTAATGTCGGTGGTGGATGGTTTGATGTGCTGTTCGGACTGATAAACGTGGTGTTGGGTGTGCTGTTCTGTGTATATCCGACGGGGTCAATCCGCGTGATGACCGTGATATTTGTCGCGCTGTTCTTGTTCAAGGCCCTGCGTGCGTTGATATTTGCAATCAATATGGCACGTGCGCGTTTTGGACATTGGGTATTTGACCTGGTTATGGCGGTTGTGTTGGTCGCGTTGGCGGTGGCGTTGCTGTTCTGGCCGATGGCGGCACCAATCGCGGTGGTATATTACCTGGCCATAACATTGTTGCTGTATGCGGCATCAGATATATACATGTATATAGAATTGCTGAAATTAAAACGCAATGTAATCGGATAACAAATCCACGGATGAAACACCGCCCAAATGGGCGGTGTTTTTTATGGTTTGCAAATGTGGAATTTATACGCTAAAATTCACATTGAATCCATAGGGATATGGGTTCGGGTCTTTCAAAACCCATAGAGTACGGTGCGATCGCATCGTAATCCGAATGTTTATGATGCTTCGCATCGAAAAGCCTGACAGTTTGGTCGGGTGTCTGTTGTTATATGTTGAAAGCAACGGGATCATGTACTCTATGATTTTGAAAACGCCCGACCGCCATCTCCTGTGGCGGTTATTTTTTACCAAGGGAGAAAATATTGAAAAGAATATTTATATTTTGTGCATGTCTATTGTCTATGGATGGGTTTGCTAGTAGTCCAGTTTTTATAGTATACGATGATACTTTTTATAGACAATATGATCCAGAAATTGCGGGTCCTGGCGATTTAACTGGTATATCAGACATATATTATACATATAATCTTGATACTAAAACAATGGTTGTTCAACAAACAGAATGGTTGGGTGATGGTGCCGGCGGAGAATCCGTGGCACCATACGACAGTGTGTTCCATTATTATGATATTTCATTAGATGATTTTGTTTGGGACAATATTGCTACGGATTGGTGGTATAAGGACAGAATAGAAATATCTGACAAAACATTTAATGATTTGAAAACTGCGGTTGGGGAATATTATTCGGTTTTGTTGTCAGATGCAGACACAACCCCGAATGTTATCCAGACAATTCCATCAATAATTGCAAATGATATTCAAGGGCAAATTGATGATTTTATAGAAAATTATGTTATTCGACATAGACCATATGTAGCGAGCGCATACACAAAAAATATATTTAATTTACAACAAAATCAGTTAACGGATCGTATGGCGCAAAAATCAGATGGTGTGTGGACGAATGTGGCATATAATTATGCGCAACAAAAACACCATGATTGGAAAGCCAATACGTTGTTTTTTGTTGTTGGGGCAGATAAGAACATTGCTAGTAATACAAAGATTGGCTTTTCTTATGCGTTTGCTGATAGCGATGTTGTTACCGGAAAAGCAAATGTTTTCAATAATTCACATAACTTTTATATTTATGGGCAATATTTGATTGATAATTTATATGCCAATATAATTGGTAATTATGGCATTTCATGGTATAAACCAGATGACCGTCGCAGTCATGTACAAAACTATGGGGTCGGATTAAATGTTGGTTTGTACATGCCCCACAATTTTATAACACAAGTTGGTGTGCGATATCTTGGCATAATGCCAGACACATATACGGATAAATACGGCATGGCCATTTCGCAAAATAACATAAATATGTGGACGCTTGCACCGGGGATTAAATACGTCATAGATACGGATGCTTTCAAGATACATTTGTATGCAGATGTGCTGTATGATATAAATAAACAACGTGAGGTAATGACTATAAATTTTACTGGGTATAATAGACGAGAGGTTTTATTGGATGCACCGGGCAGGGTCGCCATTTCACCGCGTCTTTTGGTGGAAAAAGTATTTGGACGTTTCAACATAGGTGCAGAGTACGGCTTAGAACTACGTAGTGGTTTTCAAAGTCATACCGGATCAATAAAGTGGCGATATGCGTTTTAGGGTTTAATTTTCAAAAACTTGAAATTTACCGAAAGATAGTATAGAATAGGGGCTGTGCGCCCTTAGCCCAGCTGGATAGAGCATCGGATTTCTAATCCGCAGGTCGCAGGTTCGAATCCTGCAGGGCGCGCCAAGATAAATGTGCAGCCACAGGAATTGCACGTTGCAGGGGGACTTTGATTCGAACCTGCGACGGGGAGCGGTTCTGACAATGAGTAGGCGAGCCAAGCATTATTTTGCGCTGGCGAGACGTCAGGAATGCCGCACAGGTGTGTCAACACCGAGCGACCCGTCTGCATTATTGCATTGTGCGCCAGTTTTTTATTTTGGGCAAGTGGGGACAAAAATGACACTGGAAGAAATCACCGCGTTTTTAGAGAAAAATTACCCGGGACAAAAAATCAAATATCTGGGGCACGGCAGTGATTCTGCGGCGTTTCGTGTCGGGGCACATGTGTTCCGTTTTACATCCAAGGGAATTTCAATCTATACGCGCGAAGCGGATATTTGTAATTTCTTGCGCAAATATATAACGGTCCAGATTCCTGATATCAAGATTGTCCAGCGTGACGGATTTCAATATGCGATGCATGAAATGCTGACTGGGGAAAAGTGGTCATGGCATCGGTTCCAGTTTTCACCACGACGCCAGCGCAACCTGGCGCGGTCGGTGGCGGGATTCTTGGCCGAATTGCATTCGGTGGATGTGGATGCGATGGGGCGGGCGGTGCCCGAGGTGCGCAATACGATGCCGTATATTGATTTTGATTTGGTCCAAGAATACCTGCGCCCATATATGTCGGCGCGGTCGCTGGCACGGTTCCGCAAATTTTACGAAAATGTTATAAATGCGCCGGTTGCAAAGTCCGATATGGTGCCGGTGCACATGGGGGTCAAGGGCGCGAATTCTGTGGTATATCCCGATGGCCGGTTAAAGGGCGTGTTTGACTTTGGTAACTGTGGTATTTATGAACGTGGGCGTGATTTGGTGTTGTTTTCATTGTCGCGCAATCCGCGCCTGTATCGCCAGGTTTTGCGCGAATACCAGGCGAAAACCGGTGTGCATATTGACCGCCGGCGCATTCGTGAATTGGCGTTGGTGGAATTTTTGTGGGCAAAGCGGTGGTATGTTGATGGCACGTTTGTGCCACTGAAAGCGCATTTCTTGCGCCGTAATGTCGGGCTGGTCCTGATGTATTTCTGGCATATGCCCGAATTTATGAAGCCGTTTGTGCGCTTGATGATAAATATTCGCAGTCGTCGCGCGCAATAGAAAACCCCAGGCCGCCATTTTGGCGGTCTGGTTTTTTGTGAAATCGTTCCTGTGGTTGTGGGGCGGGGCATTGACGTATAATCATATGGCACAGAGTCCAATAAAGGAGAGTCCATATGAAAGCCTTTTTTCAATTCATTTTGGCCATGGTGTTGGCATTTATACCCGGCGCAATCGGGATTATGTTCACGCCGCGTGGCGCATCAGATTTGTGGTATAACGCACTGGAAAAGTCAATGCTGACGCCAGATGGTTGGGTGTTTGGTGTCGCGTGGACGATATTGTATTTCTTGTTGGGTTTGGCGTTATTCCTGGTTATTCGTAATACAAAGGCGCGCCAGTCCAAGGTTACCGCGTATTTATTATTCCTGGGCCAGATGGCGTTAAATGCGTTGTGGTCATATTTGTTCTTTGGTTTGCATATGGCGGGCGCGGCGTTGATTGTGTTGGTCGGTCTGATTATCGTTTCGGCGTTTATGATGCGGGCGTTTCGGCCGTTTAATCGTTGGGCCGGATACCTGGTGTGGCCGTATATCATATGGATGATTTTCGCAACGTATTTAAATGTGATGATTATATGGTTGAATTGATAAAAATCCCCGCGTTGCGGGGATTTTTATATCTTTAAAATCTTGAATTTTGCATCGCCGATGTTCAGGTATTTCAGACCCAATTCTTCGACATAATCCGGACTGTAAGATTGCAGTAAATCAATATGACGGTTCAGTGTGTCCAATTTCGCCTGTTCTGTGGCCAGTTGTGTCTGCTCGTTCCCCAGACGCCATATGTTTATCACAAAATTCTGGACGTTGACCGCGCCCCAAAATATACGCACAAACATAAACAGGGCAAATGCCGTGGCCAGAACGCCCGCCTTGCCACGCCAGCTGGCCCCCCAGGCGCGCCCGATGAAACCAAATAAATTTTTGATTTTTTCCTTCATAGATGGCATTATATCACAAATGTTTAGTGATAATCAAATTTTTGCTGCGCCACTGGCGGGAATTACCGATCGACCGTTTCGGCGGGTCTTGCGCATGTTTGCGCCAAATGCGCCACTGGTGACAGAAATGATTTCGTGTCATTCGTTGGTTGCGGCGCATAAAAATTGCCTGCGTAATTTTGACCGCTATGATGACGAGGGACCCGTTGGTGCCCAGATTTTCGGTGCCGATGTGTCGCTGATGGCGGATGCGGCGCGGATATTACAGGATAATGGCGCGCGCTGGATTGATATAAATATGGGGTGCCCGGTGCCCAAGGTTGCAACGCGTGCCGGGGCAGGGGCGTTTTTGATGCGGGATCATGCGCTGGCCGGGAAAATTATGGCGGCGGTGGTGCGTGCGGTGGATATTCCGGTGTCGGTGAAAACGCGCCTGGGCTGGGATGACGCGCATCGTGATTGGTGTGAACTGGTGCACATTGCCGCGGATTCTGGTGTGCGGTTTGCCACGCTGCATGGTCGGACGCGGGCCCAGTTATATGTCGGTCCGGCGGTGCATCCAGATGTGTCAGATGCGCCGATTCCAATTATTGCAAATGGTGATATCGCGACCGCGGCGGGGGCGGCTGACATGGAAAAATTGGGCTATGCCGGGGTGATGATTGGGCGCGCGATTTTGGGGCGACCGTGGGTCCTGGGGCAAATTGCGGGGTGCGATGTGATGCCGGAAAACGTTGGGCGCGTCGTGCTGGAACATCTGGAATATGCGATTGAATATTACGGCGCGTCGGTGGCGGTGCCGATGTTCCGCAAACATGCCGCATGGTATTCGGCGGGGCGACCAAATTCGTCAGAATTTCGTATTCGCGTCAATCAAATTACTGATGCAGATGCGCTGCGTGATGCAATTCGTGAATTTTGGGGTTGCGGGTCGCAAAATATAGGTTTATGATATGTTGCAACAAGGGATAAAGAAATATGAACGAAAATAATACAGAACCACAGGTCGAAATCACAGTTGGCGAAATACTGCGCAATGCGCGCACAACCGGTCGGCGCAAGCGCGAAATACCGACTATTTCCAAGCAACTGTGTATCCGCGAGGAATTTTTACAGGCATTGGAAGATGGCAATTACACCGTGATTCCAGAACCGGTATATATCCTGGGGTTTGCGCGTAATTATGCGATGGAATTGGGGTTGAATCCTGATGAAATCGTGGCGAAATTGAAACGTGAAATGGGCCTGGGCAATGAATGCCAGGCGCATTCGGACAAGGACGACGGTGCCGATGATTCTGGGGCGTGCAACGTTGCGCATCATGCGCGTCTGACATTTGGTGGCGCGTTGCGTCACGTGGTGCAGTTTGTGCGCGGTCACTGGATGTGGTTCGCGGGCGCGGTTGTCGCGGCAATCTTGGTTATTGCGGTGGTTGCGGTTGTGTCTGGGGGCAAATCAGACGATGATGCGACCGCTGTGGCGGATGCACCCGTTGTTGCGACGGTGGTTGAACCAAATTATGCAGTTGCCGTGCGTGAACGCTTTGGCGTGGATAATCGTGACAAGGCCGCCGTTATTTTACAGGCGATTGATGAATCCTGGGTCAAGGTCGAAGATGGGCGCGGAAACACCGTGTTCAGCCGTGTCTTGGTTCCGGGCGATGTGTATTATGTCCCATCTGGGACCAGCACCAAGGCAACATTTGGCAATGCCGGTGGCGTAGATATTTGGGTAAATGGTAAATTGGCACCCAAGGCCGGTGCGGATCATACCCGTAAATCTGGGATTGATTTAAGCCCCGAAAAACTGATATCGGCGACCGCCACCAGTGCCGAGTAATTATGCGGAATAAATACACACGTTCGGGGCGAAAGAAATTTCGCCCCGTCTATTGCAATTTTTAATATTTTTTCTATATTTAAGACTATGAGTGGAATAATAAAAATTCGCGGCGCGCGCGAAAATAATCTTAAAAATATTGACCTGGACATACCAAAGAATAAATTGGTGGTCTTGACCGGCGTGTCGGGTTCCGGCAAATCGTCGCTGGCGTTTAACACCATTTATGCCGAGGGCCAGCGTCGTTATGTCGAATCATTGTCATCATATGCGCGCCAGTTCTTGGATATGCAGAAAAAGCCAGATGTTGATTTAATAGAAGGTCTGGCCCCGGCAATTTCCATTGAACAGAAAACCACATCAAAAAATCCGCGTTCAACCGTTGGGACGGTGACCGAGATTTATGATTACTTGCGTTTGTTGTGGGCGCGCGTCGGTGTGCCGCATTCGCCGGTAACAGGCCTGCCGATTAAATCCCAGACAATTGCCGAAATGGTTGATTGGACAATGAAAATTCCGGCGGCAACGCGTATTTATATCCTGGCCCCGCTGGTGCGGTCGCGCAAGGGTGAATATAAAAAAGAAATCGCATTTTTGATAAAGCAGGGTTACCAGCGTGCGATAATTGACGGTGAATTGTATGATTTGTCGTCTGTGCCACCATTGGACAAGAATAAAAAGCACGACATATTTGTGATTGTGGACCGTCTGGCCATGCCAGCGGCGGACGCCGACAGCAATGCCATTGATGAATTCCGCAGTCGTATGTATGCATCGTTCGAGGGCTCTTTGCGCCTGGTGCCGGGGTCGGTGTTGGTGCGTCGCCTGGACACGAACGAAGACACGTTGTATTCCCAGAACTATGCGTGCCCGGTCAGTGGTTTTACCGTGCCGAAAATTGAACCGCGTCTGTTTTCTTTTAACGCGCCGTTGGGGGCGTGCCCGGCGTGCGATGGTTTGGGCGTGCAACTGAATATGTCGCCGGATTTGGTGATACCGGACCCGTCAAAGTCAATCTTGGATGGTGCGATTGCGCCGTGGTCGCGTGGTGGAATGCTGAGCCAGTTTGACCATCTGTTGGACGCGTTGCATAAAAAATACAAGATTCCGTTGTCAAAGCCGTGGCATACGTTGACCGCCGAACAAAAGAATCTGATTCTGTATGGCAGCGGGGACGAGCCTATTAAAATCAATTGGAACGGTTTTGTTTATGAAAAGCCATACGAGGGTGTAATCCCGAACATTGAACGTCGCTGGCGCGAATCGGAATCCGAGGCGATGAAGGCCGAACTGGCAAAATACCAGTCGGAAAAGCCGTGTCCGATGTGCCACGGCAAACGCCTGAATATCCAGGCACTGTGTGTCAAAATCAATGGTTTTGATATTATGGATGCGTGTGATTTGTCGGTTGATGATTCACTGCGCTGGTTCACAGATTTGCCAAATCATTTGTCCCAAAAAGAAAACGATATCGCGCGCGTAATCCTGCGTGAAATTACGTCGCGCCTGCAATTTTTACAGAACGTGGGCCTGGGGTATTTAACGTTGTCGCGTATGGCGGGAACCCTGTCCGGGGGCGAGGCGCAGCGTATCCGTCTGGCATCCCAGATTGGCAGCGGCCTGTCCGGCGTGCTGTATGTATTGGATGAACCGTCAATCGGCCTGCACCAGAGTGATAATGACAAATTGTTGGATACATTGAAAATGTTGCGCGACAAGGATAACACGGTTATCGTTGTCGAACATGACGAAGACGCCATGCGTGCGGCAGATTACCTGGTCGATATTGGTCGTGGGGCGGGGGTAAATGGTGGTAATGTTGTTGCCGCCGGGACGCCACAACAGGTGATGAAATGCCGGGATTCACTGACAGCGCAATATCTGACCGGCAAACGCAAGATAGAGGTTCCAAAAAAGCGTCGCGCCGGCAATGGCAAGTCAATCACGATTACTGGGGCGCGGGAAAACAACCTGAAAAACATAGATGTGGAATTCCCGCTGGGTAAATTCATCGCGCTGACAGGTGTGTCGGGTTCGGGTAAATCGACACTGTTGTTGGACACACTGTATCCGGCATTGATGCGCGCGCTGTATAATTCAAAAATTGAAATGGGTGCGCATGACATTATCCGCGGTATGGAAAACGTGGACAAGGTTGTCGATATTGACCAATCGCCCATCGGGCGCAGCCCGCGCAGCAATCCTGCCACATACACCGGCGTGTTTTCAAATATCCGTGATTTCTTTGCCGGCCTGCCCGAGGCCAAGGCCCGTGGATACACATCTGGACGCTTTTCGTTTAACGTCAAGGGCGGCCGGTGCGAGGCATGCCAGGGTGATGGCCAGATAAAGATTGAAATGAATTTCTTGGCCGATGTGTATGTCGAGTGTGACAAATGCCACGGCGCGCGTTATAATGACGAAACCCTGGCCGTGAAATACAAGGGCAAATCAATCGCAGATGTATTGAACATGACCGTGGACGAGGCGTATCATCTGTTCATCAATGTGCCCCAGATTTCGCGCAAGCTGGAATTACTGAAACGCGTGGGATTGGATTATATTAAATTGGGCCAGAGTTCGCTGGACCTGTCCGGGGGCGAGGCGCAACGTATCAAACTGTCCAAAGAATTGGCCGCGCGCAGCACGGGCCAGACGATTTATATCCTGGACGAGCCGACAACCGGTCTGCATTTCGAAGATATAAAACTGTTGCTGTCGGTGTTGCATGAATTGGTTGATGCTGGAAACACGGTTATCGTGATTGAACATAATTTGGACGTGATTAAAACGGCGGATTGGGTAATTGACCTGGGGCCGACCGGCGGGGCGGGCGGTGGCCGCGTAATTGCCACCGGTACACCAGAGCAGGTTGCCGCGGTCCCAGAATCACTGACTGGAAAATATTTGCGTCGATATCTGGACAAACCGCATATTGGCAAATAATATATAAAGAAAACAAAGGAGTAAAAAATGTTCGGCTTTGGTAAAAAGAAACAGGAAACTGTCGCGACAGATGACGCCAAACTTAGCGAGAAAGAATTAAAACAGATGGAAGAAAAAATGCCATCTGGGATGAAGGAAACGGCCCAGCGTATGATGTCGGGTCAATTTGATATGAACGACATGTTGGCCCAGTTAAAACAGATTAAAAAGATGAGCAATTTCAGCGGTCTGTTGAAAATGGTGCCGGGTATGTCGGGCGCGGTCGCCGCGATGAAGGAAAAAATCAAAGACGGCAGTGTTGATGCCCAGATAAAGATTCTGGAGGCAATGACCCCCGCCGAACGTGCGGAACCGGACAAGGTATTTGCCAATGCCAAGGCGCGCATTGCCGAAACCGCGGGCTGCACGGTGCGCGATGTTGAACATATTATCAAGCAGTATAACAAAATGCGTCAACAGATGGCGATGGTGCAACGTATGGGCGGAATGGAGGCCATCATGGAACGCATGAAAAAACAAGGTAATTTGGGGTAATGCGATATTGTGATACGTTCTGCGGAATGACAATAAAATGAAAATACTGAACAAGAAATTCCGCACTCGCCCTATGACTGTTGCTGGCGCAACGCACACGGGCTCTGCGGAATGACAATAAAATGAAGATATTAAATAAAAAAATTGCTGCACATAAATCATCGGTCGCGTGGCTGCAACGCCAGGCGGCGGATCCGTATGTCGCGCGCGCCCATCGTGATGGATATCGTGCGCGGGCGGCATATAAATTGATTGAAATGGATGAAAAATTCCACTTCTTGAAAAATGGCCAGGTTGTTGTTGACCTGGGCGCGGCACCGGGATCGTGGACACAATACGTTGTGCGCCAGTATCCGCGTTCGCGCGTGTTTGCAATGGACTTGCTGGAAATAACGCCAATTCCAGGCGTTGAATTTTACCAGGGCGATTTTACGACCGATGCTGCGCTGGGGTGGCTGGTGGACAAATTGAATTTGCCAGATGACGCGGCGGGCCACGGCACGGTTGACGTTGTGTTGTCTGATATGGCACCGAACACGGTGGGACATAAAAAGACCGACCACTTGCGCCAGATGGTGTTGCTGGAATACGCGTTTGATTTTGCATTGCGCGCGTTAAAGCCGGGCGGGACATTTGTCGCCAAATCGTTCACGGGCGGCACGACCGGCGAATTGATAAAACAGATAAAGGCAAAATTCGACACGGTGCACCATATAAAGCCGCCTGCCTCGCGCAAGGACAGCGTCGAAATGTTTATTGTCGCAATGGGATACCATGGATAAAAACGCCCCACCGGGGCATTTTTTATTAGAGAGCAGAGTGTAGAGAGCAGAGAGCAATGGTTGTGTCCGCCGATGGCGGACACTTCTTGTTGTCATTTCTGCTCCGGGCCCCGCAAAATCGCAAGATTTTGTGGGTGGGCAAAGGCGGGAATAGGGTCTCTAAAATTACTCCCACCTATTGTTGCACAATGTTCGTAAAATATGCCCCCCCAAACCACACGCCACCGTCATACCGGCGCAGGCCGGTATCTATTGCCCCGCAGGGTCAAAAAAGACCACCCCGTCCTGGCGGACACCCCTCCACAGGAGGATAACTTGGACCGCGACAGCCGTAAAATAAAATTCCCCTCTGGCCAGAGGGGTGCACGCGGTAGCGGGCGGGGTGTCGGTTGCCTATGGATTGCCGCGTTTCGCTCGCAATGACAATTCTTGGGGAATTAGTATTTTATGTCATTGCGAGCCACGTATGTGGCACGGCAATCTATGCCCCAAAAAATTCACAAAAAATTGTGCCAAATAAAATGGTATAAATCACGCGGAAATCTGGGGAAAAATACCCATAAAACCATGCCGAAAAAAAACGGTGGTTTAGATTAGCGATCCCCTGGGTCAAATAATACCCAGAATTCCGGGGCCAAGTCAAACAAAATCATGCAGAAATTAAACCACCGTTTTACGGTGTGGCAAAGGAGAGGACAATGGCGGCCCCGGTAATACACATTGGTGACGCGACCATACAAACAACGGTCGAACAAAAAACATACCCATCATTACACATAATGGATCACACTGGCGCGGTGTATCACGTTGCGGTGCGTGCCCAGGACGAGCAGCTGGCCACCGGAACGGAAACACTGGTCTATGAACAAAGTGCGATAAACACGTGCGAAACAGTGACACTGGACGCGGGGCTGTATCGTGCGGAATTGCGCGGGGGCAGTGGCGGCCTGGCCAGTAGATGTAATGCGGGCATGTTTAATACGCCGCAACTGGGCGTAATCAACACAACGATTATAAAACTGGACGTGTCGTCCACAATTTACACGTTTCGGGGCGGCGACGGAAACAATGGTGGTGCCATAAATACGCACCAGACATGTGGTGGTGGCGCGTCGGGCGTGGACAGTTTAATCGTCCTGCCCACGCGAGTAATCCGTGCAACCGGTGGCGTGGGCATTGGGTGCAGCATGTCGGCCACGTTATCAGCATACCCCAAAGGTGCTTGGTATCAATATTTTCGTTATAACGGTGGCGGGGGTGGTGTGTCCGATATGGCAAATGGGCTGGTCGGTTTGACCTCTAGTTACGGACATGTTGCCGGCGGCGGTGGAGGTGCGCCCAGTGGTGTGGGCGGCGCGGCGGTAAAGAACACCACCGCGGGTGTGGATGCAACGTCCACCGGTGGTGGTAATGGTGGTGACGCGACCAATCCAAACGGTGATTCCAAAACGTCAAACATTGGTTACGGTGGCCGTGGTGGCGCAAATGTAACATGGCAATGCGGCGGTCAGACAATTACCAGTTATGGTGGTGGCGGTGGTGGCGGAATGTGCGCGTTTGCAAACAAAGCACTATGCGAATTACATGGTGGCACATATGGGACCGAGACCGGCGTTATGTGCTATTCCGACTGTGCCGACGGCGGCGATGGGGGCAGTGGCAGCACCGGAACATCAACCGACAGTTATGTAAAAATATACAGAATAGGATAGGGGGCGGAATATATGATAGCGGCATTATTGGCAACACTACACATAATGACACATAACGGTGCAGTATACGACGTTGTTGAAAACATCCCATCGGGATCATGCATAATGGGCGGCACAGAAACACTGGTATATGAAGCCAGCACATTCAACACGTGCCAGGAAATTAGTTTAAAACCGGGGTGTTACCGTGTTGAAATGATGGGCGGCCTGGGCGGTAAAAATGCGGAGTGTAAAGACTGGGCGGAACAAATGATAACGGACCCACTGTCGGGTATGTTCACACTGGATACTGAAACGACGGTCTATGCGTTTCGGGGTGGCGATGGTATGTCGGGCACTGTGAACAAATCAGGTTCGTATTACGGGGCGTTTGGTGGTGGTGCGTCGGGCGCGGACAGTGTCCTGGTGGTTGGTGACCGCGTGTTCCGCGCGCGTGGCGCAAATGGCCAGAGTTGCTATCGTGGCCCGGATACGTATCCGTTGTGTCAAGATGTCATAAGCACTTCGACAGGAACGTCAATGGGCACGGGTGCGGGATACCAAGAAACAAACACGCCACGCAATCTGCGTGTATGTGTTTTGAACGGTTCGTATGGCAGTGCGGATAAATATTATTGGAATCTGGGCGGCGGTGGGGGCGGCGCACCCAGTGGCACGGGCGGCACCACGTGGCAGTCTAATAGGGGCTGTCCGTCGGACACGGTTGTTAGCGCGGGTGCGGATGCGACGACCACTGGCGGGGGTGATGGTGGTGGCGTGACAGACGCGTATTACAAGCCGGGTGACACAACGCCAAAAAATGCCGCCGGTGGTCGCGGCGGCGCAAATGTGACATTCCAATGCGGGGGCCAGGCAATTACCATCTATGGTGGTGGTGGCGGCGGCGCATGTATCGGTGGTTATTATGGCGCAGGCGTGGCAGTTCCTGGTGGCGATGGTGGCAGCGGTTCCACCAACACATCAACAAACAGCTTTATCAGAATTTACAAGATGTAGAGATGTAAAAAGTGAGTAAGTGATAGAGTGATAAAGTGATTTAGTTTAAGTTCCCCTCCGGTGGAGGGGTGCCCGCCAGGACGGGGTGGTCTTTTTGTCCCTGCGGGGCAATGGACCCCGACCTTCGTCGGGGTGACGGTGGTGTGTGGTTGGGAAAGCATATTTTACGTATATTGTGCAACAGTGAACAGAAGTAATTTTAAAGACCCTATTCCTGCCTTTGCCCACCCACAAAATCAGGCGATTTTGCGGGGCCCGGAGCAGGAATGAATCCAAGCGAAGCGCAGGATGCGGCAAGGACGCAGTCCGCAGGCGACACGTGGTGTATTTGTGTTTATTTTACGAACATAGTTTATGTTTTAGTCTGTGACGGAAACGAAATAAAGTTCCCCTCTGGCCAGAGGGGAACTTAAACTATATCACTGTATCACTCTGTCACTTATTCACTAAAAAAAACGGGGCTATGCCCCGCTTTTTTATTTTTCCAATGCCCGGATAATCTGGTCATATGGAATTGCGCCTGGGAATGCCTGTTCCTGGATAATCAAGAACGGTGTGCCGCTGATTTCAAACTGTTGTGCCAAATCACGAACGTTTGCCATTTCACGGGCAACAACCTCGCCATTCATGTCTTTCTTTAACTGAGTGGTGTCCAGACCTGCTTCTTCGGCCATTTTCAGCACGTTCTTTTCAACCTTTTCGGCGATTTTAGACTGGTCTTTCAAATCGTCCTGGGTATAGAATTCACGTGTCATCATCATGTCAACCAATTTTGCGGCCTTTTCTGGGCTCTGCAATTTTGCAGCAATCGCGGCCTTGGCTGGGGCATCGGACAATGCGCCATGGATAGAGAAGTTTTTAACAACAACGCGGACGTCATTGCGGGCCTTTAATACACGGTCCAGTTCACCGTGAACACGGCGGCAGTATGGGCAGCTGAAGTCTGTCCAGATGTAGATTGTCTTTTTCGCATCCTGGGCACCCAAAATCGGGGCATCAGCAATCATTGTGTCGGCGTGATCGCGAACAAATGTGCGAACGGCCTTGTTCTTTTCAGCGTTCAGCTGTTCCTGGGCACCGTTGGCCATCTGTTGGATAATCAGCGGATTGACCGATGTCAGGTAATATGGAACATACAAGCGGCAAACGCTGCCTGCGACCAAGATGATGGCAAAAACCTTTGTTGCTTTCTTTGCCAATTTCAAACCAGCACTGGATTCGTTGCCGATATGGGCCAGCAACATGCCGCCAAACATATACAGCGCAATACCCAGAACCAGAACCAAGATTGTCCAAGTCATGTTTTTTCTCCTTTTGTATTGAACACGAATACCATAGAAAAAATTTATTAAATTCGCAAGGAATAAATATGTATTTTTTTACGCGTCGGTGCGCCCGCCCAGGCGTCGCCGCGATGGTGGTAATGTTGCGCCCTGGTCGGCACAAATCACGTCCAAAAATCGCACCGTCACGTCCAACGTCAGCGGTAATTCATACAGTCGCCCGATATACGGCGCGGCGCAATTGTCGCATACGGCGCGGCCTGTGCGTGGCGACAGATAACTCAGATTTGTTCGCGCCCCGCAACCGGAACAATGCGATAAATCCAACGCATACCCCAAATCACGCAACAGGGCGATTTCCCAATTCAAATATGCCGCCGCCGCATCGGGGCCGGCCAGTCCGTCCAACAAATCTATGGTTGCATCATACAGGGTGGAATACGCCTCGCGTTCGGGCAACAGGGTTGCAACCAGGTCAAACGCACTGTTTAATAGTGCCAGGCGCGCGCCAGACATCATAATTGGCGCGGCCATATTGCGTGACGATTCCCAATGAAATGTCCCCAATTGCGATTCCAGTCGCGCGTTCCACGCCACCGCCCCAATTTGCCCAACCAGTGGACGATTTGTGCGCGCGACCGCCGCCCCGCGCAAGACGCCACACATCACGCCAAAATCACGCGTAAATATGCGCGCAACCGAATCGCGTTCGCCCATCGGACGCATGCCAATTAAAATCCCGACTGATTCCAATTTCATGATTTGGATTATAATCCCGTGAACTATTTTTCAAAATAAAAAAACGCCCCGTGGGGGCGTTTTTATTTAACGGTTGGTCAGCTGTAATTCAATACGACGATTCTTTTGCAGGCTGGCCGCGTCGTTGCCCAGTTCAACCGGATGCATATCGCCGAATCCGCTGGGGACCAGGCGGCGTTTTGACACGCCATCGTTCGCCAATTCGTTTGCCACCGCCGTCGCGCGCAACAGTGATAATTCTGTATTGTTTTTGTATCCACGTGTGCCGGGAACAACAGGCTTTTTATCCGTGTGGCCATCAACGCGAATAATCCAATTTACATCAGACGGAATCTTGCTTTCCAAATCTTTTATCACGTTCGCAATCAGGCGCAGTTGATTTTTCCCCTCGGGCGACAGGGTGTATGAACCGCTGCCGAATAAAATGTCGCTGGACACGATAAAGCGGTCACCGTCCGGTTGCACGGTTGTGCGGTCGCCCAGGGCGTCCTTTATCGCGCGGTAAAACGCCGATTGATATTGCGAAACCTTGTTTAATTCGGCAACCTTGTCCGCCAGGGCCTTGTTCAAACGCGCCGACATTTCAACATACTGAATTTCCTGGGCGTGCGATTTTTCTTCGGCGGCATCCAGGGCCGATTGCAGTTTTGCCAACTGGTCCGACAGTTCGGCGCGCTGGGCATCCATCTGGGATTGCAATTCGCGCCGCTGTTGTTCCAACTCTGCGGTCTTTTCTTTGTCCAGTTTGGCCTGGTTTAATTGCTGGGACAATTCAGCAACGCGCGCCGATAAGTCAGTGCCCTGGGATTGCAATTCGGCAACCTTGGCCTCGTAATCGGCAATCAATTCGTTCATGCTGACATCAACCGCCGCCAATTCAGACGTCAATTTCGTGTTGTTTGATTCCAGGTTTTCCAATTGCGCCCGCGCCAACACCAACAGACGTTTGGCCTCTTGCTCGTCCGCGGTCATCTGTTGAATCTGTTGCGCCTGGTCGGCGTTCGCCTGTTTCAGGTCGGCAACCGTTTTGGCACCGGTCTTGGTGTTAAACACACTGGTCGTGGTCCACAAGAACACAAACACAATCAGCAAAAATATCAATATGATAACCAGGTTCGAAAACAGGTCAACGAACCCCGGCCATGTATTTGTTCTGTCGCGAAAACGAATATTTAACATGATTTTTTCCTCTCTCTCGGTATAATTCCCTGGGCCTATTTGTTATCCAATTCGCAGTCTGGGACGTTTGCCACATGGGTGTGCGCCGCCAGATAATCTTCCAGTTCACGGAATATCGCGTTCTGGGCCAATTGCACCTGGAGTCCCAAGAACCCGACAATTAAACTGCCCCCCAGGCCCATCATCGAACTGGTGAACGCGGTGGCCATACCCGCCAACGGCTTTGCCAGGCCCGTCTGCATTGCGGTCAAAACCGCGTCATCTGCAAAATTCAGCCCGCCAATCAAATCGGCAAAACCACCAACCGTCATAATCAGACCCCAAAATGTCCCCAGCAATCCCAAGAATACTAATGTATTAGTAATGTATCGGATGGATTCACGGGCATCTTCGAATCGTAACTGTATTAAATCCAGTATATCGTGCAGCGACGATGCCGAAATCCGCGTTGGGCGCGACCGCAACAGCAATGCCACCGGTCGTAACAGCATCGGGGGCAGGGCACCCGTGCGCCGACCCATTAAATACCCGCGCAGCCAGCGATATTCGGGCAATAATCTGAACATATGGACAAATGTCAGTCCAATTCCAAACAGCGCGGTGCCAATAATTATGCCGTTCAGATATATGTTTGCGACCGCAATCTGCATAAACCGGTCATAGAACAAAATCAGCCCCACCGCCAACAACGCGGTCATCAACGCCATGCGATTCAATGTTCTGTGAAACTGGTTTGTCATATAATCTCTCTTGCTATTCAGACCAATGATAGTAAATTTTATAAAATCGTGTCAATAGGGATTATTCATATAAATGCGGGTGGAAAAATTACTTGATTTTATTAAAAAAATCGGCATAATTGGCGATGTCCTGCTGGCACATGGGGTGTCGGCTGATTAAACCATAGGAAAATATAAATGGCTTACTATGAAAGCGTCTTGGTTTTCCGCCAGGACTTGACCGAACCGCAGGTCAAAGAAAAAGCGGCAAAATACACCGAAATTATCAAAGAACTGGGCGGTGATGTTAAATCCACAGAATTCTGGGGTTTAAAGAATCTGGCCTATGTTATCCGCAAGAATCGCAAGGCACACTATGTCATGCTGAACGTCGAATTGCCGGGTGCCCAGGTCGCAGAACTGGAACGTCGTGCACGTATCGACGAAGACGTAATTCGTTTCTTGAACGTTCGCGTTGACGAATTGGCAAAACAACCATCGGTCATGATGAAAAAAAATAACGAAGAGGCAGAATAATGGCAGTCCGTGCAGCAATTTATCGTAAAAAATCTAACCCTTTAAAGGGCAAGGTTATTGATTACAAAGATATCAAAACACTGTCGCACTATATCACAGAACGCGGCAAAATCGTCCCATCACGCATCAGTGGTGTTTCCCAGAAAGACCAGCGCGAATTGGCAACCGCCATCAAGCGTGCCCGTCATTTGGGGTTGATGCCATTTGTTCGCAACAACTTGGGCTAAAATTGATTATAATCGCACATCTGCTTGTTGTTGGCGCGCTCATGTAACATTTGTACACTACGCTTGCCAACAACGGCACACCTGCACAATTCTAATCAATTTACATAAAAAAACATCTGGAATTAAAAATTCCTAACTTGAAAAAGGACAGATACAATGAAAATTATTTTGACAGAAAAAATCGCACACTTGGGCAATATCGGTGATACAGTCGAAGTGAAAACAGGTTTCGCGCGCAACTATTTGCTGCCAAATGGCAAGGCTATGCGCTGGACACGTGAAAATGTCGCGTTGTTCGAGGCGAAAAAAGCCGAACTGACCGCACGTCAGGAAGCAGCCAAGGCCGCGGCCCAGGCAAATGTTGACGCCGTCAAGAATGCAAAGTTGCACATGATTCGCCAGGCGGGTGATACCGGTCAATTGTATGGTTCGGTTTCCACCCGTGATATCGCGCGTATGTTGAAAGAAATCGCGAACGTCAATGTTGAATCCGCCCAGGTCTTGTTGGGCAGCCCGATTAAATCCATCGGCGCGTTCGACACCAAGATTGCATTGCACCCAGACGTTATCGTTCCGGTCAAGGTATATGTTGCCCAGACCCAGGACGAAATTGACGCATTGGTTGCGGGCAAGGTTCTGACATTTGGAACGAAAAAGGTTGAAGAAGAAGTTGCCGAAGAAAAACCGGCAGCGGAACCCAAAGCCGAAGAAAAAGCAGCAGACGCTGAATAAAAAATGCCCCGCCGGGGCATTTTTTATTAGAGAGCAGAGCGCAGAGAGCAATGAAAGAGTGAGCAAGTGATATAGTGATAAAGTGATAGAGTTTTAGAATAGAAAACTTAAAAACTTGTCATTCCTGCGCAGGCAGGAATAGGGACTATGCAGTGCGAGCAAATGCGAGCCAAACACAGACTATTGCAATGTTATTTGATAAAGGCTATCAGACCGTTTCTGCTGAATATTGTGCAACAGTGAATAGAAGTAATTTTAAAGACCCTATTCCTGCCTGCGCAGGAATGACAAGGTCTGAGAATTGTTTTTTATTTTACGACCATTGTTCAAATTTATGTTGCGGAGTTTTTCTTGGGTGTCATTCTGGGGCTTGTCCGGGCCCCGCGAAATTGATAAATTTCGTGGGTGGTTACCAGGCCGGGGTCCATTGCCCCGCAGGGACATCGTT
>CAKQSE010000009.1 GCA_934272785.1 uncultured Alphaproteobacteria bacterium
CACTTGCACACAGTGGTCAACACATAGTGCAACGTGTTAAACGCGTCCACATCTTCGTCCCAGAAACGTTCACGTGACCGACGAATATACCAGTTGTTTAATATATCCAAGAATCGCACGAATTCTTTTATCGCCGCATCAGGTTTGTATTCGTCCAACGCCGCGCCCACCACACGAATTAGTTCGTTTAATTCGGCAATGATGTATTTATCCAATACGTTGTCTGTGCTGTAATTGTCCGTCGCAACAATGTTGCCGGCATTTGCATACAGTGTAAAGAAGTGATATGCGTTCCACAGCGGGGTCAGGATTGTTTTTGTCGCCTCGGTAAAGACTTTGCCGGCGGCGTCAACCGGGACCGGTTCCGCCTTCAGGAAATTAGAGCCCAATATGAACAAACGCACCGCGTCCGCACCATAGTTTTCAATCTGGTCGGCAGGGTTCACAAAATTGCCCAGCGATTTTGAAAACTTTTTCTTGTGTTCGTCAACAACCATACCGTTCGCGGATACCGTGCGGAACGCCGGTTTATCGAACAATGCGGTTGCCATCACCATCAGTGAATAAAACCATCCGCGGGTTTGATCCTGGCCCTCGATAATATAATCTGCCGGGAAAGTTGCCGCGAATTTATCGGCGTTTTCAAACGGGTAATGCAATGACGCAAATGGCATAGAGCCTGATTCAACCCAGCAATCCAGAACGTCGGGGATACGTTTCCAACCGTCTTTTTCCAACGCGTCCAGTGTTGGCCGGTGCAGGTCGTTTATTTTCACGCCAAAGAATTCTTCGATTTCGGCGATAGAGCCAAATATCTTATACTCGCCATCGCGTGTCCAAATCGGCAGTGGTGTTCCCCAGAAACGATTACGGGAAATTGACCATGGGCGTGCGCCCTCTATCCAGGTTAAAAACCGGTCGCCCGCCGACGTCCATTTTGTTTGAGACTTGGTAATTTCAACCAGGCGGTTGCGGATTTTTGGCACATCGATATACCACGAATCCGTCGCACGATAAATCAGTTTTTCCTTGCTGCGCGGGCCATATGGATACGAGTGTCGATGTTGTTCTTTCTTAACCAAATGTCCATTTTCGCGCAGATGTGCAATAACCTTTGGGTTGGCGTCAAAAATATTTTCGCCCGCCCAATCGCGAACATCTGATGTATAATTGCCATAATCGTCAACGTTCAAGATAACCGGGAATTTCGGATCAATATTTTTTGCCGCCCAAAAGTCATCTTCGCCGTATGCCGGGGCAATGTGCACAATGCCGGTTCCGTCGCCATCGGAAACATAGTCCGCCGGGATTATTTGATACAACAAATCAGACGTTCCCGCATAGTAATCAAACAGCGGTGTGTATTTCAGCCCAAGCAAATCACGCCCAGACACCGCGCCGATTTGCGTTGCGTTTGCAAATTGCTTTTCATATGCCGCCAGACGCGATTCGGCGATAACATAAACCGCACCATCGGCGTCACGCATACGCAGATATTTCATATCTGGATTCACGGCCAGTGCACTGTTCGCAGGCAATGTCCATGGCGTTGTTGTCCATGCCAACGCACGGTCGCCGTTTTCCAATTCAAACCACACGGTGATTGCGTCGTCGGTTACATCTTGGTATTCACTTGATGCCTCGGAATTAGATAGAACAGTGCCCAATTTCCAATCAAATGGATTTACGCGATAATCTTTGTATAACAGACCGCGATTATGCAATTCCTTTATCGCCCAGATAACAGATTCCATATAATTTTTATCCATGGTGCGATAACCATATGCGTCGCCACCATCAACCCAACGACCAATGCGTTCAATAAATTTTAACCACTCGGTCGAATATGTCATAACGTCTGCGCGGCACATATCACAGAACGCGGCAATGCCATCGGTCGCAACGATATCTTTGGCCTGGCGGTGCTGCTTTTTTTCAACCGATGATTCGGCCGGCAACCCGTGGCAATCCCAACCCAATTCGCGCACAACATATCGACCACGCATTGTCTGGTAACGCGAAATCATATCCTTGACCGCCGACACGCCCAGGTGCCCCCAGTGTGGCAAACCATTTGCAAACGGTGGTCCGTCATAGAACGAAAACGGGTGACCTTGTTTTGTCTTGTTCAAAGATTTATGGAACGTATCGTCATTGCGCCAGAATGCCAGGATTTCCTGTTCCAACGTTGGAAAGTCTGCACGCGCATCGGTCTTTGGATATGCCATTTGTTTATACCTTTGTTTTGTTATTATTAAAAAAGGGGCACGATACGCGCCCCAGCCACCGCCAAAGGCGCAGTGCCGACTTATTTAATAATAATTATTGCAATCTGTTTCATATGCTTTTAATTCTGGTGCCGGTGATAGGACTTGAACCTACGACCCCCTCATTACGAATGAGATGCTCTACCAGCTGAGCTACACCGGCGCGACCACTATCATAATATATGTGAAAACTAATTTCCACATTTAATTTTACGCATTACAACCATTATGCCGGCGGGTGTCATGCCCGGGATTCGCGACAGTGCGGCAATGTTTTCCGGCCGTGCCGCGGTCAATTTTTCAACCAATTCATTGGTCAGTCCCGGCATATTTGTGTAATCCATATCACGCGGAATCTTTAATTCCATATCACGGCGCAGGGACGCAATCTCGCGCGCGTTGCGTGCGATGTATCCGGCATAGAATTTATCGTTTTCATCTATTTCCGCCGCATGTAACGCCATTTTTGCGTTGCGCGCGGCCGGCGTAATCAGGCCGCATTCCACCGCCATATCGCCCAGGCGTGCGATTGCATTATCCGCGCGCAGGTTCAATCGATATTCCGCCCGTGATGAAAACATGCGGTATGGTTCGTCCACCCCCAGCGTCGTAATGTCGTCAATCAACACGCCAATCATTGCGTTTGTGCGATTTAAGTTTAACCACGGCGCATCCAGTGCGCGGGCGGCGGCGTTTGCGCCCGCAACGATGCCCTGGGCGGCGGCCTCTTCATAACCCGATGTGCCATTGATTTGTCCGGCAAAAAATATGCCCGGCATGTCGCGTGATTCCAGTGTACTGTTCAGTGCCCGCGCGTCAATCGCATCGTATTCAATTGCATATCCATAACGCGCAACGCGCGCATTTTCCAATCCTGGAATCGTGCGAATCCATGCGTCCTGGATATCTGCGCCAAAACTGGTTGAAATGCCGTTGGGATAAATTAAATCACTGCGCAACCCCTCAGGCTCTAAAAACACATGGTGCGACGCGTGGTCTGGGAAACGCATGACCTTGTCTTCCAGACTCGGGCAATAACGCGGGCCGGTGCCACGAATGTCGCCATTATACATTGGCGCGTTCGCGATATTGTCGCGAATTATTTGATGTGTCTTTTCAGTCGTGTGTGTGATATAGCATACCGTAGAATAATCGTTATCCGCATTTGGCGCGGAAAACCAATCGTGCGGATTGTCGCCCGGCTGCAATTCACAGACGGAAAAATCAATACTGTCGCGATAAATACGCGCGGGTGTTCCTGTTTTCAGTCGTAACAGATTAAACCCGTTTTCGCGCAATACGCCCGATATCACGGTATCGTTTTCTTGGTACGTGCCATCGTCTTGCAGTCGCCCAGACGCAATCTTTTCATTTCCGCGCGTGACCAGGCCCCCTAAAAATGTCCCGGTGGTCAGCACGATTGCGCGCGCCGAATATTTGCCATTTACAATTTTGTTTTGTAAATCGAGGAACGTAACCTTTTCAAATTTTATGGCAAGGTTCGGCAATTCCGACAAAATTTTCACCACCGCGTTATGATACATTTCGCGGTCAATTTGCGCACGCAATGCGCGCGTTGCCGCGCCATGTGACGCGTTCAGTGTTCTGAAATGAATCCCCGCCGCGTCCGCCGCGCGTGGCATAACGCCACCCATTGCGTCAATTTCGGCAACCATTTGGGATTTGCCGGGACCGCCAATACTGGGGTTGCACGACATTGCCCCCAGGTCCGTTTCGCGTTGTGTCATCAGCAATGTGCGCGCACCACGACGCGCAGCGGCCGCCGCCGCTTCGACGCCCGCATGTCCACCACCAATAATGATTACATCAAATTCGGTCATTTATTAAAAACGCCCCATACCACCGTTGATATTCAATGTCTGGCCATTGATATATGATGCCTCGTCCGACGCCAAGAACACACATGCGTTTGCAATGTCGTCGGGCGTGCCGAAACGGCCGGCCGGAATTTGTGCCAGATATGTTTTCTTTAATTCATCGGGCAAAACGTCCGTCATTGGGGTCTGGATAAATCCGGGTGCGATACAGTTCGCAGTGATGCCGCGGGACGCAACCTCGGCCGCGATGGATTTGGTCATTGCAATCATACCGCCCTTGGACGCGGCATAGTTCGCCTGGCCCGGGCCACCAATAACGCCGATGATTGACGCCATGTTGATAATGCGGCCAAAGCGATTCTTCATCATTGGCATAATCGCCGCACGGCACATTTTAAAGCATGCACGCAGATTTGTGTTGATAACATCGTCAAATTGTTCGTCGGACATACGCATCAGTAATGTATCCTTGGTAATGCCGGCATTGTTGATTAAAATGTCGATTTTACCGGCGGCCTCTATCGTGTTCATAATCAATTCAACCGCACCGCCATCGGATGCCAGATCGCATGGCAATTTGATAAAACCATCGCCACCGAATTCTGATTCCAGTTTTGCGATATTACGCCCCGACACGACAACCGTCGCACCCGCCGCGCGCATTTTGTGCGCAATCGCGCCACCAATTCCACCGGTCGCACCGGTAATTAAAACAACACGTCCTGTTAAATCAAACATAATTATATCTCCAATTTCTTTGCGGTTATTTCTGGACAGATTCTGGATGCCAGGCCTGTTAAAACATTACCCGGACCGATTTCAATCTGCTCGGTTATGCCCAGGCGATGTATGGTCATAACTGTTTCGCGCCACCGCACACCGTGTGTCATTTGATACACCAGTTCTGCCTTGATTTCGTTCACGTCCGTCATTGGTTCGGCGGTTTTATTTGCGATAAATGTTGCCGATGGCTGACGAATTTCAATATGTTCCAATGCCGCGCGCATTGCGTCGGCGGCCGGTGCCTGAATCCGGCAATGCACGGGCACCGACAACGCCAGTGGCATTGCGCGACGCGCGCCCGCATCCTTGGCCGCGGCCAGTGTTGCCTCGACCACCTGTTTTTCCCCAGACACAACGACCTGGTTCGGGCAATTGTCGTTTGCAACATCGCAATCGGTTTTTGCGCAGATATCGCGAACAACATCAATATCCAATCCCAAAATCACCGCGGTCAGACCATGTCCCACCGGCACCGCGCTTTGCATTGCGTCGCCGCGTGCGCGCAGCAACCGCGCCGTGTCCGCCAACGACAACGCACCCGCCGCACACAGGGCGGTATATTCACCCAAACTGTGCCCGGCGACGTATTCGGGTAATTTTTCGCCCGACGCGCGCAGCATCGCGATTGATGTCGCCATAATTGCAGGCTGAACATTTGCGGTCAGTGTCAATTCATCCATTGGCCCATTAAAAATAATGTCGGATAATTTCTGGTTTAATGCGTCGTCCACTTCGTCAAATACAGCGCGGGCGGCAGCGTTATTTTCATACAGTTCGCGCCCCATACCAACGGCCTGGGCACCCTGGCCGGGAAAGACAAATATGCGTGCCATAATAAATCCTTTGTTATATACAGTATGGATTATACTTTGCGAATACTGAATTCGCAACCGCAATAATTTTGGCGGTAAAAATCAGACGCACGCCCAATCTGTTGACGTAATTTTTCGTCCCACATAATTGGCACATAGCATTCGCCCAGCATCGCGCGCCCGGCGGCATCCACCTGGGATTGGTCCTTGTGCCGGGAAACGCCGAATACAGACGCCACCGCGTTATATCCATGTTCGCGTGCAAACGCCGCCGCATATTTAAAACGAAATTCAAAACATTTGCTGCACCGTGCGCCACGTTCAGGCGCGTTTTCCAGTCCCGCCACATGTGCGCGCCATGCCGCGTGGTCGTAATTGCCAACGGCATATTTTACCCCCAGTGCGTCGCAATATTTTATCTGTTCATTTAATCGTTTTGTGTATTCTGATTCTGGGAATATATTCGGGTTGAAAAACAGCACGATAAAATCGGCGACACCAGGCACCGCGCCATCGGCCAGTTGTTTTATTGCGCCCGCACTGCACGGCGCGCAACAGGACATCAAAACCAGTTTTATGTTTTCCATTTTATTTTTCGTATGCGTCGCCAATCACGGCATTTGCGTCCAGTTCAACGATTTCATCGCCATTGTCATTTATGCCCAGTTCTGCGCCACTGCACATCATGCCAAATGATTCGGTCCCGGCAACAGTGCGCTGGGATATCGGTTTTTTCATGCCGGGTAATGTTGCACCAACGGGGGCCAGGACGCCAATCATACCCGCGCGCACATTTGGCGCGCCACATACGATTTGCAATTCGTGATTTGTCCCATCGTCCACCGTCAGTATGTGCAGGTTTTCCCGCGCCGGGTGATTTTTCACCGCAACAATTTTTGCAGCAACCGGCACGATTTTGTTTTCATCGCGTGGGGCATATTGTTCGGCGAGTTTTGCCACGGTGTCATCATCGATACGCGCAAACAGGTTTTCCGGCACAATAAATTCTGCGCCATCTGCAATGCGGCGTTCAAACGTTGTTGGCCATGTCATGTCATGCGGTGTGGCAAATATATTCTGCATCTTTTCAGCCGCGGTCGGGATAAATGGTGCCGACACACGCGCATACAGATCAATCAGCTGGAAACACTGGTTCAGCACCGCGGCCGCGCCGGACATATCGCCATTTTTGACCAGTGCCCACGGTTCGCAACGCGTCATGTATTCATTGCCAATCGCATACAACGCGCGCAGTGCAACAACGGCCGCGCGGAATTCGCATGCGTCCAGTGCAGCGGTCAATTCGGATAATTTTTCATTTATCTGGTTTCCTAAATCGGTGTCACGCGCGCCAGATGCCGGCACGGCCCCGCCAAAATTCTTGGCGGTCAATTTGCAAACACGCGATACAAAATTGCCCAGCATACCGTTCAGGTCCTTGTTCACAACATCGGCAAATCGCGCAAATGTGAAATCGGTGTCGTCTGTTTCTGGGGCCGACGCAATCAGCGCGTAACGCCATGCGTCCGCTGGTGCGATTTCCAGCGCGCCGTCCAAGAACACGCCGCGTTTTTCAGACTTGGAAAACTTGCCCCCTTCGAAATTCAGGAAATTCATGGATTTCAGCATATCAACGGTTTTCCAACCGTCGTTCATCGCCAGTTGCTGTTCTGGGAAAAATACCGCATGGAATTTAACGTTATCCTTGCCCATAAATTGTGCATAGTGCGCGTTTGGATTTTTCCACCAATCGGCCCAGTTTTTACGCGCGGCCTGGGAAATTGAAACGTAACCCCATGGCGCGTCAAACCATACATAAAATACCTTGTTCTCATATCCTGGTTTATTGACCGGGATACCCCACGGCAAATCGCGCGTTATTGATGTATCACGCAATTCGTCCGCCGCCCAACCCAATGCAATCGCGCTGGCGGTCTTGGACCATTTTGGTGCGTGCGATTTTAACCAGTCGCGCCATGCGCCCTGGACGCGCGACGCCATAAAGAACAGATTTTTTGTTGGACGCATTTCAACGTCACGCGCCCCGGAAATCGCACTGCGCGGGTTTATCAGTTCGTCTACCTCGTATGCGGCGCCACACCGGTCGCATTGGTCGCCACGCGCGTTTTCATAGCCACATTTTGGACATGTGCCCAATACCTGGCGATCGGCCAAGAACATATTGTCAGTAATTGAAAATGGTTGCAGTGTTTCGCGTTCTTCTATCAATCCCTGGGCGTCCAGGCGCGCAAACAATTCGTGAATCAGTTTTTCTTGGCGTTCGGTGTGTGTGCGCCCATACAGGTCAAATGACAGATTGAAATCACGCGCGGCCTGCAAATGCTTTTCATACCATGTGTTTGCGTAATCTGGGATTGACATACCGGCGGCCGCCGCACCAACAATAACCGGCGTGCCGTGTTCATCGGCCCCACAAACATACAGAACATCGCGCCCGCGTGCGCGGCAAAAACGCGCATAAATATCCGATGGCAACAGGCACCCCACCAAATGCCCCAGGTGCAATTCGCCGTTCACATACGGCAGTGCGGATGTAATTAAATATTTGTTGTTTTTGTCTGTCATATTTGTGCCTTTATCAAATAAAAATGCGACGCCCAACGGGGCGTCGCACAGAATCCCGTCAGAAATTTTAATTCAAGATTAGTTCTGCATTCGCATTATTTCTATTTCCTAATAAATTTACATTTGTCGTCCGGCTTCGTTACACCACGCCGCCGTGAAAATTTGTGGTGGGTGGTATTGGACTCGAACCAACGACCTTTACGATGTCAACGTAACGCTCTAACCAACTGAGCTAACCACCCAATGCACCGGGCATTATAACAGACTTTTTCCCGATTGCAACAGTAAAAATATAGAGAGCAATGCGCAGAGAGCAATGTATGTGCTCGCATTTGCTCGCAACATTTATATGACCTGGATCCTGTGGTCAAGCCACAGGATGACAAAGGCTGAGTATTTGTGTTTATTTTTCGAACATTGTTCACTTTTATATCGCGGTCTTATTCATAAATGTCATTCTGGGGCTTGACCCCAGAATCCAGGTAAATGGTGTTGTCCGCGAATGCGGACTCTTTCATTGCTCTCTGCTCTCTATAAAAACGCCGGCATTTGCCGGTGTTTTTTACTTTTTTTCTGCCAGGTAATTTTCCAACCAGTGATTATCAAACTTTAACGTTTGAACATCGCGATTCTTTAACAATTTTTGTTGCAGCGGAATCGTGGTCTTGACCCCTTCGATAACAAATTCGTCCAACGCGCGGGTTGCACGCATAATGCACGCGGTGCGCGATTGCGCATGGACAATCAGTTTTGCAATCATTGAATCATACGTTGGCGGAATCGTGTATCCGGTATAAACCGCACTGTCCACACGCACGCCCAGACCGCCCGATGGCGCATACAATGTAATTTTGCCCGGGTTCGGGATAAAGTTTTCAGGATCTTCGGCATTTATGCGGAATTCAATCGCATGACCGTGCGGGACAACATTTGCCTGGGTATAGCCCAATTTTTCGCCCGCCGCAATACGGATTTGTTCGCGCACCAGGTCAACCCCATACACCATTTCGGTAACCGGGTGTTCCACCTGTAATCTGGTGTTCATTTCCAAGAAATAAAACTTTCCATCTTGGAACATAAATTCAAATGTGCCGGCGTTTGTGTACCCCATCTTTTTCGCGGCCGATTTGCAAATTTCAATCATATCGTCGCGCTGTTTCTGGGTCAGGGCCGCCGCCGGACATTCTTCCATAACCTTTTGATTCTTGCGCTGCAACGAACAATCGCGTTCACCAAAGATTACAACATTGCCATGTTTGTCCCCCAGGACCTGGAATTCTATATGACGTGGGTGCAACAACAATTTTTCCATATACAGCGTATCGTCGCCGAAACCACTGCGCGCCTCGTTCTTGGTCAGCTGGAACGCCACCGCCATTTCGTCCGCACTGTGTACCGCGCGCATACCACGACCGCCACCACCGGCAGACGCCTTTAACATAACGGGGTATCCGATTTTTTCGGCCCATTTTAACGCATCTTCGATCGTGTCAACCGCGCCGTCAGACCCCGGCACCACCGGCAGACCGCATTCAATCGCCGTGCGTTTTGCATTTACCTTGTCCCCCATTTTGGTAATCATTTCGGCATCAGGCCCAATCCAAATCATACCGTGTTGGACAACCTTTTGTGCAAAGTCCGCGCGCTCAGACAAAAAACCGTATCCCGGGTGAATCGCATCGGCATTGGTCAGTAACGCCGCCGTCAAAATCGCAGATTCATTTAAATAAGAATCCTTGGACGCGGCGGGCCCAATACAAACCGATTCATCGGCCAATTGCACATGCATTGCTGTTTTATCGGCGGTCGAATAAACCGCAACCGTGCGAATACCCATATCGCGGCATGCACGAATAATACGCAGTGCGATTTCACCACGATTTGCAATTAAAACTTTTTTTATCTGGGACATGACTTATTCAATAATAATAATTGGTTGGTCAAATTCAACAGCCGCGCCATCAGACACCAGTATTTCTTTGACGGTGCCATCGCGGTCAGATTTAATTGGATTAAATGTTTTCATCGCCTCTATCAATGCGACGGTATCGCCGGCCTTTATCTGGGCACCGACGGTTGTAAATGGCTTTGCGCCCGGTTCCGGGGCCAGGTATGCAACACCAACCATCGGTGATTTCAATGCATAGCCAGATGTTTGTTGCGGTGCGCTGGACGCGCATTTTGCGTCCGCCATCGGCAGGCTGGGCATTGCGACCGCGGTCGCCTGTTGCTTTGATAAATGAATATGTTTGCGATAAACGCCGAACAAGAACTGGCGTTCCAGTTCCAATTCTGTAATCCCCATTTCGTCCATGATTTTTGACATGGATTCCACAGTTGCACGAAAAGACATAATATAAACCCTTTGTATTTATTTTTCGTATAGCCTTAAAATTCTAGCACAATCACGCCACTTGTCAAGGGACAGGGTCATATCCGTATCCCCCACCCGGCCGACAGCGCATTATTCGCCGAATTGCCATCACGCCCCCACGCCACGCGCCATATTTAGCAATCGCATCCATGGCGTATTGACTGCAACTGGGGACAAAGCGGCACGTGGCGCGCCCGCCGATAAACGGCGAAATGCACATCTGGTATAGTTTTACCAGTCTGATTGCCACCCTGCCCGGCCAAGATAGATTACTTTTTCCCATTTTTTGCGTGTTCGTGCGCCAGATATCGCAATGCGCGCGCCATGGCCGCCCGACCATCATCACGTTCGGCGGTTAAAATAGAACGCCGTGCGATATACACATAATCCAAATCGGCCAATTGCAACGCGTCGTTAAAGCGAATCCAGTCGCGCAATTTCCGCTTTGCCAGGTTACGCTGGACCGCGAAACGAAATGTCTTTTTGGTCGTAACCAGGCCAAAACGTGGGTCGTCTGGGAATTTCGCTGGTTTTGCGCGGATTATAAAAAAAGCACTGCGCGCCGTCGGATTTTCATCCGTCATTAAAAAGTCATTATGATTTTTAATCGTATTTCTCATGCCGCCTATAATACCAGAATCTGGTAATAATCAAATAAAAAAGCATATTTTTTATATGCGGCCCGCTTGATTTTTATCCGTCCAGGTTTTATAGTGCAAGAAAACGTGAAACAGCCCAAGGATTTATAAAAATGTATAACTGGTTGATGAAATATTTTTCCGCAGATATGGCAATTGATTTGGGAACGGCAAACACACTGATTTATGTCAAGGGACGCGGGATTGTCCTGAACGAACCATCGGTTGTTGCGGTTGCTGAAAACCGTCTGATGGGACGCAAGGAAATTTTGGCCGTCGGGACCGAGGCGAAACAAATGTTCGGCCGCACACCGGGAACAATTACCGCGGTGCGCCCGTTGCGCGATGGCGTTATCGCTGATTTCGAAGTGGCCGAAGAAATGATTAAATACTTTATCCGCAAGGTTCATCGTAAAAACCCACTGGCCGCACCACTGATTATTATATGCGTGCCGTCATGTGCAACCCAGGTGGAACGTCGCGCTATACAAGAGGCCGCCGATGCCGCTGGTGCGCGCAAGGTCTATATTGTCGAAGAATCAACCGCGGCCGCAATTGGCGCGGGTCTGCCGGTGGAAAAGCCGGTTGGTTCAATGGTTCTGGATATTGGTGGTGGCACGACCGAGGTTGCAGTTATGTCCCTGGGCGGGATTGTGTATTCGCACGCGGTGCGCACGGCCGGCGACCAGATGGATTTGGACATTATCGAATTTGTCCGCAAGAATAAAAACCTGTTGATTGGTGAAAATACGGCCGAAGAAATCAAAAAACGCATCGGCACCGCCATTATGCCCAAGGACAAGGCAAACGAATTGACAATGAAGATAAAGGGGCGCGACCTGTTGTCGGGAACACCACGTGAAACGGTTATTACCGAATCGCAAATCGCATCGGCATTGGCCCAGACGGTGTCCAAGATTGTTGATACCGTGCGCCAGGCGTTGGAATTGACACCGCCAGAATTGTCGGCCGATATTGCAGATTTGGGTATTGCGATGACCGGTGGTGGTTCACTGTTGCGTGGTCTGGATGCGGCAATACGCGCATCAACAGGATTGCCAGCGTTCTTGGTTGATAATCCATTGGCATGTGTGGCGTGTGGTTCGGGCAAAATGTTATCCAGCCTGGACAAAAACAAACACATCTTGCAAACGATGTATTAAAAAATGGGGCACAGCCCCATTTTTTAATAGAGAGCAGAGAGTAGAGAGCAGAGAGCAATGATTACGTCCGCCAGTGGCGGACGATTCTAATGACCTGGATTCTGGGGATACCTAAGAAAAAGTCTGCAACATAAATTTGCACAATGTTCATGAAATACAAATCATACCACAGCCTTTGTCATTCTGGGGCTTGACCCCAGAATCCAGGTATATGGTGTTGCGAGCGAATGCGAGCACAAACATTGCTCTCTGCACTCTGCACTCTGATTCTTATTTTCTGTTTTTTCTGAAATCGTCCAGGGACACAACACGGCCCGGATCTGGGACGGTGTCTGGTTTTTCTTCCAATGGTAATTCCATATCATTGTCGGCGGCGGCAACGCCCTTTGGATGAAATGTTAAAATAAAGTCAACCGATGGGTCCTTGAATTCAACCAGCGCAGAAAACGGCACGCGTATAAAAAATGGTCGGCCGTCAAATGTCAGCTGCACACCGAATTCTTTGTCAGACACATGCAGGTTGTTATACGAATACTGTAACACAATCGTCATTATATCTGGATACCGCATGCGCAGAAAGTCCGGCAACACAACCCCCGGTGCGCGTGTTTTAAACGTGATAAAGAAATGCGTCCCGTCCCCCAGACCATTTATCTGGGCGTGAACCAGTGCGTCCTTGACCACGGATTTCAGTGCGTTATCCAATAAAACTTGATAATCAATTTTTGCCATATTTCTATTTCCCCGGCGTCAGTATATTATTTATTTCGCCGTCTGTGCAAGCAACAAATGTGGCGTCTGGGACATCGCGGAAAACATTTGGGTCCAGACCCGTGGCCCAAACCTGGGCATCTGTTTGTCCCAACTCGTCAAACAATCGTGCGCGCGCATCGGCGTCCAGGTGGGCGGCGGCCTCGTCCAATAAAATCAGTGGGCGACGCCCTGTTTTGGTGTGTAACAGTTTTGCGTGTGCCAATATTATATTCAGCAGCACTGTTTTCTGTTGGCCCGTGCTGGTTAAATGCGCCGGCAATTTCAGTGCGTGGTTAAACACCCCAAAATCAGATTTATGCACCCCGTCCAGCACCATTTTATCCCCGACCAGTGCGCGATTCTCGCCCAGGTATTTCAGATATTCCCGCTCGGCCCCGCCGGCCGGCATTCCGTCCAGTAACATTTGCTCAACGCGTCCCCGCACGGATACGGCGCAACCCGTCAAGAAATAATTTAATTCGCCCGCGTATTTTATTCGCGCGTCGGCAATTGCAACGGCGATGCCGGCAATCTGGGCATCAATCGCGTCCAGCCAATGGGCGTCGCGGCCACTTTTTAATGCGAACGCGCGTTCCGATAACAGTTTTGCATGACGTGCCACGCGGCCATTATGGGCGGTGTCAAAACTGGCGACCAGGCGGTCAAAGAACGCGCGACGTTCGGCACCACTGTCGATAAACAATCTGTCTTCGCGTGGGGTCAGCCACACCATACGCAATCGTGCCCCCAGTTCCGCCAACGTTGCCGCGTCGCCATCAATGCGCGCACGGCGATTGGCCTCGCCTGCATTAAAATATACCGATATTTCGCTGTCATCAGACAGGGCGGCAAATACAGAAAACCCGCCTGTTCCATCAAAACGCGCGATGTCATTATACCCCGCCCCGCGCAGGCCCCGGTCACCGGATAGCATTGATACGGCCTCCAGCACGGCGGTTTTGCCCGCACCATTTGGACCGGTAATAATTATATTATGCCGACCATGTGTCGCGATGCGCCCAGATTTATGATTACGAAAATCGGTCAGCGTTATTGTTTCAATCATGCCACAATACTAAGCCATCTGGGGAAAAAGTTCAAATGTAAATTATATACAGAGAGCAATGCGCAGAGAGCAGAGAGCAATGAAGCGCGCCGAACGGCGTGCTTGTCTTATATCCATCGCAGAATAAAGTTCCCCTCTGGCGAGAGTGGTGGTGCGCGGCACCGGGGTGTCGTCATTGCTCTCTGCTCTCTGCGCTTTGCTCTCTAAAAATAAAATTCCCGACAAGCGGGAATTATATTTTGGAGGCGTGTCGTCGGAAAGTTCGCATCGCCGCACGCGGCGACCGTTGCTGACGCAACTTGACTCACCACTTGTATGGTTTTCGCGGCGCATTTTTACAAATGCTTGCAAAAACTGACTCGTATGCGAACCGGGCCGGTTCGATAGCACCAATATCCAAAATAAAAACGCCACAAGGGCGTTTTAATTTTGGAGGCCTGGGTCGGAATCGAACCGGCATACAAGGATTTGCAGTCCTCTGCATAACCACTCTGCCACCAGGCCAAAAGGTGTGAACGCATATTAGGCAAAAAAAAATTGTAATTCAACAGAAAAATTATATTATATATAAATGTTAGGTAATCAGAGAGAATGTAATGAGAAGAATATCACTGTTATTATGTTTATTGCCCACGTTGGCATATGGTGCGGATGATAATTGCGCCACACGCACAACGGTGCCAGATGGAAAACTAGACCTGGGCCAGGTGATTGACCTGGGGCTGTGCCGTAATCCAACGACAACGGCGTCTTACTTTGCGGTGCAATCTGCGCGCTTTGCAAAAAATGCCGGATATGCGAATTATCTGCCGTCGGTCAATGCGTCGGCATCGGCGTCACTGCCATATCGAAATAAAGAGTGGGGTGACTGGTCATATGGTGCGTCGCTGTCGGCATCGTATCTGTTATTTGATTTTGGCAAACGTCTGGCCGATTTAAACAGTGCAACCGCCACATGGCGCGCCGCCGGATTTGACTATGACGAAAATGTCCAGAATTATATATACGGCATAATTGGCGCATATTATAATTTGTTAAACGCCGATGCGGACGTTAAAAGTGCACAGAGCCTGCACACCGTTGCGCAAACCGCACGCGATACCGCGTCCAAGAAATTCAAGGCCGGTTCCGTTGCCAAGGCCGACGTATTAAAGGCCGACACAACGTTGGCCAGCCGCAGTCTGGATCTGGAACGTGCGAAAAACAATCGTGAAATTGCCAAGGGAACACTGCTGAGTAAATTGTCGTTCCCGGCAAACCAGGATATCGAAATTGCCGATCTGCCCATTGATTTTGGCAGTATCACCGAATTGGACACGGTTGATGAATTGATTTCGCGTGCCCAGAAATCGCGTCCGGACCTGTTGCGTGCAACCGCGAACAAGGACGCCGCATGGCATCGTCGCAACGCGTCGTTCTTGAAAAATTTGCCCAGCATTTCGGCATCTGGGTCTGTTTCGTGGAACGACACGCCATCGGAAAGTTTCAACAGCGGGTCTGATAAAATCAGCGGCAGCATTGGCGTCCGTGCGTCTATGCCGATATTTGCAGGATTCGCAAATATGTATGGTGTGCGCCAGGCCCAGGCAAACTATGACGCCGCAATTGAACAGGAACGCGCCGCAAACGATTCTGCCACGCTGGATATATTTACGGCATATCAAAATTACAAAACCGCCCAGACCGTGTTAAAACAGACTGAAACATTGTTAACATCCGCGACCGAAAGTGAACGCGTCACGGCGGGCATGTATCGTGTTGGTCGCGCGACTATGTTGGATTGGCAGACGGCACAATCTGAATTGGTTGATGCGCAAAAGCAAAATAACGCGGCAAAATATGATTTATTCATAAAACGTGCGGCGGTTGCGCTGGCCATTGGTGAAATCAAAGATGGTATGGAACAGGGGGTAGAAACACATGAAGCAACGCAAGAAAAATAACACACCAAATAATGAAACAAATCCGGCAAAGTCACCTGCGCGTCCGTCATTTGTGCGGCGTGCGTTGCGCTGGCTGTGGCGTAAAAAATGGTGGGTTTTAACACTGGTTATAATTTTAGTCTGTGTGTTTTGGATGTTTGGCGGGTCCAATACAAAACAAGAACCGCTGGCATCTATGCCTATAAATCGTGGTGATATGCGCCAGGTTGTAACTGCAACTGGTGAAATTATGCCGGTCAACACCGTCAACGTCGGGTCCCAGGTATCCGGCACAATTGAAAAATTATATGTTGATTATAATTCCAAGGTTAAAAAGGGCGACGTCCTGTTGGAAATAGAACCGTCTGTATTACAGGCGTCCGTGGACGAGGCCAAGGCTTCCTTGGTCAGTGCGATATCACAACGCAACTATGCAAAAAGTGAATACCAACGTAACAAGACACTGTATAGCGAAGGATTTATTTCCCGCGCGGAAATGGAACAATCCCAGACCACATACGAACAGGCCGAACAGTCGGTCAACCGTATGCAATCGCAATATGATCGTGCGGTTACAAACCTGGGGTATGCGACAATTACATCGCCGGTTGACGGGACCGTCATCTCGCGCGAGGTGGACGTTGGTCAAACCGTTGCAGCATCGTTCCAGACGCCTGATTTGTTCAAGATTGCCGAAGACCTGTCCCAGATGCAGATTGAAACATCTGTATCCGAGGCAGATATTGGCGTCATCAAAGAGGGCCAAGCTGTAACATTTACCGTTGATGCGTATCCAGACCAAACATTTGACGGTGTTGTGCGCCAGATTCGTCTGTCACCGACGACAACATCAAACGTTGTTGTTTATACCGTTGTGATTGACGTTGATAATTCTGATCTGCGCCTGATGCCGGGCATGACCGCATTTGTGACGATTGTCGTATCTGAAAAGAAAGACGTTTGGTCGGTCCAGAACGCGGCGTTGGTTTTGCGTAAATTTGATGGCATTGTTGATGACGCGGGTGACGCGACACCAAATGACCACCTGGCGATTTTACGTAATAACACCGTATTGTTGGTCCCATATACCAAGGGGCTGGTGACGGCAACCGAAACAGAAATTATTTCTGATCAAATCCAGGTTGGTGACCGCGTTGTTATCGGACGCACCGGACAAAAAACGGCAAACACATCAAATAATATGCGTGGTGGTCCCGGCGGTGGTCCAATGTAGGGATAAAAAACGCACGCCTGGCGTGCGTTTTTTATTATAAATTATCATTTTTGCGTGTATAATATTCAGCGCGAGGGAACACGTATGAGAAAATCACAAAAATCATCAGATATTATTATTTCCATGCAGGATATTTGTAAAAGTTTCCCGGTGGAATTGGGTGGCGTGCAACAGGTCTTGTTTGATATAAATTTTGACGTGCATGCGCACGAATTTGTCGCAATTATGGGACCGTCAGGGTCTGGAAAATCCACGTGTATGAATATTATCGGTGCGCTGGATACACCAACGTCGGGCATATATGAACTCTATGGGCGCGATATCACAAATATGACTGCCGATGAATTGGCGGTTGTGCGTAACGAATACATCGGATTTGTATTCCAACAGTTTAATTTGCTGTCAAAGCGCAGCGTTCTGGACAACGTGATGTTGCCACTGATGTATCGCGGCCTGCCCATGGCGGAACGTATGCGTCGCGCGCGGGAAATGTTGCACCGCGTTGGACTGGAAAAATTTGAATCGTATTTGCCGACACAATTGTCTGGCGGTATGAAACAGCGTGTTGCGATTGCGCGCGCACTGGCAGGTGACCCGAAATTGATTCTGGCGGACGAACCGACCGGCGCATTGGACAGTAAAATGGGAAATGAAATCCTGAAATTCTTCAAGGAATTGAATCAAGACCTGGGGATTACAATCGTTATGATTACGCACGAATTTGACATTGCAAAATATGCCGACCGTCTGATTCACATCCGCGATGGGCGCATAAATTACGACGGCAAAATGCCCAAGACTGATGACAAGTTGTAATGGGGGGATAAAAAATGACATTTAACGATATTTTCAAAGAATCCTGGCTGTCAATCAGTGGAAATAAAATTCGCTCGTTCTTGACGGTGCTGGGCATTGTTATTGGTGTTATGGCGGTGGTGATTATGGTCGCCGTTGGCGAAACTGTCCAGAAACAAATTACGGATCAATTTTCGTCACTGGGGACCGGCACAGTTGTAATTCGTGCCGGCGCCGCCCAGACTGGTGGCGTTCGCAGCGGTAACCGTCAAACATTGACAACGGATGATGCGGAATTTATTGCAAAAATACCATACGTTGCCGCGGTCAGTCCTGTTCAAATGGCGGGGGCCCAGGTTGTGTATGGTAATAAAAACTGGTCAACATCAATGGTTGGTTCATACCCGGATTATTTAACTGTTCAAAATACAGAAATTGACAAGGGGGCGTTTTTTGATGATGCCGCAGTGCGTAACGCATCTACATATGCCGTAATCGGTCCCACAACGGCCGAAGAATTGGGCCTGCCAGATAATCCGATTGGGTCGGTAATTCGCGTCCAGAACACACCATTTGTAGTCATTGGTGTAACCAAGGCCAAGGGCGATTCCGCCATGGGCAGCCAGGATGATTTGGTAATAATTCCAATTACAACACTGAAAAAGCGTCTGTCGGGCAGTCGTTTTCCGAATTCGGTCCAAATGATCACCCTGAAATTATATGCTGATGCTGATAATAATCTGGCCATAGAACAAATTTCTGCCCTGTTGCGCAGTCGCCATAAATTAAAGGATTCTGATGCCGACGATTTCCAGATTATGGACATGAAACAGGTCATGGAAACCATGAATACGGTGACGGGATACATGAAAATGCTGTTGATTGCGATTGCGGCGGTGTCGCTGTTGGTTGGCGCAATTGGCATTATGAATATGATGTTGGTGTCGGTCGCCGAACGCACGCGTGAAATCGGTATTCGCAAGGCCATCGGTGCGCGCGAACGCCAAATTATTATTCAGTTTTTGTCCGAATCGATTTTAATTTCATTTATGGGGTCGATGGCGGGGTTGTTGTTGGGGGTCGGCCTGTCCCAGGGCGTCGGGCGTCTGTGGATGGGGTATAATGTGCCCTTCTCGGTCTGGCCGGTGATTTTGTCTGTATCGGTCGCGGTAATTGTTGGGTTGGCGTCGGGCGTTGTGCCGGCGTTAAAGGCCGCAAAACTGAACCCAATTGACAGCCTGCGATATGAATAAAAATGCCCCATCCGGGGCATTTTTGTTAGAGAGCAAAGCGCAGAGAGCAGAGAGCAATGTTTGTGCTCGCGCCGCTCGCAACATTTATATTACCTGGATTCTGGGGACCCACAAAATTTGACAATTTTGCGGGTCCCCAGAATCCAGGTTATTGGAATCGTCCGCCATCGGCGGACACTTTCATTGCTCTCTGCTCTCTGCGCTTTGCTCTCTCTATAAAAAAAACGCGCCTGGGGCGCGTTCTTTATTTCTTGCCGGCTGGGGCAACAATAATTGATTTTGTGCGTTCGTCCGGCTTTGACTTGGATTCCAAAACACCTGCATCGCCAATCAATTCCATAATACGGGCAAACAATTCCGGCACTGCGTCCTTGCCACGTGCCAAAACCTTTTTAGAACCACGCGTCATAACGGCGATTTTAACCTTGTTCCCCTGGCCCAGGAATTCAAATACCTTTTTCATTTTGATGTTCAGGTCGTTTTCTTCGATAAACGGCTTGACCCAAACTTCCTTCATTTCGGTGGTCTTTTGATTCTTTTTCGCTTCGGACGCGCGCTTTTTCTGTTCATACTTGAATTTGCCATAGTCCATAATTTTGACGATTGGCACCGCGCCATTGGCGTTGATTTCAACCAAATCCAGTCCGTCATCCATTGCCATCTGTAATGCATTAGATGTCGGCATAATTCCCAGATTCTGGCCATTATTGCTGATTACCTGGACGGTTTTTGCGAAAATCCGATTGTTCATGCGCGGGCCCATATCCCGGCGATTATCACGGTTAAATGTTGGTCTAATTGTATGCTCCTTTTATACTTATGCGGAAATTATTTACTATTTATCGGGACTTTTCAACAAATTTTGAATTTTTTGTAATGCGTCCCATGCGTCACGCTTTGCCGTTGGTTTTAACAACAGGTAATTTGGGTGGAATATTGGCACGCATTTTATGCCCAGTGTGCCGTCGCATATCGCGCCGTGATCACGGGGCAGTGTTGCGCCCGCAATGTCTGTTGCCGCCAGTGTCCCCAGTGTTAAAACCAGGCGTGGCGATAAAAATTCCAATGCGCGCGCCACAAATGGCCGGCTCAGTGCCAATTCGTCTCCTGTTGGGGTGCGGCCGCCCGGTGTGCGCCAGAATAAAATCGGCACGATTGACACATTGTCGCGTGTCATACCGATTGCGCCAATCATTTTATCCAATAATTCGCCCGCTGCGCCCGACAAAATGCGCCCGGACGCATCGTCGTCGGCACTGGGGATATCGGTCACGATAACCAGGCCATTTGGCTGCGCCGCCACATGGGGCAGCACGACGTTCGTCGCCGCTGCGCGCAATGGGTGCCCAAATTCAGAAATCATACGTAACAACGCATCAATGTCGCCGGGACGCGCCGCCATCGCGCGCGCGGTATCCGCCGACACTGCGGCCGTTGGTGCAATTGGTGGCACAACCGCCGTGGGCGTGCGCAGTGCAGAAATGGATTCTGGGACGTCGGTCACGGGTGCGTTATCGGCTGGTGCATTATCGCCCGCCGCGCGCGCCGCCGCGGCCACCGCCGCACGTTGCGACATGGCAAACGGAACGTCTGTCAATTCCCAACGAACACCCGCCAAGGCAAGATCTTGCAATTCATTGCAATGCATTTTTTAATTTTCCTTGATTTTTCAAACATTTCATTATAGACTATACCACGAGCAACAGAAACTCAAGGGAGTATTTTCATGAAAATTAAAAACTTTGCTATGTTGGCTGGTGTTGCTGGTTTGTTGGCCGCTTGCGGTGGTTCCAGCATCGTTGAACCTGCTGACTTGAACGATCAACGCGTATTCTTTGCGTTCAATTCTTCGGAAATTTCTGACGAAGCGCGCGACAACCTGTTGGGCCAGTCATTGTATATGAAGAACCACGCAGACACCAAGGTCCAGATTGCTGGTAACTGCGACGAACGTGGTTCTACCGAATACAACTTGGCATTGGGTGCACGTCGTGCGAACGCTGCCAAAGATGTTTTGGTCAAAGACGGTATTGATGCCAAACGTATCTCGACCATTTCTTATGGTAAAGAACGCCCATTGGTTCAGGGAACAGGCGAACAGGTTTGGAAATTCAACCGTAACGCAACAACAACTGTTAAATAATAGTGTTGTAAAAAATATAAAAAACACCGGCAAATGCCGGTGTTTTTTATATAGAGAGCAATGCGCAGAGAGCAGAGAGCAATGAAGTGCGCCAGAGGCGCACTTGTTTTCTACCGTTGCGGACTAAGTTCCCCTCTGGCCAGAGGGGTGGCGCAACGCGCCGGGGTGTCGGTTCCCTATGGATTGCCGCGCTGCGCAGGATGCGGCAAGGGCGCAGTCCGCAGGCGACACACGAATAGTTCTCTATTCCAAAACTAAATCACTTTATCACTCTGTCACTTACTCACTTTTCATTGCTCTCTGCTCATTGCTCTCTGCGCATTGCTCTCTAATAAAAATGCGCCACTGGCGCATTTATTATTTTGTCAGTTTTTCAACCAATTCGTTCATTTGAATGCGGGTGGCAAACGTCAGAACAAACTGCCCTGCCCCGCCACGGCGTTCTTGCAATTTTACCGGCACGCCCAGGGCCGCATGGATGCGCGATTCGATATCACGACGCGTGGCGTCATCAATTGTCTTGTTGATGTATGCGCGCCCATTGCTGCGGCGTGTGCCCTGCTTTACACGTTGGGCGGTTTCGGCAACCGACAGACCGTGCGCAACGATTTCATTTGCTAATTCCGCGGGATTGTCAGAAACCGCGATTGTGCGTGCATGTGATGCGGAAATTGCACCGGAACGCACCTTGTCCTTGACGCTTTCCGGCAGGTCACCCAGACGCAGGCTGTTACGAATATAACTGGCCGATTTACTGATCAGGCGCGCCACATCGTCCAACGAATATTCGCATTTATCCATCAGGTTTTGGTATGCAATGGCCTCTTCTATGGGATTCAGGTTTTCGCGTTGGACATTTTCAATCAGGGCGGTTTCCATCGCATCATTATCGGTCATTTTCTTTATCAACGCCGGAATTTCGGCCAGCCCCGCCATTTTGCTGGCGCGATAGCGACGTTCGCCCGCGACAATTTCATACATATACGGTCGACCTGTCACCGCGCGCAGGATTATCGGACTCAACACACCCTTTTCTTTTATTGATGCCGCCAGGTCCGCCAGGTCGGCCTCGTTAAAGGTTTTGCGGGGCTGGTCCGGATTCGCGCCAATTTGAATCAGCGGAATATGCTTTACAATAACACGCCCGTCGGCACCGGTCAAAACCGATATATTTGGGACATTTGTTCCCATTTCACTTTGCAAATCGGCCAAGCCGCGTCCCAGTCCGAATTTAGTTGCCATTTTGTTCCCCTTCCAGTTTTTGAATTATTTCGGTCGCAACGCGCAGATATGCCTGGGCGCCAGGACAGTTGAAATCATAGAATAATGCCGGTTTGCCGAAACTGGGGGCCTCGGACATGCGGACATTGCGCGGGACAACCGTCTTGAATACCTGGTCGCCAAATGCGCGGCGAACATCGTCGTCAACGGCGCGCGTCACGCCATAGCGGCGATCATACATCGTCAGCAAGAATCCCAATACGTCCAGTTTTGGATTCAATTTATCATGCACCGCGCGAATCGTCATCATCAGTTGTTGGACACCTTCCAGTGAATAAAACTCGCACTGCATCGGGACAACAACATAATCAGCTGCGGTCAGTGCATTTATTGTTAAATAGCCCAGCGTTGGCGGACAATCCAGCAATACATAATCATAATAGTCGGCAATCGGGGCCAAGGCATCGCGCAGGCGAAATTCACGATTGTCTGCATCCAGCAAATCAATTTCTGCCCCGGCCAACGCCATACTGGACGGCATAATATGCAGATTTTTCACCGCCGTTGATAAAATATTATCGGCGGCCAACGCCGTGCCCATTATAACACCGTATACACTTTCGGGGTGCGCGCTGCGCACAAAGCCCAGGCCCGTGCCGGCATTTCCCTGGGGGTCCAGGTCAATCAGCAACACGCGCTTGTCAATCGCGGCCAGTGACGCGCCAATGTTTATCGCGGTTGTGGTTTTACCCACCCCGCCCTTTTGATTCGCAAATGCAATTACTGTTGTCATCCTTCCTTGTCCATATTTTTTATAATCTAACCTTATAAAATACATCCGAATCGGTCAAGCCATTTATGTTTGTAAAAATAAAAAACGACTGTTATCAATATAATATATTTTATTTCATGTGAAATAATAAATTATTGACAAATAGTATTTTTAGTCTATAATCTAAGACATGAAGTTCAAGAAAATACACTCTTTATCGGCGGCATTGGCGGTGACAATATCTGCACTGGGGGTCGGAACGTATGTTGCAAATGGCGCGCCTACGGCCGAGGCCGCGCCAAAGCGCATTGTGCGCACGCCCGCAAAGCAAGAATACCGCATAGAGCCACTGAAATATCGCGTTGATACTATCCCGGTTACGGACGAAAATTATGCGCATGTAGTGAACCGAGTGCCTGCCGGTTTGTTCCTGCCGGATAAAAACACGGTCACAGTAAGTTATTTCAAGCCCGAGAGCCAGAGCAAAAAGGTAAAAAACTTTTGCGAATGGAATAACCAGGCAATGCAATTGACGGCGCGTCACGAAAAAGAACATGCGCGCAAGATGCGTTTTACGCACCTGGAACGTCATCGTTCGTCGCCGTTCGTGCGTGGTGAAATTGCCCTGGTGAACGAAATTATGGCACCAGCCGCCGAGATTATAGAGGCGATTGATTATCATTACCAGACGGGTAAAGTGTTCCCGTCGGCCAAGTCGCAACCGCGTCAGGCAGATGCGGCGATATCGGCACTGCCGTCAACAATGAATTATATGTTTCCTGTTGATTTTAATAATCCGGCGGTTGCGGATATTGTTCTGGAATACGCCCTGGCTCAATTTAAACGCTTTTTTAATGCGGGTTGGTATCATTCCACTGTGGCAAATGCCGCCAAGAACAAGGCGCGGTTGGCTCTCCCGATGAATAATACGTGTTTAACGGTGGAACCGGGTGTTTTTATGCCAGATATGGGCTTTTGGGATCCGATGTGGTCGTTTGAATCACTGCGTGGTCCGGTGAATTTGTGGCGTTCGGCCAGCCCGGCCATGCGCAAAAAACTGATGCGCGAGATTGAAACAATGACCGCCCAGGCAATACGCGAGTCCGGCCAAATCTTGATGTGTGTGCAAAAGACAAAAACGCGCTAGTATCAATATACTGCGCGTTATTTCATGTGAAATTACCGGTGTTTTTCGATTGTGATTATAAATCCATCGCCGGTCTTGGATGGTGTCAGGGTATAGTCAAAATTGTATTTTTGTTTTGCGACGGTAATCTCAGATTCGATTTCCCGGCCTTTTAATAAAAAAAGCCGGCATTTTTTATGCGAAACATAATCCAAAATTTTAACCAGTGGCGCAAATGCGCGTGCGGTGAATACTAAATCACCGGTGTTTGCCGGTAATTTTTTAACAAAATCTTCGACCCGACCATGAAATATTGTTAAATTTGGCAAATCCAATCGTGTTTTTAATTCATTTAAAAACGCAACCTTTTTTCCGATTGATTCAATACACGTTACGTTCCACCCCAGTATTGCCAAAACAACACCCGGAAATCCGGCCCCGCTGCCCATGTCGGCGATTCGTACGTCGTGCGGCAAAACATCGGCCAATTGCGCCGAATCGGCAAAGTGCCGCACATCAATATCGGCCAGCGTGCTGGGCGCGACCAAATTCATCTTTTTTGACCATTCGCGCAGCGTCGCTGCATACTCTTGAAATTTGACATTATTGTTCATAAGCGTTATTCTAACACAGTTATGAGAAAAATAGAAAGTTTATTTATTGGGGGGGCAATGCTGGCGGCGGTTGTCGGCACTGGCGTTGCGATTTGGAATCATCAGTCGCGGGACAAAAATGCGGAAATTTATCATTTTCCAACGACCAAGTATGGCGCGTTTTTGGCGGCCCAGCATGCGGTTTATACCAACGATTTTGACACGGCCGCGATATTTTCGGGGGTGTTGCAGGATGTTGATTTCGCAACCGTGCGATCGGTGCGTTATCTGTCTGAATTTTTGGGCGGAAAATTGCCGGCGGACAGTGCGAATTTAAAAGACGATAAAACCGCACCGGCGCGCATAATATATGATGCGTATTTGATTACAAATGATAACTGGGACGCGGTATATAAAAATCACCGCAAGGATGAATCCGCCCTGGCCGCGCCGCTGCGCATATGGTCATCGGTTGCGACCGGCCGCAAATCAGACGCGTTGAAATTCATCAAGAAATTACCGACAAACGATTCATGGAAATCATTTGTTCGTGGGCAAATTTATGCCGAAACAGGTGACGCCGATGCGGCGGCAACCGAATTTGCGGCGGTGCGTCCTGACTTTATGAATATAAACGATTATATGTATATCATGGCGTTTTTCCAGCACAACAATATGACCGCGGCGGCCGACAAATTGCGTGGCGAATTTACCGCGCGTCCGGGCGGAATGTATATGCTGGATTATGACACATTGCCGGCGTGGGAAAATTTTGCCGGGTATAAAAATGCATTGGCGTTCAGTCTGGTTCAAAATGTTTCGCATACCCAGGTGATGATGTATTCTGACCTGGCGTTATTGTTATTGCGATTTGCCCAAATTACCGGGCCAAATTTCGGTTCAGACAATGATGCGATGAATTATTATTTGGGCCAGTTTTTCTTTAATAATTCCGGCGATTATAACGCGTATTTTTCGCGGATACGCCCAACCAGTCCGTTTTATTTGTTTGGCGTTCTGCGTGGGGCCGAACGCAGTGGCAACGTCCGTGAATTACGCACGGCCGTGCGGCAAAATCCATTGTTTGTGCCGGCGACCAGCAAACTGGTTTCGTATTATGTCCAAAATGGCGAACGTCGCGCCGCGTTGCGTGTGGTGAATGACGCACTGGATAATTCAAATCTGACGTCGGGCGGGCGGGCGTTCTTTTTAAAGACGCGCGCGCACATCTATTATGTATTTGGTGATTTAGATGCGGCGGCGCATGATATCAAATCAGCGTCTGTCGCGTTGCCGATTGATGGCGATATTCTGGCATTACAGGCCAAGATTTGGGCGGCGCAAAATCGCGAAATTGAAAATGCATATGAATATGCGATGACGTTGGTTCGTAAAAATCCGACCGATATAATTGCATGGGACACGTTGGGGGTTGTTGTCGCCGCGCGCGAGGGCGCGCCCGCCGGGATTGAAATTTTATCCCGCGTGGCCGAGGTATCGGTAAAATGTTCTGCGTTATTTATGCACCTGGGGGATATGTATGTGGAAACGGGCGAGTATGATTTGGCCCGCGACGCATATTTGCGTGCAATTGATTTATCAGATGATGGATTGGTCAGTGTCCCCGCAATAAACAAAAAACTAAGGATGTTAAAATGAAAGTTGGTGTTATCGGTGCGGGCGCATGGGGAACGGCGCTGGCAATAATTTCTGCGCGTGGTGGCGCAGATGTTGTTTTATGGTCATATGATGGTGCGGTCAAAGAATTTGACGGTGTTACGATGCCGGCAAATTTGACAGTATCGCGCCAAATGTCTGATATGGGTGATATGGATGCGTGGCTGGTTGTAACGCCGGCGGCGTTTTTCCGTGAAACAATGCGTGGGGCTGCGGCGTTTTATCGCGGTCAACCGGTGATTGTTTGCACCAAGGGGGCCGAACCTGCGACCGGTGACTTTATGTCTGAAATTATCGCTGATGTAATGCCGGCGTGCCAGGATTATGCCGTTTTGTCCGGCCCGCAATTCGCGGCCGAGGTTGCGCGTGGCGTCCCGACCGGTTCAACACTGGCGGCGCGCACAGACCGTGCATTAGAAACGGGCAGGGCGATTTTAAATCAGTTATACATTGCACCCAGCCGCGACGTCATCGGCACAGAAATGTGCGGCATTGGCAAGAACGCGGTTGCGTTGATTTGTGGGTATAATTCGGTTGCGGCGTCTGGTGAAAATGAACGCGCAATGATATTTACACGCGCCTGGGGCGAGGTTATGCAAATCGGCCTGGCGTCCAGAGCGCAAATGCAAACGTTTTTGGACCTGTGCGGGATTGGGGATTTATTCCTGTCGGCGACATCGGCAACCAGCCGGAATTTTTCGGGTGGCATGTCAATTGCCCGTGGCGAAGAATTGGTCGGCACCGTCGAAGGGATTTTTGCCCTGGCGGGGTTGATACGTCGGGCATCACACCTGGGGGTGGACGTGCCAACATTGACCAAAATGCGGGCCCAGATGGGATTGGATAAATAATATGAAAAAACACCGGCAAATACCGGTGTTTTTTACTTGTCTGCAAAGAACTCTGCAATAGACATATTTGTCGCATGTAATATTTGCCACATGCGATATACGGATATGCGGTTTTTACCACTTTCATATTTCTGGATTTGTTGTGGGGTAACGCCGATACGACGCGCCAATTCGGCCTGGGTCAGGTTAGAACGTGTGCGCGCATGGCACAGGAAATCGCCCAAGGCATAGTTAAAGGTTTGTTCTTCTGGCATGTTGCCTCCCTTGCGTGTGTGTTTTTATCAAAAAACCACCGAATGCATTTCAGGTGGTTGGAGGATAAGAGCTATTCTCGTCGAAATAGTGTGCTTATTCAATATATTCACAGCCCTCCAACCCCAGTGGTTGGAGTATTTATCGTCCCTGCGGACGCGACAAGATATGGGCTCTTATACCCAATGGTGATATGTGTCACCACGTGGCGTATTATATACTGGGGCGGGCGAAAAAATCAAGGAAACATTGCGCGGTCACCACCGCATAATTCTTTACAACTACGAATTTTTTTTGTATCGTGAATCTGGTAAAAACACAGGATATAAAATGGACGAAAAAAAACTGTCATTCGAAGAAGCGTATAATCAATTGACCGAATTGGTGAAAAAAATGGAATCTGGTCAATTGCCGTTGGCGGATTCGGTTGCCGCATATGAACAGGGTATCAAGTTAAAGGCATATTGTGAACAATTGCTGAAAGAGGCGGAATTAAAAATCGAAACGTTAAAGGTTGGCGCGTAAATAAACGGATATAGTCGTGGCGGATAAATCAAAATTGACCCCCGTTATGCAGCAATACGTGGATATGAAATCTGAAAATCCTGACGCGTTGCTGATGTTTCGATTGGGGGATTTTTACGAATCTTTTTTCGAAGACGCAAAAACAATCAGCCAGAATTTGGGGCTGGTTCTGACGGCGCGTGGCACCGATGGTGCGGGCGAAAATATCCCGATGTGTGGAATTCCATGGCATGCGGCGGATAACTATTTCGGTCGTTTGGTGCGCGCCGGGTTCAAGGTTGCGCTGGTCGAACAGATGGAAACGCCCGCCCAGGCTAAGGCCCGCGGTCATAAATACATTGAACGACGCGTGATTCGCGTGCTGACCCCGGGAACATTGACCGATGAAAATTTGCTGACGCCAAAAAATTCAAATTTCTTGGTCGCGGTAACCGTGGCCGCAGATGCGTTTGACATTGCCGGATGCGATATTTCAACGGGTGAATTCTTTGTCGGTCGCACGGCAGATATACTGGACGATTTAGTGCGTATCCGCCCGGCCGAGGTTATTTATCCCGAATCTATTGCGGAAAACCCAACGATTTTACATTTGCGCGATGTGTTTAAAACAACACCTGTTTATGAAAAGTTATATCATCGCGCCGACATTGACCAGATTGTGTCGCGTGTGTTTGGTGGCACGATTGGGGGTGATACCGTTGCCGCATCGGCCATTGAAATACTGGCCGGCTATTTATTTAATACCCAGCGTGATGCGTCGGTCACATTTCGCGCGCCGTATGTGTATAAATCTGGGGCGCAATTGTTGATTGATTCGGCCACCTGGCGCAGTTTGGAAATAGACGCGCCAATCGCCGATGGTGGGGCGTGTTTGATTGATGTTCTGGATAATACCAAGACCGCCGCCGGCGCGCGCAAGTTGCGTGGATATATGCGCACACTGTCGGGGGACGTGGCCGAAATTCGCCGCCGCCAGGAACATATTGCGCATATGTTGTTAAATGCCGATGTTATGGGCGCGGTGGCTGGTGCACTGACATCTGTGCCCGATGTCGGACGCAGTTTGACACGTCTGTTGTCTGGTCGTGGCACACCACGTGATATGCGCCATGTTGCAGATTTCTTGGTTGAATTGCCGAATTTTAAAATGATGGGACCGCGTCTGGACGCGGATTTGGCGTCACGCTTTGCGGCGATAAATACGCATGATGAATTGGCACTGCAATTACGGCGCAGTTTGGCGGCCGAATTGCCGACATTTTTCCGTGATGGTGGCGTTATTCGCGATGGTTTTGATGCGTCGCTGGATCATATGCGTGGGCTGTCCCATGGGGCCAAGGAAACGATTGCGGGCCTCCAGGCGGAATATGCCGCGTGTACTGGCGTTCACACACTGAAAATCAAATACAATAATATCCTGGGGTATTTTATAGAGGTTCCGTCCGCCCGCGCAGACAGTCTGATGGCACCAGAATCCGGTTTTATTCATCGCCAGACATTGGCGGGCAATATGCGATTTACAACCGCGCAATTGATTGATTTGGATAACGATGTGCGCAGTGCCGCCGAAAAGGCCGCCGGCATAGAGGCAGACATTATCGCCCGTATGATTGACGCAATTCGTGCGATTTCTGATGATTTGTTGTCGGTTGCAGATTTGCTGGCGGACCTGGACGTTTGGTATTCACTGGCGACGGTTGCGCGCGATTATTCATGGGTGCGACCAAATGTTACCGATGACAATGCGTTTGACGTCGTGGGTGGTCGTCATCCGGTGATTGAATGGGCACTGCGTTCGCGGGGGGATAATTTTGTTAAAAACGATTGCAATTTAAATGCTCAGCCGATTGCACTGTTGACGGGGCCCAATATGGCGGGTAAATCGACATATCTGCGCCAGAACGCATTGATTGTGGTGCTGTCGCATTTGGGGGCGTTTGTGCCGGCGACATCGGCCACAATCGGAATCTGTGACCAGTTGTTCAGTCGCGTTGGTGCGTCTGATAACCTGGCGGCGGGCCAGTCCACGTTTATGGTCGAAATGAGCGAGACTGCCAATATCCTGCGCCGGGCGACATCGCGGTCATTTATTATATTTGATGAAATAGGGCGGGGCACCGCAACATATGACGGTATGGCCATTGCCCAGGCGGTGCTGGAATACCTGGATAATTTGTCGCCACGAACATTGTTTGCAACGCACTATCACGAATTGACCGCATTGGCGGGCACCGCCCCGGGTGGGTTGCATAATGTGCGGTGTTTGACCATTGATGTTCGTGAACATAACAATGAAATCGTATTTATGCACAAAATTGTTGCCGGCGTTGCGAATCGGTCATATGGTATACATGTGGCGCGCATGGCTGGAATGCCGGCATCGGTTGTATCGCGTGCGGAATCTGTGCTGGCGGGATTGGAATCTGGAACGCCGGTCGTGTCATCTGGCGCGGTTGACGCAACGCCGGCGGCACAACCCGCAGTGGCACCAAAACGGACCCAGAACCGCGTGTCAGAGGCCGCGCCACGCGCACAGTCACAATTATCGTTATTCGGAGAGTAGAGTAGGGGGGGGCATAACACAACGTAACCCATGGTCATCACAGGACGACAAGATGAAATTAAAGGCAAAAATCGTATTAAAAACCCCATACTATGTGCCATCACGTTTGGAATTTTATAACCCAATGGAATTGACCGACTATCTGCGCCAGATGGAATCATTTTTTATGCAGCCGCACCAGGATACGCATTTGCGTGTCGGTCGTCCCGAATTTCAACTGGGAATTTGTGCTGAAACGATTTCCGATGGCGTGCATACGGATTCTGCGGTTATGTGGGGACCGCGATTCTTGGTCGCGCGTCGTGTGCGTGCAGATGGCAAGAATTTAGTTGCAACAATGCCAACCGATTGCGCCAGGGGCCGTGGTGATGTTGTTGCGCGCACGTGGGGTGATGCGAAAATTTCACAGCATGCGTTTGACGCAATCCTGGATTGTGGACATATGCGGCAACTGTGGCCCCCGCGTCGCGATAATGCCAAAACGGAACTGGTGCGATTTTTGGCCCAGTTTGCGCGGTTTAAATCAAAAATACAGGGCAGGTCGCGTGGATAATTCTGGGTGGATATTTTTGGATAAATCGTCCGGCCTGTTCAGTCGCACCGCCGGCGGCCGCGTCGCACGTATGTTTGGTGTGCGGACCGTTGGGCATATTGGCACATTGGACCCAATGGCAACGGGCGTGCTGCCGATTGCGCTGGGTGCGGCGACAAAAATGATACCATTTATCGAAGAAATTGGCCCCAGTGACAAAGAATACCTGTTTTCAATGCAATTTGGTTTTGAAACAGACACGTTGGATATCACGGGTCACGTCACGCGTCGCGATGATTTTGTGCCGGACGAAGATGCGGTGTTGGCGGCACTGCCCAGGTTTATTGGAAAAATTTCCCAAACGCCCCCGGCGTTCAGTGCGGTGCACGTATCGGGCCGGCGCGCATATGAATTGGCGCGTATGGGTCACGATGTTACGCCCGCCGCGCGAACGGTTGAAATTTTCGCGCTGGAATTTATGGGACGGCACGGTGCGTCGTGGCAATTTCGCACGGTATGCAGTCGCGGAACATACGTCCGCGCACTGGCGCGGGATATTGCGGCGGCGACCGGTGCCATTGCCACGGTTGATATGATACGTCGCACGCGGTCGGGCGCGTTCACGTTAAAAAATGCGGTAAAACTTGATTTTCTGGAAAATCTGGTCAATAATGGCGTTGATTTCAGAAAATATCTGAATCCTGTGGATTTTGGACTGGGGGACATTCCGGTTCTGAATCTGGATGATAAATCGGCCACGCTGTATCGCAATGGTGGGTTTATCGAAACGGGTGGGACCGATGGTCTGCGCCGTGTGTATTCTGGTGACGCGTTCATTGGGATTGGTGCGGTTGTGGCCGGCGTGTTGCGCCCAAAGCGAACAATTTAAAATACAAAGGAAAATGTAATGTCCATTACAAAAGAAAAAAAGTCTGAACTGATAAACGCATTTAAAACAACAGAAAAAGATAACGGTGGTTCGGCCGCGTCCCAGGTTGCTGTTTTAACAGAACGCATCCGTAATTTGACCGAACATATGAAGGCTAATCACAAGGACCAGCATTCAAAACGCGGTCTGTTGTTGATGGTAAATCGCCGCAAGAAACTGTTGGCGTATATCAAAAAGAACAACGTTTCTGAATACGAAGAACTGATTAAAAAATTGGGTCTGCGTAAATAATAAATCCGGGCATTGCCCGGTTTTTTATTGCTTTTTTATTATATTCATAGGAATATGTTCAAAACAAAAACATATGGTGGAAAATATGTCTGTGAAATCGTTTGCGACAAATTTGTTATGCGCGTTTATCCCCAGCAAGTCTGTGCGGCACCGTGTTCGTGTGCGTGCGCACTTTGATATTAAATCATATATTGATTTTGCGGTGCGTGACGCGGGATTGCATAGTCCAACTGTTCGCACATACCAGGGACACAACGGCATGAAAAAGATAATTGTCGTTTTGAACAATACGGTCGCGTATAAATTCCCATTGGTTGCCGCCCGCGCAGACAGCCCGCGCCGCGAAAAAATGTTCGCAGATGCATTTCGGAACGTGTCGCCGGTGCGTTTGCCAAAAATGGAACTGTTGCAATTTCGTGGAATGGATGTGCTGAAATACGAATTCATCACGGGTGAAACATTGGGAACAATGCGCCCGCGCGACGTTCGCCGCCACGCGGATAAAATCGCAACCCAACTGGCGGCATTTATTTACCAGATTGGCATATCTGACCCGGCGGAATTAAAATCATTGCGCCCCCGTGGCGCACGGCCTGGATTTATGCGTGGGTGGTATCACGGGGACATCGGCGGCAATTTTATTGTGAATCCAGAAACGGGCGATATTGTTGCATTTATTGACTGGGAAACGGCGGGATTTTGCGATTGGACAAATGACATAATGGCGGCATATCGATTTATGTCAAAGCGTGGATTTGGTGACGTAATGATGCGGACGGTTGTGGAATACGGTCGTCTGTATGCGGCGGGGCGCACTAAAAAAGGTGCATGAATTTATTTGCATCGGCCTAAATACCCGTTATAATTAGACAGTGCGAGGGGAAAATTATTCATTTTTGTGCTTTTGCCAGAGTGCAAAAACGAATGATTTTTCTTCGCATTAAACAAAAACATAAAATGGAGAAAAAATAATGTTGTTTGGTTTATTTGATAAAGGTGAAAAGACGCATTTGAATAATCCTGTGGTGGTCGAGGTACCATACGGTGACGAAGTGTTGCGTCTGGAAACAGGCCGTATGGCCAAGCAGGCCAACGGTGCCGTTTTGGCAACAATGGGTGGCACAATGGTTTTGGCAACTGTCTGTGCGGAAAAGACCGCGGTCGAAGGCCAAGATTTCTTTCCACTGACCGTTGATTACCAGGAAAAATTTGCATCTGCCGGTCGTATTCCGGGTTCGCGTGACAGACGCGAGGGCAAGGCATCAACCGCCGAAACACTGATTGCGCGTTTGATTGATCGCCCAATTCGTCCGTTGTTCCCAGAAACGTTCAAGAACAAGGTCCAGATTATCGCACAAACATTTTCGTATGATAAAAAGAACCAGCCGGACATCTTGGCGATGATTGCGTCGTCTGCGGCGTTGGCATTGTCGGGCGTTCCGTTTGCGGGTCCAATTGGTGCGGCGCGTGTCGGATATATGGATGGCAAATATATCTTGAATCCGTCTAAAAAAGTTACCGAAGATTCTGAAATGGATTTGGTCGTTGCGGCAACCAAAGACGGCGTTCTGATGGTTGAATCAGAAATTGGCGAATTGGACGAAAAGACAACACTGGGTGCGGTGAAATTTGGTTTCGATGCGCAACAGGTTGTTATCCAGGCAATCAACGAATTGACCGAAAAATGCGGCAAAGAGCGTTGGGCAACACCTGAAAAGTCCGCAGAATACATCGCAATGGAATCGGATTTCGAACGCTTTGCGGGCGACATTGAAAGCGCGTTGCAGATAAAGGAAAAACTGGTTCGTTTGGACACGTTGGCGAATATTCACGCCGCGGCCAAGGCGCGTATCCCGGAATTGTTCCCAGATACCACAACCGCAACATCCACACTGGAATCGTTTGCCGATGAAATCGTTGAAAACATTACGGCACGTATTATGCGCGGCAACATCTTGGCGGGCAAACCACGTATTGATGGTCGTGATACGAAAACCGTGCGTCCGATTGAAATTGAATTGGGCGTATTGCCACGCGCACATGGTTCGGCCCTGTTCACACGCGGCGAAACCCAGGCATTGGTGTCGTTGACACTGGGTGGCGGTAAAGACGCGTTGCCACTGGAATCATTGGATGGTGCCGAAGAACGCGACTTTATCCTGAACTATAATTTCCCAGGCTATTCTGTGGGCGAGGCCAAGGGTCTGAAATCCCCGGGGCGTCGTGAATTGGGTCACGGTAATTTGGCATGGCGTGCGTTGCACCCAATGGTGCCAAGTCGTGAAAAATTCGACTATGTAATCCGCGTTGTGTCTGATATTTTGGAATCCAACGGTTCATCGTCAATGGCGACAACATGTGGCGCAACATTGGCAATGATGGACGGCGGTGTTCCATTGACACGTCCGGTTGCAGGTATCGCCATGGGCTTGATTAAAGAGGGCGACGATTACGCAATCTTGACCGATATTTTGGGTGACGAAGATCACTTGGGCGACATGGATTTCAAGGTAACCGGGACCGACCAGGGTATTACCGCGTTACAGATGGATATTAAAATCACATCTATCACATTTGAAATCATGGAAAAGGCATTGGCCCAGGCAAAAGATGGCCGTATGCACATCTTGGGCAAAATTGAAAAGGCAATCAAGGCCCCACGTGACCATGTGTCTGAATACGCGCCCCAGGCATACACCATGAAAATCAACCCGGACAAGGTTCGTGATGTTATTGGCAAGGGCGGCAGTGTTATCCAGGCGTTGACCCGTGAAACCAATACCCAGATTGACCTGGCCGATGACGGCACAATCAAAATCATGGCAACGTCCAAGGACGATGCGGACAACGCAATCGCCCGTATCAAGGATATTGTGGCCGAGCCCGAAGTTGGCATGATTTATGCCGGTACCGTATCGGGCGTCAAAGATTTCGGTCTGTTCGTGAAAATCTTGAACGGATTTGAATCGATGGTCCACATTTCTGAAATCACCGGCGAACGTATTGCCAAGATTGAAGACACCAAGATTCACGAAGGGGACAAGGTTTATGTCCGCTATCTGGGTGCCGACAAACGTGGCAAAACACGTATGTCCATGGTCGGTATTGACCAGAAAACCGGTCGTGAAATCGCAGACTAAGTAAAAATGGGTTATGCGCCCCGTCTGGGGCGCATATTTTATTGTATGGGGGTCCTCTTATGGATATGGAAAGTTTAATGGCCCAGGCCGCCGAATTACAGAACAAGGTGTCCGCGGCCCAGGAAAAATTGGCATCAATGCACGTGTCTGGGATTGCAGATGACGGTGCGTGTGTCATAACAATGTCGGGTAAATACGATTTGGTGGGATTGACCCTGCGTCCAGACGTGTTGGCGCGCGGTGCGGACGCGGTTGCAGCATTGGTTTCGGCGGCGTATAACGATGCCAAGGCCAAGGCAGACGCACTGATTGACGACGTTATGGGCACGGCGACCGCCGGTATCCCGATGCCGTAATGAATAAAAAACTGGACAAACGGTAAAAAATCAATTATGATTTGCCGGCTTTGGATGTTTAGCTCAGTTGATTAGAGCATCTCGTTTACACCGAGAGGGTCGGGGGTTTGAGTCCCTCAACATCCACCAAAAATTCAACCGCCATATCTATGGCGGTTTAATTTTTGGCCTGGTGTTGCGGACGCAAATCACCGTAACGGGGGGTGAACCGCAGTGACAGAGTGATAATGTTTCAAAATAAGAAACAATACTTCTCTCTTGTCATTCCTGCGCAGGCAGGAATAGGGTCTTTAAAATTACTCCAACTCACGGTTGTATAATATTCAGCAAAAACAGCATGATAAAATAAAATCGCAAAATTCTGTTGTTGGCTCGCATTCGCTCGCACTGCATAGTCCCTATTCCTGCCTGCGCAGGAATGACAAGTTTTTAAGTTTTTTATTCTTAAACTATATCACTATATCACTATATCACTTTATCACTATGTCACTTACTCACTCTTTCATTGCTCTCTGCTCTCTATTTTTACGTTCTTGCGTGTGGGATTTTTTATGCTACAATGTTCCCCGAACAAGGAGAAAGCATAATGAAGAAATTTACAATTTTTGCCGCCATGGCGGCGATTTTGGCGGGGTGCACCACCACTAACCCCTACACGGGCGAGGCCCAAACATCCAAGGCCGTATGGGGCACCGCAATTGGTGCGGCAACGGGTGCGGCAACCGGCGCATTGGTATCTGGCAACCGTGGCAAGGGCGCGTTGGTCGGCGGCCTGGCAGGCGCGGCCGTTGGTGGCGGCGTTGGGTACTATCTGGACGTGCAAGAGGCTGAATTGCGTCAAGAATTGGCGTCAACCGGTGTCAGCGTCGTCCGCAATGGCGACAGCATTCGTCTGATTATGCCGGGCAACATCACGTTCAAGACCGATTCTGCGGACATCAACGCCGGATTTTATGCAACATTGAATTCTGTGGCCAAGGTTTTGAATAAATACAGCAATTCAACCGTTATGGTTTCTGGATTTACCGACAGCACGGGCACCGCGGAATACAACCAGACTCTGTCGCGTAATCGTGCGAACGCGGTTGCGGCGTATCTGCAAGGCCAGGGCGTCAAGGCATCGCGGTTCGAGATTCTGGGTATGGGCTCGTCCAACCCAATCGCGTCAAATGCCGACGCGGCGGGCCGTCAACAGAACAGACGTGTTGAAATTAAAATCATTCCAAATAAATAAAAAAACGGGGCATTTGCCCCGTTTTTTATGAAAACAAATTTCGTCTTTATTTTTCATAAATAATCAGGTATCATCTAAGTGAATCTGCAAGGGATTGTAGGTTCGGGACTTAGAACATCCCCGCATCACACGGCGCAGGCGCGTCGTAATCCGTGTGCGGTGCATTTGCGCCGTTATTTTTACCCAGACCATTGGTCGGGGTTCCGTGTGATATACAACAGGTTTTACCAAAATCGCGCGGGGGCATTTGTGAGTGCTTGTTCTAAGGCCCCGACCGCCAATTTCCCTTGGCGGTTTATTTTTGTCCAGAAAAAAGGGAAATATAATGAAAATATCTGTGATAATACCGGCATACAATTGCGAAAAATATATTGTTCAGGCACTGACAAACATACAAACCCAGGATTTTGACGCGTCAGAAATAGAAACAATAATTGTGTTGGATGGGTGTACGGATAACACTGCTGAAATTACAAAGTGTTTTATCAAACAGCATCCGCGCATGAATATTCGCGTAATCACACATGATGTGAATATGGGGCCCGCCATATCACGAAATGATGCAATTGCGGTTGCACGTGGTGATTATATCCATTTTATGGACGCAGATGATTGTATAAATACGTCATTTTATCACAGATTGTATGACGCGTGCACACGTTCCAACGCAGATGTTGCCGTTTCAGAATATGTAAATGAACGGTATCCAGAAAACAGCATATTATTTGATACAGAATTAGTTTTGACACACCCCCAGGACAAACTGGATATCACACATGTTGACATGCATGGATATTCGTGGCGTTATTTGATATCTCGTAAATTTTGGCTGAAAAACAAATTTAGTTTTCCGCGTGATATTAAATATTGCGAAGATATGTTGCCAATGACGCAAATGGTGATTATGGCGTCGCGGTTGGTATGCGTGCCAGGTGCGCGATATATTTATAAATTCAGAAATGGGTCTATGTTGACCACAAAAAGCACAAAGTCGCAACGTGATTCTGATTGGCATCATGCAAAACGCGATGTTTTTTCATGTTTGACGCAAAATGATTTACAGCGTGGTGGTGATACTCTTTCGCGTGTGCGGTATAAATTATTTGGAATTTTACCGGTAATCATTGCGCGCGTAAATGCGGCACGAACAACAGAAAAATATTACTTGTTTGGTATATTGCCAATATTAAAAGTGCGTGTAACCCAGGTATTGCGTCCATGGCGTGTGTGATTGTTTTTATTGACTTTTTGTAAATCTGGGGTATGTTGCATTACCGATAACATAACAGGATTACAAATGAAGAAAAATATAAAGCAAGAGATGAAAGAGTGGACAGACGTTTTGTTTGTGTCTGTTGCCACAATAGTTGTTGCCGCATGGATCAAGGCTGGCCTGGCGGACGTTGAACAGGATATCGCCACAAAAAACGCCGCTGTAAAAACAGATACCATCACCGCAACGGAAAAATATAACCAGGCGCGCGAGATATTAAAAACAGCCCCCGCCGATTCAATCAAGAATCGCGTGCGGTAATAAAAAACGCCCATATGGGCGTTTTTTATTTCTTGGCATTATTCAATCGTAATTGACCACAGGCAGAACCGATATCACTGCCCCGTTCGCGGCGAATACGCGCATGAATCCCGTTTTTAATCAGAATATCTTGGAATCTGTGCACGGCATTGCCCGATGGCGACGCGAAATCGCGTTCATCAACCGCGTTCCACGGTATCAAATTCACCATGCAATTTTTTCCACGCAGCAATTCTGATAACTTTTCGGCATATTCCGGCGTGCAATTAAACAATTGGGCATCCCCGTCCGCATTTCGACGCGCCAGCAATATGTATTCAATCATCAATTGCCGGTTATGCAGCGCGGTAAATTCGTCCGCGGCGGACAAGACATCGGCCAATTTATACTTATTGTTTATCGGCATAATTTGCCCGCGCAATTCGTCGGTCGGCGCGTGCAGTGATATTGCCAGATTGATTGGCCGGCCCCATGCAATCAGTTCGCGTATTCCCGGCACAATCCCGCACGTGGAAACGGTAATCCGACGCCACCCGATACCCATATCGCGATTCGCGCGCTCAATAAAGCCGATGACGTTTTGCGTGTTTTGCAGCGGCTCGCCCGTACCCATAACGACAATATGTGATACATCGCCATTATTTGCGTCACCGTTTGCATGGATTGGCCGTGCGCGCGCCGCATCACGGTCGCGACGTAATTCCCACTGGGCAACCAAGATTTGCGCAAATATTTCATCTGCGGTTAAATTCCGTTTCAGTCCCAACAGTGTGCTGGCACAGAATTTACATCCCATGGCGCAACCGGCCTGGGAACTGACGCAGACGCTGTTGCCATATGTTGTGCGCATCAGCACGCATTCAATTTGTTCGCAATCGTTCAATTCCAGCAAGAATTTTGTTGTTTCGCCATCGGTCGATTCCAATTTCTTGACGATTTTTACCGGCAGGTTTTGCGCCGCCGCGTCCAAATCGTGACGCAGCGCATCAGGCAAATTTTTCATAACAGAAAAATCAGGCGCGCCGCGGTTTAACCACTCACGTATTTGTTTCGCGCGAAAACGTGGCTGGCCCATATCGGTTACGAATTTTTCCAGTTCGCCATCTGTAAAACTAAATAATATCGGTTTCATAATTTATATCTGTCGTCGTTTATAACAATAACTGCCTTGCGGCGCAATTGTTTCAGTTGTTGGTCGGCAACGAACATCGCCTGTTTAAACGTGGCGTTTTGCTTTATCATATCGTCCAGTTTGCCATATTCGGCCGTCTTTTTCGTGTCGCACACCAGCAATACCGAACCGTCTACCACCGGCGTCCATGTCAGCCGGGGCAGGGCCGCAACGCGTTCGCGAATATCGGCAGATAATTCGTATTGCAGTGCATTAAACTTTTGCGGTGCGCCGCCCAATTTTTCCGCCATTGCAATCGCGTCATCGCATGATTTTGGCGCGGTCAGTTTTGCCGCAACATCGGTGGGGATATCAACAAGGCGGATAATCGTCATTTCAATAGGCAGGCCGTTTTCACGTGCAATATTCGTGCGTTCGGTGGCGATATCTTCGCGGGTGATGTCAATTGTTGGCACGATTGTGCGGCCCACGATGATTTGCCACGCGATTTCCGCACGCAGCGCGTTGCGCGCCATTTCGTGTTCGGACGCCGACATCTCGCCCAGGTTCATTTTCTTTAATTCTGTATCAACAACCTTGTCATCGGGGACGGCGTTAAAATTTTTTGCATATGCGATTTTAACATTATCGTCAATGATACCCTGTAATGCGACGCGGCGATTGTCGGTCGGATTTTTACCCTGGCGCGCCATCAGTTTTACGCGCGCGGTGACATCGGTATCTGTAATTGGGGTGCCGTTCACAGACGCCACAACCGATGCCGCGTATGCAGGCAGTGCGAACAGAGTCATCATAAATATAAAAAATGCGCGTTTTCTCATCCTTGGTTCCCCTTTGCTGTGTTTAATAGCGTTGGCCATTTATTGCCATACCGAATCTGAATTGGAACGTCGTTGTGCCAACATAGTCTTCCTTGATTGCGTTATCGCGGCGATATTCCACCGACATATAGTAACACGGGTGATTATAGAATATACCACCAGTATGGCGATGAAAACGGCCAAACGTCATGTTATAGACCGAATTAAACCGCAATGCCCAACGATTAGACAACTGAATCCCGAATCCGCCCATCAATTCGTTTATTGTGTCTTCTTCGGTATATGTATTATCAAACTGTTGCGACCAGATGTGACCAATGTCCAGGTATGTCCCACTGTTACCAATAATGGCCGATGTTTCCATGTGACGCAATGATAAATCATCTTGGCCCAGGCGGAAACGCGTGCTCAGGTCCAGCCAGCTCATATTATTAAAACCAATGCGCCCAACATAGTCCGATGCGCCGTTTCGGAACCCACTGTTGGGGTCGGTTGCCTTGCGATCCTGGAAATCATATGTTTGACCCAAAAACGCCTCTATCATGCGGCCATCGGTGTTAAATGCCGACCAACGCACACCATAATCGGCGTAATTGCCATTTTCCCACAGGTCCAGTCCGGCAAAACGCTTGTTTGAAAACAGCGTCGCGTCCGACAGTAATGCACCCGCCGAATCATTGTTTGCTGCGAATTTATCATCGGATGTGCGGCGCATAATGGTCAGACGTGCGCGCGGTTCAACAACCTGGGTCCAGGACGCACCAGGGCGATACAACGGCAATGCCCATTCGGCATAACCACTGGGCAAGAAACGATTTTTCAGACCGCTGTAATTCGTGCCATCTGTCATATCGGTGTGGTCAAAATTATATACGTCGTATCGGGCGTCCAGGCTAAGTGTGAAACGATTCCCACCCCACAGTGTCCACGGCGATGTTATACGAGCGTCACCGATAATACGCTGGGACGCGGTCCCAGAACCCGAAATCCCCAAAATATCCGTTCCAAATGTTGCATATGTTTCGGCAAACAGTGGCGCGGTCTGGTGTGTGGCGCGGATGTTTGGCAATATGTCACCCGATGGTGCCGCCCAGTGCCCCTGGGTTGAACGCAATTCCTGGAATACGTGGGTGTCGGCGACGACATAACTGCTCTGGCCGAATAATTCCAATTTCGCGCCCGAATCCAAATACGGCTGGTCGCCATAGAATCCATACTTTTGCAAAAATGTTTTATCGGACGCGCGTTCCAAATACACCATCGCACGTGCATTTTCACCCATTTCAATAACGTCGTTGTTGAATATATACCAACGATCCTTGCCCTCGCGGTTATGGGTAAATGCGCCACGTGTGCGATACTGGGAATGGTCCAGATTCAAACGATGTTCCAATTGAAACAGGGGATTTTCCTGGGTCAAATATGATGTCGTTATCGTCATATCGTGTGTATTAGACAGCGCGATATAAAACGGAATATTTATCTGGGTCCCCATGTTATTGGTGGATTTGAAATCAGGCATCAAAAATCCGGTCTTGTGTTTAACACCCGGGTCCGGCATTTCAAAATATGGCATCCACAGCACCGGCACCCCATACGTCCACATCACCGGGTTATAGAATTGCAACATACGCGTATCCATACTGTGACGGATTTCGGTTGTTGAAATCTGCCATGCGTCACCAAACGCGTCGCAATCATCGCACGCGGTGAATAATGCGTTTTGTGCAATTGTTTCGGTCCCTGTGCGGCTGATATTATCAGATTCAATATACACATGCTGGCCCAGCCAGATTTTTATATCGTCCCCGGCCAGGTCACTGCCGTCTTTGGAAATATATGAATCAGTCAGTGTTACCCGCTGGCCCGATGCGTTCACAATTTCGGTATTGCCCGATGTTTTTATTGTTTCAGATTTTACATCGTATTCGATTTTATCGGCGGTAATTGTTTTTGGTGCGTTTGGATCGATTGATATTGCGACCGCACGTGTCGCAACCAGGCATGATGCAAAAATCGGAATCAATCGTTTCATTTTCTATACAGTGCGAACATTATACCAAATAATACCAATCCCTGGGCCAGAATCAATAAACCCAAATCAGTCAGACTGGATAACATGTTTGACGCCGACATAAATCCCGCCATCACCACCGCCATCGCCGCAACGGCGGCCATTGGTGCAAAACTGGCGCGACGGCGCAACAATGACGTGCGTAGCAATACCAACGCGCACAACGCCGCCAGAATCAGATTCATAATCGGACCCAAGAATCGCGTGCCCAATTCGGATAAAACGGTCTGGTGCTGCTTTTCCGATGGGGCGTCCAAAACAGATTTTATCAATTGCAATGTTGGTATGCGACGAACACGAAAACTATCGTCGCCCCCGCGGTCGCCAACATTTAAATCCATATCAAATGTGTCAAATGTCCCCGTGGTCATCGCGTCGCCACGTGCCTGTAACGAACCATTTGTCATAACAATGGACAGTCCCCGCGTCGTGGATACCAGTTTGCCTTTCTCGGCAAATATGGTGATGGGGGCGCGTTCATCGCGCGTGTCCGATAACATCACCTGAGACAGGTCGTAACCCGATACCTTGTCCACATATACGACCAGACCACTGGCCAGTTCGGTAAATGCGGCCTCTTGCAATTTCATGTGGGCCAGACCATAACGCAGGTTCCACTGCACACTGTAAAATTTGGCCTGGGTCACGGGCACAATCCATAAATTCAGCACCAAATGCACGATGGTCAGCAATACCGCCAAACTGATTGCCGGCCGTGCCAGTTGCCGCGGGGACAGGCCAACCGACGCCATAACCGTGATTTCATTGTCAGAAATCATCTTGTTATACACAAAAATCACGGCAATAAACGTAACAAACGGGATGATGATGGATATAATAAACGGAATCATCAACAGGGTCAGCCCCAGGAAGTTAGTCATATTTATCCCGTAATTTAACAGGAATTTTAACATAGACATAATCTGGACCATCCACGCCAGCCCGGTCAGCACCAGCAGCAGCATGATAAAAATCGCGACCAACTGGCGCGCAAAATATCTGTCCAGTATTTTCATCTTTCGCAGTATAAAGCGCAAAAGCGGACCCGTCAAATAATATCTTGCTAATTTTCCTTGCTTTCTGGCGATTCGTTGCTATAATCGATGTGTTCTTAAAAAAGTTTTTTTAGGGGCGGGGTTGACAAGACCCCGCCCTTATAAGTAAAGACATATAACAAACAAGGAGAAAACAAATGTCTTTTGTTTCTATGCCCCGTCAAGAT
>CAKQSE010000010.1 GCA_934272785.1 uncultured Alphaproteobacteria bacterium
TTTGCCGACCCCAATACTTTTGAAATAATATTTTTTAACATAACTTTTCCTTGTCTTTTTCCCCAGATTTATAGCAATTTTGCACCTTGCGGTCAAGATACTTTATGATATAATGCAGATAACGAAACAAACAAGTGGTCACAGGGATATTTTCCCATAATATCAAGAGCAGGGGGCAACAATGCGCGAACCAATTCACCAGTTAAAACAATCAGATATCAGCAGCGAGGTTTTTATCGTCGCCCCGACGCAAATTGAATACATTGCCCAGATTTTTGCCGACAGTGTTGCCGACGCGATGAACATGCGAACATTTGCACCCAAAATTCGCCAGATTGCGTCGCAATCATTGCGCACGGCATTGTCTGCCGCCCGCCACGCCGGCGAAAAATAGGGTTATGCACCTTTGAAAATCCCCTTCGCTGGCGAAGGGGATTTTATCTTGTCATTCCTGCGCAGGCAGGAATAGGGACTATGCAGTGCGAGCGTATGCGAGCCATATCCGAGCGATTGCGTTATTTATTATTTGTGACTAATCATACCACTACCCCGTCCACTGCGTGGCCACTCCTTCGCCAGCGAAGGGGAATTTTGGGCTGCGACAGGAAAAAGCAAGTGCGCTATCGGCGCACCCGCTACTTTATTGTCATTGCGAACGAAGTGAAGCAATCTAATAAAGTCCCTGCGGGGCAATAGATACCGGCCTACGCCGGTATGACGGCGGTGTGTGACTGGGACCTTATTCCATGAACGTTGTTCAAATGTATGTGGCTTATTATTTTTTTAGCCGTCACCCCGACGAAGGTCGGGGGCCATTGCCCCGCAGGGACTGATAATACCACTACCCCGTCCGCCGGGGCGTCCACCCCGACCCGGCCCCCGCGGAATTGATAAATTCTGTGGGCGGTTTCCTGGCGAAGGGGAATTTAGTGCGCTTTTACTTTTGTCATTCTGGGGCTTGACCCCAGAATCCAGATCATTGATGCCGCAAGCGGACGCGAGCACAAACATTGCTCTCTGCTCTCTGCGCGCATTGCTCTCTATAACAAACGGGGCGATGCCCCGTTTGTTACATACTGTCGTCGTGAACCGAGTATGTGGTTGTGCCACTCTTGACACGTAACTTGCCCTTGGTGGTGCCACTGGTCATATCACCATAGTATTTGGTATCACCAATCTGGACATTCAGTGACGGCGTGGTCTTTTTCGTATTACGCAGATAGACCTTGTCATCACCGATGTGCAAGATTCGTCCACAGTCGGCGGCCTCGTCCGCACCGGCACCGTAACCGATTGTGGTCTGACCCGTCGGGCACTGACTGCGCGTCAGCACATCCGCCGCCGAGTAATAACCCGCGCCAACCGCCACACACGCATTGGCCAACAGGTTAGCACGCGTTGTATAACCCGGCTGGCCTGAGCCACCATTTGCCGCCGCGTTGTAATAACCACCATTACATTTCAGGTCTGCGACATTTACCCAGCACGATGCGCCACCGTTACCATAATCGTCACCCGTGCCGACATAGCAGTGCGACGCCGTGATATTACCGTAATCCAGGGCAGACGCCCCAAAGTTCGCATAACATCCACCTTTCTTGTTATGGTCACCAGTCTTGCCACTGTTCCAATAACTATACCCCGTCACCGCAGACGCATAGGTCTTGGCCGTTGGGCACGCGGTGCACGCCGCCTGGCCCGTGGTGTCGGCATATGTTGCGCCGGTGCACGCGGTGCACGATGACGTACTGTTATAATTCACATAGTGTTCTGCCTTGGCATAACCGGCATCGCATACCCCACTGGCGGTGGATTCTGCCGCGACTTTGACATATTTACCGCCTGCAACCTTCATCTGACAATCGGTATTTACCGCGCCGGCCGCGCCATTGCCATATCCCGTTGGGCACGCGGTGCGATCCAGGACATCCGCCCCAGAATAATACCCACCACCAACCGTCTGGCATACTTTGGACGTGATGTCTGCCTTGGTTTTATACAGATACGTCGACGCGGTTGTATTGCCACCAAATGCCGGCGCATAATACTTTGCGTTACATTTCAGATCTGTTCTGGCAACGCCACACGTTGTGTTATACACATTATTCGTTGTATCCCAATAACAGTGATACTTTGACAACGTTCCATTATTGATTGCCAACGAACCAAAGAACGCATAGCACCCAGATTTCGCAGAATGGATATTACCACTCTTGAAATATGAATACGATGTTGCACCTGTTGCGGTCGGGCACGCGGTGCATGATGTCGCACCCGTTGTTTCGGTGTATGTCGCACCCGTGCATGCCGTCTGCGATGTTGCACCCGTTGATGGCACGTAATAGCCTGCATCAGCCTTGACACACGCCGACGCCGCACTGGACCCTGTGCTGGGGTTATACGTTCCCGCATTACACGCTGTGCGCCCACCGGTCGACCCCCAATTTACCTGGGTCCCGCCCGCGCAGTATCCACCAGCGGTGCACTTTTCTTCGGCGGCATTTGCCGTTTTGACAAAGTTCGTTGCCGTTGTTGTCAGATAACACGCCGTTGCCGGACCTGATTTTGCCGGACTCTTGGTATACACGCCGGTCCCCAGCGAGCTGCACGCGAATTTACCCATTTCACTTTCGTGCGTCCCGGTCGAGCATGACGGCATCGACGTATAACCCGGGCAGTAATAGTTTTCTGGGCACGCAACAACATTGTGATACAACATACGATTTGACGTATTGTTACAGTATGTTTCCGAATACTTGTCCACCAAGTACCAGCCCGGATTCACCATGCTATAGTATTTGCCACCACCGGTATCGTATTTACCCGTTGTCGCATTATAGTATACGCTTTCGACGGTAAAGCGACCCGCCTCGTTCGTAAAGCTGTAGTTTGCACTGCACGACGTTATCGCGCCCAGGCCACTGGACCAGCCCTGTTGCGTGAAACTGGTGCGTGTCGGGTTCAAGTAATCCGTCGGATACGTTGTGCGTTCGGTTGTTGAATCCGCCGCCGGACATGCGGTTGGCGAATTAGTCGCGCCATACGCCACCGATACCGATGGACAGTAATTCTTGACCGGGCATTTGGTTTGTGTGCTATCGCCCGCCGTGGCAATATACTGACCCGCCGTTGTTGTCACCTTGCACTGGGAATTCTTGGTCTTGCCATCTGTCTTGTCCGATGTATAGATTGACGGGCATGCGGTGCACGATGTCGCCGTGCCGCCCGCCGAATACGTCGCACCGGTACAGATTGGACATGTTGTTCCACTGACGATATATCCTGCCTTGGCACTCAACGCCGTATTGACTGTTGCCGCCGCCCATGTGGTTGCACCATTGGACGCCGCAACCTGTTTATTATTACCAGACGCGCACCCCCCAGGTGTCGGACTGATTTGGACACAGCTGGTATATGATGTCCACCCGGTGCCGGTTGAATCTGCCTTGGTCCAGTTGCTGGTCAGGACAGGGCACGCCGTGCATGCCGCCATACCAGTGCTGGGCGCGTATGTCCAGTTTGCACACTTGGTTGCCGCGGTCGCCGATGCCGGGCAATATGATCCCGCCGGGCACACTGTGCACGATGTTGCGGTTGCACTGGCGTAATATCCCGCCTTGGACTTTAACTGCGAGAGCAGCGTAATCGCGGTGCCATATGCGCTGGCACTGGACGCGACGCGTTTGACCGATCCACTGGCGCAATTTACCGGTGTTTGATATTCATAGCATGCGGTGTATGCACTGCTGCCGGCGGGCGACGTTGCCGTCCACCCTGAATCCGCATTTGGACACTTGTTGCTGCCACCGGTCGCACCATATGTAACCTTGGTTCCACCCGGGCACCAGTTGCCAGCGGCGCACTTGCTCTCGGCGGCGTTTGCCGTCGCGACATAGTTTGTTGCCGTTGTCGTCAGATAGCATGCCGCGGTCGATGTTGCCGACGCGCCACCATCAGACGTTGCATATTTGCCATTACCCAACGCGCTGCACAATTCCAGACCGAATTTTTCAACATGAACCTCGGCCTTGTTGGTGGAATTACACGTCACCTTGTCTTTACCTGGACAGTATGCATTCTTGTCACACTCCACGGCCTGGGCATAGTATGCATATGTGCCACAACCCGTATCGCCCGTCAGATAGTATCCCGGTTTCACACTGAACCACAACACGGTGCCCTGGACATCATATCTGTTTGATTGCGGATTATACCTCAGGTAATCATACAGGCTGCCGCGTGTCCCATTATATGTATTCAGCACCTGGCACTGGGTAATTGCCGAACTTCCCGTTAACGTACTCAGCGATGTTGCGGCAATCGCACTGGCATAATATGCCGTTGGGACTACGGCGCGCTTGTGATCCGCCGCGGTCGGGCACGCAATTGGCGAATTGGTCGAACCATATGCAACCATTGCGGCCGGGCAATAGTTATTTGCCGGACATGTCGTCAGGGTTGTCCCCTTGGCCGTCCCCAGGTATTTACCACCGGCGACACTTATTTTACAATCTGCTTCTGTGGCACCGGCGGGTCCATCACGATATCCCGTCGGACACTGAGTGCGCAACACGTCCCCGTCCGGGGAGTAATAACCCGTTTCGGCATCACGGCACGTCGTGGTCAACTCTGCGCGGCCACCCTGGGTGCGGTCGGTCAGGCTGCCAAAGCCAACCTCGGTTGCGTCGGTTGATGACGCACCATAACGACTGGTGAAATATCCGGCGTCACAGGACAACTCGCCCCGTGCAACAGTGCAGTAAAAATCATATGAATTCGAATTCACATTCCAATAGCATCTGTAATTATTGACGTGACCGTGTTCCAGATCCAGCCCGTTAAAGTATGCCACACATCCGTCTTTCTTGGAATGCACCGACGTATTGTCAACCAGGTTATAGTAACCATATGATCCCGTGCCACCCGGCGTCACACTGGCGTCAACTGTCGGGCATGCTGTGCACGATGTTGCGCCCGTGGTTTCGGTATACGTCGCGCCCGTGCACGCCGTTTGTGACGTTGCTGCCGCCGATGGGACATAATAACCCGCCGACGCCTTGACACACGCCGATGCCGCACTGGCCCCGGTGCTGGGGTTATACGTTCCCGCATTACACGCCGTGCGTCCCTGGATGCTGCTGGTGTTGAATGAATATGTTCCACCCGCACAATAGTATCCGGCATCACACGATTTACATGTCAGTGTATTGCTCGGCAAATACTTACCCGCGTCACACTTTACAGAGTTTACCGTCCATTTTGCATACAGCGTAATATCGCCAACATGGTTTGCATACAGGCTGTTCACCATGCTGCCGTTGGTATTCGTGTATTGCGTGTCGGTGCCCGCAGTGTTCGCATAATACCCCGCGAACGTATATCCCGTGCGCACAGGCAACGTAATCGTGTATCCACCGGTTCCCAGACAGGTTGTCGTGGCCGCGTCGCTGTAATAATAACATGGCGAAGAGGTCTTGTATTTATACCATGCGGCGGTTGTTCCGTTTGATGTCACCCCAGACGTCGCATTGACATTGTATGTGATTTTATATGTCCGCGGGCTGCACGATGCACTGACATCGCCAACGCCCATTGCGCCGGTAACTGTGAACGATGTCGTTGTATTTGTGCCACCAGACTGGCTGTATCCATTGGTACATGTTACTGCACACGATACCTTGTTCCCAGATATTGTCTTGGTCGCAGTTCCATTTGTTACATTACAGCTGGTCGTTGCAAATAATGCATACAGCGTAGTATCTGACGTAAATGTAGTATTAGACGCGGTAATCTTGCCGGTTTTGTCAATATACTCGTCACCCTTGGCGGTTTCATACCCCGTAAATACATAACCAGACTTCGTCGGGACGGTAATTGTTGATATCGCCGACGTTGCCGCGGAATTTGAATAGAAACCAGTGTTATATTTTTCGTAAATGACACTTGTTCCACCCGTGCCACCACCCTGCGTGCTGGGATCCAACGTAATGGTCCAGATACCAGGCGAGCACGTTGCACTGGCCGTATTGTTATTCGATGCGACATAACCGGCACTGGGCGTCACGGTATATGTCGACGCGGGCCACGACGAACCGGTGTATGACACGGTGTTTGACTTTACGGTCGCACATCCGGCGATTGTCTTGGACGGGGCGGTGTACTGACACGCCTTGCTGTTCTTGGACTGTGCCGCCGATGTATATGTCCCGCCCGTAACCGATACGCCTGGCAGGCCACTGCACGGTGCATACCCCCCACAACCGATACCATTGTCATCGTCATCAGTCTCAGGGCAACCTTCGGGATAATTTCCCGCTGGTATGGGCTCGCACCATCCACTGACATCGCCATAATATCCCGCCGGACAGTATTCTTTGTCCGCGCATGTGCCACCAACGTTCACCGCATTCCATTCCCCAGTGTCCAACACCACATCACCACCGGTTTTGCCATAATAAACCTTGGTTCCACCGGGATAGTAAAACGTTGTCGGATCATCACACGCAACCTGGCCCGCGCCAGCAGTCTTTACGTATTTACCCGCCGTCGTTGTTAAATAACAGTTACCAATCGCCGAACGTGCGCCATCACTGTGCGTATATTCACCGGGGCACGCGGTGCATGACGTTGCCGTGCCCCCCGCGCTGTATGTGCCATCGCCGCACGGGGTGCATGTCGGTTTGTATGTGCCGGCACCACTGATATAATATCCCGCATTACATGCTGTGGTATATGTCGCTGTGCCAGCGCTGTTGATGGTCAGTGTACATTTGCCATTTGATGGCTGAACACAATTTGTTGCCCATGCCGCATACAGACTGGTATTTGACGCAAACGTCGTATTTGATGGCAATGTTCCATCCGCCGTGATTCGGCGCGTGCCCGTGCCACCCGATGCTGTTAAATCTGTCTGGGTTGTGGAATAGAATCCGCGGAACGTATATCCCGTGCGAGTCGGAACGGCTGCCTTGCTGAGCGCGGTTGTCGCCGTGCTGTTGCTGTACCAGCCTGTCGCATACTTTTCATATATCGTGCTGTGCGTTGCGGTATTGTTATAATTCCGCAGTGTAATCGGATAAACCGTTCCGGTACACGCCCCAGATATATTTTGACCAGAACCCAAATATTCTTTCCAACAGCTAAACTGAGGATATAACTTTATATCGCCGTTGACATTACATGAGCCTGAATCGCTAAGCAAGCCTGTATCATCTACACACTGCGTTCCACCGGATGCTGCCGTTGTGTTAAAATGTCCCCCATATGATGCATATTGCTTGGTCGGCAGGGTGCCCGAAACCTTGGTTATTGCGGTGGTACATGTGCTGTTACTATACCACGTCGTTGAACCGGTCTTTTTATACACAACTATATCTGTGCCCGTGCCACTATTATACGCGCCAACCAATGTAACCTTGTTACAATTCGCAGCACAGGTATATGAACTGGTTGCAGTGCTGCTGGCGGTGCCACCACGTGTGTATCCGGTCGAACATGTGCTGATGGCGCACTTGTTTAGTATTTGCTTGGTCGACGATGACCACGTTGGTGTTGTCCATGTGTTGGCACCGGTTGCGTTTGAACATGTTGCATTACACGCTGTTGCGCCAGTCGCAGTTGTTGTTTTTCCACCCGTACAAACGTTCATACCAAACGTTTCAGTGTGAACCGTGGATTGGTTTGATGAACTGCACGATACTTTGGATTTGCCCGGACACGCCGCGCCAACCGGGCATACCGCCACCGATTTATAATACGCATATGCGCCACAACCACCCCTGTCGGTCAGGTAATATCCCGGTCCAACCGCGTCGTATGCCCATGCGGACACGGTCCCCTGGTATCGCATTGTGGCGTCATCCAGGTACACGTATTCATACAAACCAACCGTTTGACCACTGGTCACACTGGTGTCTGGGTCATACCATACCAGGGCCTGACACTCGCTGGCCGTGCCACGGCCATTTGCCGACGTCACACTGGCACTGGAAAACTTTGCACCCTTGTATTCGGTCGGGAACGTTGCGCGCTTGTACGCATCACTGGTTGGGTCTGGACACTCTCGCTGTATATGTTCTTCGCAGTATGTGGTGCCGGTACACTGGGCCTGGCCGGTACATGCACCATAATTCACATTACAGCCCGTGCCATAATAACCATATGACATTGTCGTGCACGTCGCCGCCGCGGTCGCCGATGACGTTTTATATGTTCCCTGTGTACACGCTGACCACACCGCATAAACCGTGGTGTTTGCCGCAAATGTCATTGAAAATGAACCAGATGTCGCCGAACTGGACGTTGACCATCCAACCAGACGATATCCCGCACGGTAATAGTTGGTTCCTGTTCCGTTATCCAGGCTACATGCCTCGCCAAAGTTACACGTTCTCTTGCTTAAAAACGCGCTGCCCGAACGAATTGTCCCATTGTTCAGATTCAATGTCACTGTAACCGTTTTCTGGACCGGGGCGGCCGTGCCACCGGCACAGGTATATTTATCAACGCCATTGTATTGGCCCATAACAGAGCAGGGGCGACACGCATTTCCGACCGCAGATGTGCCGTTATGCACCGTTGATGACGCGCTGGATGTCATGTAATACCCAGATGCGCAACTGGTATATTGCTTGTACGTGGGGCATGTATAGCCCGCCGCCAGCACATTACCGGCATAAAAAACCCCAACCACAAATGCAAAAATACGCAGAATTCTGGACATTCTTCCCACTTCTTTTTCTCTTTTGTTATTCATCTTAGAAAAAAAGCCGTATTCACTGCAAGGGAAAAATACTTTTTTGTTTGCGCCACGGCGCGCGCGACAAAATTTTCGTTGAATTTTGACAAATTGCTGGTAAAATTTTGTCCATCCAGACGCGCAGAGCATAGTCGCCCGGTTTCCCCGGGCGGAGGAAAGTCCGGACTGCATGGGACGGCACATCGGCTAATGACCGAGCGGGGCGACCCGACGATTAGAGCAACAGTGACGAAGCGATTAAATTCGAGTGAAACGGGCAATCTCTGTGCGCAGCAACTTCAAATAGGCCCCCGTTAAAGTGTCCCAACCAGGGGGCGGGTAGAAGGCTTGACGTCCGGTGGCAACATCGGATGCAGATTGATTATGCTCGCTACCCCGATGGCGGTTGTAATGACGGCTGCGGGGCAGGACAGAATCCGGCTTATCGTGTGTCTGGTAACCGCCCATCCGGGCGGTTCCTTTTTTTAGAGAGAGCAGAGAGCAATGATAAAGTGAGTAAGTGACAGAGTGATAAAGTGATACAGTTTTAGAATGACAATTTTGAATGCGCCGATGGCGCACTTTTCTATTCACCTGGATTCTGGGGTCAAGCCCCAGAATGACAAAGGCGGTGTATTTGTGTTTATTTTACGAACATTGTTCACTTTTATATCACGGTCTTATTCATAAGTGTCATTCTGGGGCTTGACCCCAGAATCCAGGTGTATGGGGTTTTGCGCGTATGCGCACTACTGGTTCCCCCCTGGCCAGAGGGGTGGCACGAAGCGCCGGGGTGTCGGTTTATGGATTGCCGCGCTGCGCTCGCAATGACATAAGTCCCTGCGGTGCAATGGACCCCGGCCTACGCCGGGGTGACGACTTAAAAATAATATTCCGCAGGAAATGAAATATGTTCGTAGAAAAAAACTTAAAAACTTGTCATTCCTGCGCAGGCAGGAATAGGGTCTATACAGTGCGAGCGAATGCGAGCCATATCCAAACAATTGCAGATTTATTATGGGGACTAATTGCCACGTTACGACATACCAAGGGAACGCAATGGTGACCCTCCTCCGCCGGTATGACGGAAGTGTGTGGTTGGCGACAATTTTACGAACATTGTGCAACAATTGGCAGAAGTAATTTCTTAGTCCCTATTCCTGCCTGCGCAGGAATGACACCGCAGGTGCGGTGAAACCAATCCAAGCGAAGCGCAGGATGCGACAAGGACGCAGTCCGCAGGCGACACATGAATAGTTCTCTATTCTAAAACTGTATCACTTTATCACTCTGTCACTTACTCACTTTCATTGCCCTCTGCTCTCTAAAAAAACGCCCCGGGGTGGGGCGTTTTTACATAACCTTGCCCTGGGTCGGGTAAAAGGTCAATTGGATTTTTTCCCACTTTGAAAATTCATTTTGGGGTAACATCTTGAACGGCTGGCACACGTTTATCGCCGAACGTATTGTGTCCAAAACGTATGCAAACGCCGGGTCAGAATCCGCACGTGCCGCCGATTCAAACCACACGTCGCGCACCGTGCCATTGCGCCGCATCGTTAAATGCGCCACCGCACGAATATCGCCAATGCCCGGGTGATTTGTATCAATTGCCCAGCAACGCGTCATCGCAACACGCAATGCATCAACCACCGATATGGTCAACGTGCGATCCAGGGATACAACCTGGCGATTGACACGAACAACCGTCTTTTTACGTGGGGCCGGGGTGTCATCTGGATTCTTGGCGTCCGATGGGGTCGCAGTGTCCTGGGACGCGTCTGGGGCGTCATCTTCTATCAATGATGGTGATTCAATCGGTTTATCATCAACCGCCGGCGCGGGGGCGGGTTCCGGCTTTTGTTCCGGTTTCGGCGCGTCGGGTGTCGGGGTTGTGTCCGCATTGACGTTATACAACACAGACTCGTCCCCAGAAACACGCACCGCATTCAAGTCAATTTCATAAATCTGAATTCGGTCGGGTGCGACCAATGTTGCACGGTCAACCACCAATGCAAACGACGTTATCATCACCGCCAGCACCACCAGATGTCCCATCACGGACATCATCAGATTTTCAGACTTGAAAATATTAAACTTATATTTCATATTATCAGAACTCTGCACTCTGAACGTTGCACTCTGCCATTTACTTATCCACCTGGGTGCGCAGACCAACACGTTGGAATCCGGCGTCCTTTAACTTGCCCATGACCGACATCACCGCGCCATAGTCGGCACGACGATCGCCGCTTATCATTATTGTCAATTGTGGATTTTCACCGCGCATCGCAATTGCACGCTTTACAACGTCATCACGCGATAACTGCTGTTGCCCAATAAAATAGCGTCCCGATGCATCAACACTGATTTGAATTGCATGGTCATTGCCCGTCAATGTGGTATGACCGGCGTTCGGCAAATCCAAATCGATACCCGTCGTCATCATTGGGGTTGTTACCATAAATACCGCCAGCAACACCGTCATAACGTCAATCATTGGCGTCAACGAAATTGCGGCATCAGAATTTCTCTGTCTTCTGCGCGACATGAACGCCCCCTTATTTACGTGCAGCCTGCATTTCACGACGTGTGTCATCCAAATCGTCGTATAATTCGTCCGCTTTCTTGATAAAATACTGGTATGCGATTGCCGCCGGCACCGCCGCAATCAATCCCAACGCCGTTGTTCCCAATGCCGTCGCCAGACCCGGCGCAACAACGCCAATTGATACCGACTGATTCACGCCAATTGACGCAAAAGAATCCATAACGCCCCAAATCGTGCCAAACAGCCCGATAAACGGCGCAACATACGACACCATGGACAAGAACCACAGATTCTTGTCAAATGGACGCGTCAGGCGTTCTACAATCAAATCCAAATTATCGCCCGATTTAATTTTAACCGGATTTTTACGCTGGTAACGCCACAGGCGGATTTTTTCAATAATAATCGCCCAGGACATCACACTGGCCGCCACCAGAACCAGCGATATAAACAATGTCATAATGTCACCGGTGAACAAATTCACCAACGAGAAACTATTTGTCATTTTTCCTTTCCTTTTTCCTTGATTATTCCACAGTTACTTTCTGTAAAATCTGGTCGGGGATACGCCGCGGACGCATGTTGCCGCCAATGTATGCCGCCGTCAGGTCCAGTATAGCATAAATTTCATCACCACGCACGAACTTTTGTTGCAAATCCATTGACGCCGCGCCAACGTGCGTTATCACCGTTTCAACATGAAATTCATCGCCCAGTTTTAATGGCTGGATATATTTAATATGCAATTCGCGAACAACAAAACCAATGTCATCGTCCGGCATACAGATGCCACGCAGCAAATCCATACGTGCGCGTTCGGCGATTTCAATATACCGACCGTGATACACAATGCCACCCGCATCCGTGTCCGCGTATGCAATTGCAAATGGAAACGTGTGTGTAGCTGACATTATGGGCGACTTTTATTATCTCTGCTTGCTGGACGCCATCGGATTCAAGATGCGTTCAATCACCGGTGCGGGGATACGCTTTGGTCGCATATTGTTACCGACATAGACGGCCGTGCTCTTCATAATTGCACAAACGGTGTCACCGTGCATGAATTTCTGTTCCATCAGCACCGCCGCAGAACGCAATTCTGTGACCGCAGATTCAACAACCAATTCATCACGAACATGCAACGGGCACTTATACTGCACCGACAAATCACGAATTATGAATCCAATGTCGCCATCTGGGAACGTTACCCCACGCAGCCAATCCATACGCGCACGTTCGGCAATTTCAATATACCGACCGTGATACACAATGCCACCCGCGTCCGTATCGCAATACGCCGCCGTAAATGGGAATTTGTGAATATTATATTCAACTGTCGTTGTCATTGACATAACTTTATTTCTCCAACCCTAGGTGGGCATAGCCAGCATCCGTAATAACACGCCCACGTGGCGTGCGCTGGACAAAGCCCAATTGCATTAAATATGGTTCAATTACATCCTCTATGGTGTCAGACGGTTCTGACAACGCTGCTGCCAAATTTTCGATACCAACCGGCCCCCCAGCATAGTGCCGAACAATCGTCGACATATACTCGCGATCAATCTCGTCCAGGCCACACCCGTCAATATGTAATTGGAACAGGGTGGTCTTGACCGTATCTGCGGAAATCGTGTTGCGCGACAATGCCGCCGCGAAATCACGTGCACGCTTTAACAGTCGGTTTGCAATACGGGGTGTGCCACGCGCACTGCGCGCCAGCATCAACGCCGCATCTGCATCAATTGGTGTACCCAAAATATTTGCACTGCGCATGACGATTTTTGCCAAATCGTCCGGCGAATAAAACGTCAGACGCAAATCAATCCCAAATCGGTCACGTAATGGGTTAGACAGCAAACCTGTGCGGGTTGTCGCCCCAACCAGTGTGAACGGGGGCAGGTCAATACGAACACTTTTCGCAGACGGCCCTTCGCCCAGCATGATGTCCAATTTGAAATCTTCCATTGCGGAATACAAGACTTCTTCGATTGCGGTCGGCAAACGGTGGATTTCATCGATAAACAGCACGTCCATCGGTTCCAGCGCAGTCAATATCGCGGCCAAATCACCTTGCTTGGTCAACATGGGGGCCGACGTCGCACGAAAATTTGTTCCCAGTTCGTTTGCCACAATATGCGCCAGTGTCGTCTTGCCCAGTCCCGGCGGCCCGTATAACAGGACGTGGTCCATTGCCTCGCCCCGGGATTTGGCCCCCGATATGAACACAGACAAATTCTGTTTCAGCGCATTATGCCCAATAAAATCCGACAATGTATGCGGTCGAATAGACGCCGCCATTTCATCGGGTATATTTGGGTCTAAAAATCTATCTTTGTCCGCTTGCATTACTACAACAACTTGTCTTCGGCGTTTTCACGACCAACATATGCCTTTAAATCATTATACATCTGGCGCAGGTCCGCCGGCGTAGAATAATTTGCATCGGCATTTTTCACCCGGATTGTTTCCAGGTCAATTTGTGCCTGTTTCTTTAACACCTGGGTCAGGTGCGTTGCAAACGCACGTGCATCATCTGCCTCTGCCGCCCCCTGTAATAACAGTCCACGATTTGGACGTGGCGACAGGAACGCGAAATCCGACACACTGGCATCTGGCGACACCAGGGCAAAGCCTGATACCTCGGGCCGGCGCATCATTGCCTGCAACACATACCACGCGCCCAATTGGTGACCCGCCAACCAGATTTTATCGCTGTCTTCATTTTTATTCTGAATCCAGTCAATCACGGTCGCGATATCCAGCATATTGTCCGCCGTGGTGCCAATTGCCCCCTCGGAATCATTGACCCCGCGATAGTTAAACCGAACCACAGAAAAGCCAATATCCATAAATGCCCGGAACATCGCATACGACACACGGTCGTTCATATGATGCTTTTGCCGCGGATTCCCAGACAGCACAACCGCCAACGGGGCGGATGGCACGACTGATTTATGATACACCGCATGCAACTTGCCAGACTCGCCGGAAATAATGACATCAACCATGGCTCTCACCTTTCTGTTTTTACTTTTTCTTCAATTTCGCATTATAATGTAGAACAAACAAAGGTCAACTTGCAATAAAAATATTTTTTTGCTTTGACACAACCCGCGCAAATGTTCTAAGATTTATCTACGAGAGAACGAAAGGCTTTGATATGGCTAGATTTATTTTACCAGTGATTATCGCATCTGTATGCGCGGCGGTCGCGCCTGCGCTGGCAGACGAAGAAATCGTGTATGACAATTTCCAGACTATTTACACCGAAACCCCGGTTCAGTCGTATTATGCATACCCAGATGACCCGAATTTCATCCCGGAAACGGAATTTATGGAACGCGCAGACAGTCTGGACTATGACCAGAACATTATTGACGCCCGTGCCGCCGAAGAGCAGGCGCACCCAGGTGTAATCTTTGCCGACCGCCCGATGATTGTGTGCCGTAATTTCGGCTGCACACGTCTGAACGAAAAAATCACACGGACGTTCTTGTTTAACAGCCTGGCCAATATGTTCATGATGAACGGCCATTCACGTGTTTATATATGCGAGGCAGACCCGTTTTCACGCGATTGCCTGCAATCGGGCATATCGTTCCCGGTCCGCAGTGGCATTGCCAACGCCCTGGTCAAGATTCCCAAGGCAACCATTTCCCAGGTAAATGTTTCAACTGGCCTGTCCAAGGCGACCGTTGGTATGACATATGAATTCTTGGTCAACGGCATTGAACGCCGGTGCGAACCGACCGTTATGGACATTGTTGTCCCAATCAATTCCCAGGCAACCCTGTCTAATCGTGAATTTGCATGCAATATGACCAGCGACGGCATCAGCAACGTATCATTATTGGTCAGCATTGACTATATCGATTTGGACTATGGCATCTTGGGCGGTTATTATTCATTGGGAATGCAGGGTCCAACCACTGGCGGTGGCACAGGTTACGCGTTGTTCAAGACAGAATTTACGACAAACGGCATGACTTTCCGCGCCGCAGTTGATGACGAAGACGCCGGCACATCCAGTGCCAGCAACCGTCTGCGCACAATTCGCCCGGGGGAATACGCCGTTGAACCAATGCAAAAGTAAATGAACAAAACTGTTCTGATTATTGACGACGATGATATGCTGCGCCGGACATTGGCGCGCGGACTGCAAAATAACGATTTTAACGTTATAACGGCTGATTCTGCCGAAATGGGGGCCGACGTTCTGGGGCGCGTGGCGGTTGACGCAATCGTGCTGGACCGGATGATGACCGGCACAGACGGACTGACGTTTTTAAAGAATCTGCGCGCGGCGGGCGACGCAACCCCGGTAATTATGCTGACCGCGATGACGGGCCCAGAAAACGCGATTGATGGCCTGGACGCGGGGGCGGACGATTACCTGGCCAAACCGTTCCAGTTACGGGAATTGATTTTACGCCTGAACAACATAACGCGCAATCGCACCGCCACATCCGACGCCACAATACCGGGTGGCCTGGCATTTGCCGACGACGAATTCTTTGTATCCGACGCCAACGGCAATCGCCGCGTTTTAGGGCTGTCGGGCGAAGAAAAGAAATTACTGACCCATTTAACCCGTCCAATGGGCAATATCGCACCCGCGTCGCCCATGGTTGCAAAACGCTTGCGCGGGAAATTAAATAGTGTATTATCCAATCTGGATATAATAACAATCCGTGGTCGCGGGTATAAATTGATATACACGCCAACCACAAACAACGACAATGGTGATAAATAATGAGATTGATACCACGCAGCTTTTTATGGCGCACGATTTTGATGATAACCGTTCCACTGATTGTGGCCCAGGTTATTGTTGCCAATGTGTTTTTCGGCAACCACTGGGATCGCGTTCATGCGACGCTGGCGCGCACATTGGCGGGCGAAATCACAACAATGATGAATTTTATGGACAATGGCGATAATGACGCGTTGTCATCAATGGCGCGCGACATTGGGATAAATGTTTCCATAAATCAGCACCTGAACAGACCCAAGAAAAACGACAATCATTCCCGCGAAACGGGTCGTCTGGCGTCGGAATTGTCAAAACGTCTGAACAGACCTGCCAAAATCTATATCGACAAGGATAAACGCCTGATGTTCGTTGATATTCCCACCAAGGACGGCAGTATCGCAACATTTGGCACATCGCTGTATCGCGTGTATTCCACCAGTACCGAGGTGTTTTTGATTTGGTTGGTTGGCTCGTTCCTGATTGTATTACTGTTGATATCGCCATTTATCGTGTTGCACACGCGCAGCATACGCCGTATTGCCAAGGCCGCAAATCGTTTTGGCCGCGGTCTGGACGCACCAGGATTCAAACCATCAGGATCACGCGAAATACGCGAGGCCGCCATCGCAATGATTACGATGAAGGAGCGTTTAAACAGATACAACCGCACCCGCACCGATATGTTAAACGCGGTCAGCCACGATTTAAAGGCACCGTTGACACGTATGCGCCTGGCGGTCGAAACGGGCAGCGCGACAAACGATGAACTGATACGCGACATTGACCGTATGTCCGAAATGGTCAACGGGTATCTGGCGTTTGCACGCGGCGAAATGCCTGAAATCGAACAGACAACCGAATTGCCGGCAATGCTGTTGCGCACGGCGCGTGACGCGGCCCCGGATAAAAAGATTGAAACCGTATTCCCAGACGTGCCGGCACAATTCTATGCACGCCCAATGGCATTGGCACGCGCGTTCGGCAACATTATTGAAAATGCGGCACGGTTCGCCAAAAAGAAAATCAAGATTACCGAGGTTGACACCGCCGACCAGGTCGAAGTCATTATCGAAGACGACGGTCCTGGTATCCCAGACGATAAAAAGGCCGATGCAATGCGTCCGTTTGTCCGCCTGGATAATGCGCGCGGTCGCGACACCGGTGGCACGGGATTGGGACTGTCCATTGCCCAGACCGCGATTGAAAACCACGGCGGCCAAATGTTCCTGGAAAACAGCGAATTGGGCGGTCTGCGCGTGCGTGTTGTCTTGCCAATATAATCAACAATTTTTACGACGGGTAATATAAAATGAACTTGTATAAATATGTATCAGATGCGATAAACGATAAACTGGGCGTGGCGGTTAAACTGGACGTGCCACGCAACCGCGAATTTGGCGATTTTGCCACAAATGCCGCAATGGTCATGGCGAAAAATGCCGGCAAAAATCCACGCGAATTGGCGGGCGAATTATTACCCAAACTGCGCGAATTGGACTTTGTTGCCGACGCATCAATTGCGGGCCCAGGCTTTATCAACATTAAATTGCGCGATGATTTTATTTGGCACGCCGCAGATGGCACGCAAAAACCGCATGCCGCGCAACCGCTGAAAATAGATTTGGATTACGGCGGATACAACGTGGGCAAGGCATTGCATATCGGGCACCTGCGCACAACAATCGTGGGCGATACATTTAACCGCATTGCAAAATCGCTGGGGCATACGACAAAAAGTTATAATCACATTGGCGACTGGGGTCGTCCGATGGGGCTGATTATCGCGTGGATTATGGAATACGGCATGCCGGACACCGCCGCGGAATTAAACAAAATCTATCCGGCATCAACCACACGCGCCAAATCTGATGACGCATGGATGGCCCGTGCCAAGGAAATAACCGCAAAATTGCAGGCGGGCGACCCAGAATGCAAGCGTATTTATGACGCATTTATGAAAATATCACTGGCACAAATGGACACTGTGCTGCGCCGGTTAAACGTATTGCCATTTGACGCAACAATGGGCGAACGTGGCGTTGCCGAATACGTCCCAGAAATGCAGAAAATATTAGAATCGCAAAATCTGTTGACGCTGGACGATGGGGCAATGATTGTGAACATCAAACGCGACGATGACCGCGCGCCAATGCCACCGTTGATGTTCCGCACCAGTGCCGACACCCAGACATATGCCGCCGCAGACCTGTCGGCGATATATTACCGCACCAAAACAGACAACCCGGATATTATCGGATACTTTACCGATTCCCGCCAGAATCTGCATTTTCAACAGGTATTTCGTGCCGCCCGCCTGGCAAAAATCACCGACGCCGAATTATTCCACACCGGGTTCGGTGCGCTGACCGGGGCCGACGGCAAACCGTTCAAGACCCGCGATGGTGGCGTGGCAGAATTGCTGGATATTTTGGACACTGCGCGCGACGCCGTGCGCGCCCGCGTAACAGACGCCGGCAAACAACTGGACGATGACACAATTGACGCAATTGCATTGGCGGCGGTCAAATTCAACGATCTGATTCACGATGTTCGCGCCGATTATGTATTTGACCCGAACCAAATCACCAGTTTCGAGGGCCGCACCGGACCATACATATTATATACCGCCGTGCGTCTGAATTCGGTTTTGCGCCGGGCAGGGGACACAGGTACCGCCAAACTGACCGAATTGACACCGGACGAACGCAATCTGTTGATTGAAATTTTGGACTTTGAACGCACGGTCCAGGCCGCATTTGATAATCGCGCGACCGACATGATTGCGAACTATGCATACGATTTGTGCCAGTTGATAAATTCGTTTTATCACAATTGCCCGATTTTGCGCGACGACGTTCCGTCTGACGCCCGGGCACAACGTTTGCACATCGTGCGCATTGCCGCCGACGCGCTGGGGCGCGCAATTGACCTGATGGGTCTGCGCGTGCCAAACGAAATGTAAAAAAACGCCCATCCGGGCGTTTTTTTGTGATAAAGTGATTCAGTGATAAAGTGAAAAAGTTGTATCACTGTTTCACTCTATCACTTTGTCACTATATCACTTCCTCACTTTTATACGGTATTATTATACCGCACGGATTTTTCTTGACATTTCTGGGGTGTTGCGTCATAATACGTGCGCTAAATTAAATAACCATACAAGGGAAAACAACAATGGCAGCGACAAAATCGTTAAAAAAGTGTGAATTGGATGCCAAATGGTATCTGATTGACGCAACCGATTGCACGTTGGGACGTTTGGCGGCATTTACTGCGAACATCCTGCGTGGCAAGAACAAGCCAACATGGACACCGAACATGGATTGCGGCGATCATGTTATCATTATCAACGCGGACAAGGTTGCATTGTCTGGTAAAAAAGCGGACAAGACCAAATTCTTTTGGCACTCTCTGTGGACCGGCAGCACCAAGGAACGCACACTGGGCCAGATGCGCGAAGAAAAACCAGAACAGTTGGTTTTCAACGCGGTAAAACGTATGATGGGCCGTCGCACGGCGGTTGCATTGGCGAACCAGCGTTTGACAAAACTGCACATCTATGCGGGTGCGGAACACAAACACGCCGCCCAGAAACCAGTTGTTATCAATTTTGCCGAATTGAATCGTAAAAACAAAAGGGGCGAATAATGACAGAAACTAAAAAAACTGCAACAACTGCAAAGACAGTAAAGAAAGCCGCCCCGGCGAAAAAAGCGACAACCAAGAAAGCCGAAGTTGCCAGCGTAAAATTAAACGGCGCGACATATGCAACCGGCAAACGTAAAGATTCCGTTGCACGCGTGTACTTGGTCCCGGGCAAGGGCAACATCTTTGTCAACGAAATCCCAGCCGACAAATATTTCCGTCGTCCGGTGTTGCAAATGATTATCGCCCAGCCGTTCGGTGTTACCAAACGCGAAACCGCATACGACATCCACGCGATGGTTATGGGTGGCGGTTTGTCTGGCCAGGCTGGTGCCGTTAAACACGGTATTTCCAAGGCCCTGGAAAAAATCGAACCAGAATTGCGTCCGGCGTTAAAGGCCGCAGGTTTCTTGACCCGCGACAGCCGTGTCGTTGAACGTAAGCACTTTGGTCACCACAAGGCGCGTCGTTCGACCCAGTTCAGCAAACGTTAATATTTGCGAACAATTCAAAATCCCGCAAAATGCGGGATTTTTTATTATTGCGTTTATAAAAAAAGCGTGCAATAATCACACGGCAATTACATTTTAGGGGAACAATATGTTTACAAAAGAAAAAATCAAAGATTTGCATTATTCCGTGAACGGAACGATTTCTGCGGCCGACGTCCAGGCTGCGGCGGACGAAATTTTGACCGAATACGGCAAAACCGCAAAAATGCCAGGATTCCGTCCGGGTCATATTCCATTATCGGTCCTGCGCCAGAAATTCAACGCATCTGCCACGTCCGAGGCTGTTGATAAACTGATGAACAAAGACCTGAACGATTTTATCGCGGACAAGAAAATCCGTTTGGCGGGCGCACCAAAGGCCGACCTGGCCGGGTGGGAATTCGGCAAAGATGTTGAATACACATTGGAATTTGACATTTTACCAACATTGCCAGCCATCGACCTGGAAAAATTCACTGTGACCAAGAAAACAACGACATTGGACGAAAAAGAAGTCGATAACGCGATTGAAAACCTGCGCCGCAGCCGCAGCACCGCCGAAAAACAGGCTGATTCTTACCAGGCGGCCAATGGCGACACCGCAGTAATTGATTTCAAGGGATTCATCGGCGACGACGCATTCGAAGGTGGCGCGGCCGAAAAGCATCACCTGATTTTGGGCTCTGGCGCATTTATCCCGGGATTCGAAGACCAGATTATCGGTCACAAGGCCGGCGACGAATTTGACGTCAACGTTAAATTCCCAAAAGAATATCATGCCGAAAACCTGGCGGGCAAGGACGCACGCTTTGCGGTCAAGGTTCACGAAGTTCGCAAGCATATCTTGCCAGAATTGACCGACGAATTTGCCAAAACCGTTGGCCAGGAATCTGTTGACGCATTGCGTGAACACATCCGCAAAATCTATAATGACCAGTATGCCGAGGCCGCACAACGCGACATGCGCAACGAATTGCTGGACATCTTGGCAGACAAGGTTAAACTGGATTTGCCAGAAACATTGGTCGAACAAGAATTGGGCATGGCAAAATCAGAACACGATCGCAATCACGCGAATTGTGGCGACAATTGCAAATCTGACGACCACAAATGGGACGAAAAGAAAGAACGCAAGGAAGCCGAACGTCGCGTTAAACTGGGTCTGATTTTGGCCGAGTGGGGCACCCAGAACAAGGTGGAAGTGACCCGCGACGACCTGCAACAAGCCGTCTGGGCCGAAGCGTCACGCTATCCAGATCCGAAACAGGTGTTTGAATTCTATAACAAGAATCAAAATGCCTTGGCAATGCTGCGCGGTATGATTTTTGAACGCAAGGCATTGGACGCAATGTTGACCCACGTCAAACAGAAAGAAAAAGCAGTAAAGCCCGAAGAATTGTTTCAGGCCGCAACTGTAAAATAAAAAACGCCCGTTTGGGCGTTTTTTTATTGTGGTGTTATCTTTACCGTGCGTTTTGCTTGCGCTGTTCCAATTCCTTGCGGCGCAGGCCCATAAACGCCGCACCGGCAACACCCGCGTGCAGCATACCGACCGCCCACCACGGGGTATATGTTTCGGTATTGCATACTTTATCAAATTCGTCAGATGATTCTTCTTCGTCAATCCATGAATTTTCATAGTAATCGCCGTTTTCATCAACCGGAATACGTTTGCCATCGGTCGTTTTGATATAGCAATGTGCCGCCGGGCGATATTCGCTTGATACGTATGTTGTGTGTTCTGGATTTGGATTCAACGAATACGCACATTCAAAACGGTGCGCCAATGACGCGTCATCCATAAAATACAGCCCCTTGTTCGGCATAAAGTGCGCCGCTATGCCAATCAATGGCACGACAACCGCGCTGGTTAAAACTGATTTTGCAATATTCTTTGCAGTGCTCATTATCAACTCCCTTGGTGATTTATTGCTCTTACTATATTACAAAATATTATTTTGTCAACAAATATATTACATCTTGATTTTGCAAAAAAATCCATGTATAATCAGAGCGATTTTGCGGGTGGGCGCATTATCAATCCGACTAACCCCACAAGTCCCCCATAGATTTTTTGGATGGCTGCGCCACCCGAAGCATCTGCGAAGGGTGGCAAACTTTGTATGAAATTTTCTTATGAAAGATTTATCCAAAGATTTATTTAATCCTATCTCTGGCGAAGACTTTGTCCAGATGTTCGACAAGAACTATGGCAACCAAGAAACTTTGCAGGGTTATGCAACCAAGGGAACCGTCAAAGACATCCGTGGCGATTTCGCAATGGTTGACGTTGGCCTGAAATCCGAAGGTCGCGTTCCATTGAAAGAATTCGGCGCATCTGTCCCGGCCGTTGGCGATATCATCGACGTTTTTGTTGAACGTTATGAATCCCGCGAAGGCACAGCTGTTCTGTCTTATACCAAGGCCCGCGCTGAAAAAGCATGGAAAGATTTGGAAAAGACCGTTGCCGAAGGCATTGACCCAGAGGGCACAATTATCGACGTTGTTCGCGGTGGTTACACCGTTGACTTGGGCGGCGTATTTGCATTTATGCCATCGTCCCAGGTTGACCACAAACCTGTTCGCGACGCAAAGTCTCTGATTGGTTTAAAGGACAAATTCCGCGTTTTGAAAATGGACGCATTGCGCACGAACGCAATCGTATCACGTCGCGCGATTCAGTCTGATTCCATCGCGGCCGCACAACGCGAAGCGATGAAGAACATCACACTGGGTGCCGTTATCGAAGGTACCGTCAAGAACATCACAGATTACGGTGTGTTCGTTGATTTGGGCGGCATCGACGGTTTGCTGCACGTGACAGACCTGTCCTGGAAACGCGTAAATCACCCACGCGAATTGGTTCACGTTGGTGAAAAAATCAAGGTCAAGGTTATCCAGTTCGATCCAGAATCCCATCGTATCTCGCTGGGTGCGAAACAATTGGAAGCAGATCCTTGGGATACCGCGTCCCGCGCGTTCAACGTTGGCGACACAGTATCAGGCAAGGTTTCATCTATCACTGATTACGGTGCATTTATTGACCTGGGCAACAATATCGAAGGCTTGGTTCACATGTCTGAACTGTCCTGGACAAACAAAAACATCCACCCCAGCAAGGTTTTGCAGGCTGGCCAGGATGTCAACGTTGTTGTCTTGGGTATTGACCAGGAAAAACGTCGTATCTCGTTGGGTTACAAACAGTTGCAACCAAATCCATGGAAGCAGTTTGCCGAAACCCACAATGTTGGCGACGTTGTAACCGGCCCAATCAAGAACACAACCGAATTCGGTCTGTTTGTTCAGTTGACCCCAGAATTGGACGGTATGGTTCACATTTCCGACCTGTCTTGGAATAAACTGGACGAAGAAGAACTGAAAAAGTTCGTTCGTGGCCAGGAAGTGACAGCGAAAATCTTGGACATCAATCCAGAAAAAGAACGCGTCACACTGGGCATCAAACAATTGACCGAAGGTGCAGACAGCAAGAACGCCGCCATCAAGAAAGGCGCGGTTGTTTCCGGCACTGTATCTGAAATCACACCAGACGAATTGATTTTGGCATTGCCAAATGAAATCCGCGGTGTTATCCGTCGCACAGACCTGTCACGCGAAAAAGCGGAACAGGACACCAGCAAATTCAAAGTGGGCGACACAGTCGAAGCATCTGTTGTTTCTGTCGAAGACAACACTGTTAAACTGTCCATCCGCGCATTGCAGGTGACCCTGGAAAAACAGGCCGTCAAAGAATACGCCAACCAGGCCGACAGCGGCTCTGTCTTGGGCGACATCTTGGGCGCAGCGATTGAAAACAGCAAAAAATAATTTACGATTGTAAATTATTCCTAAATCCCCGACGGCCTTGTCGGGGGTTTGTTTTTGTGATACAATGGTGACGTTATGAAGAAAGATTTGATTGTTTTAATGGGCGCACCGGGCGCGGGCAAGGGCACATTTGCACGCATGCTGGGCGAACGTAAAAAATATTGCTATGTTGAAACTGGCGCACTGTTGCGCACATTACCATCGGACAGCCCGATTGGCCAAATGGTTGCGCGAGGCGAATTGGTTCCGGACGAAGGACTGTTTGAATTGATGCACGCCCAGATTTGCAGTGGCACCGACGTATTGCTGGACGGCTTTCCGCGCACATTGTCCCAGGCACAATGGCTGGTCAAATCATATGCGCGCGATTTTAATATCCATGTAATCTATCTGGATATCCCAGAAAGCGTTATTGAACACCGCCTGAACAAACGCCATGCCGAGGGCAGCAACCGCGCCGACGACGCCAACGCGGCAATTGTTCAGCGTCGCATAACGACGTTCTGGAACATAACAATGCCGGCGATTGAATGGCTGCGCACGGCACCCGGCATAAAATTCAGCGACGTTGATGTCAGTGGCCCAGACGTGAACGAAAATTTCGCCAACATCACCACCGCATTGGGGAAAAATTAGGACATAGATAATAGATAGCGAGCAAATACGAGCACTCAATTGTCATTCCTGCTCCGGGTCCCGCGGAATTGGTAAATTCCGTGGGTGGGCAAGTGCAGGAATAGGGACCGTGCAGTGCGAGCAACGCGAGCAAAATAAAAGACCACCCCGGCCTGCGGCCACCCCTCCACCGGAGGGGAACTTGGTACACAGCATAAAAAACATTGTGTCTAGAAAATAAGAATCAATACACAAAACATCGTCACCCCGACGCCCGGGCCCCGCAAAATTGAAAATTTTGTGGGTGGTTCCCGGAGGGGAACTTGTTGCGTTTCCCATTGCCAACCTGGAGTTCCCCTCTGGCCAGAGGGGTGCCCGCCAGGGCGGGGTGTCGTAAAAAAACGCATGTATAAAATCCGTTACAGCCCGCGCCCAGTGTGGTGTTGCACGTAAAAATTAATGCCGAAAAAAAACGGTGGTTTTTTTTCGGCGTATTTACGATGGGAATTGTAACCGATTTTTAGGCTTTCTGTCAACCATATAGTGCCGAAAAAAAAACACCGTTTTTATCAACGTGCGAATTCGGATGTTTATACATAATACTCTACATAAACAAAGGAAGGCATTATGCGTCAATACTCTAGACACGGTCTGAAACTGTTATCAGAAAATTATCGGGCAATATTGCGGAAATGCGCGCTGATTAACGCCGCATTTTTTATTTGTGCGCCATTGGCAACGCCGGCGGCGGCATATTCGTTGGGTGAATTTATAACCGGCGTGACCGCGAACGAGGCCCAAACCCCAATCACAGACAGCGAATACACAATGTCTGGGGATGAAACACTGGCAAACAACCCACTGATGGTGGCGCGCGCGGATGCGGCCCAGCGTGAATTGACCATCAATATGGGCACAAACAAAATTACCGGCACAAATATCAACTATAATAATCCCGCGCCATTGATAAAAATTGACAGCGATTACACATTATCAATGATTGGCGAATCTGGTGCGGGTGTTGACGAATTATTCGACATTTATAACAGGGGCACACTCAATTTAACCAATGTTGATATGGCACGAGTGACAATCAAGAACGTTTTTAATGTCAATGATCCCAGTACTGGCATTTCTGGGACATTGAACCTGCGTGGAAATAATACATTACGCAGCACAGGCTATGGAAACACAAATGTTTTGGACGGTAAAACAACCTTTAACATATTGAATTTTCTTGATGGCAAATTTAATATCGCCACCGGTGCAGAAATGGTTGTAAATTCAGAGTCCTCCACGTGGTTCAGTCCCACCACCGGTTACAGTTTCAGTAAAATCACTAATAGCGGGACACTGACACTGAATGGAACGGACACCGGTACCGATGCGACCGAGCATAATTTGGTGGCGGTGATTTCGGGCGACGGCACAACGACATTGAACACCGCAAACGCCAACGAAACACTGGTTGTTGATAATAACAGCAAAATTGAACAGAACACGTTGCATGTAATTCAGGGAAATATCAAAAACGGCAACACAATCAATGTCGGCACATTGAATGTTGATGGCGCGTCCAAAATTACAAACAGTGGCGTGTTGAACGTGACAACGGGTGGCAATATGGCGAACGCCACGATTGACAACGAAATTGGTGCAAGGCTGGACATGTCGGGCGTGACGCTGGGAACATTGAAAAATATTGGCGAAGGAACCAACGTGGCCAGAGCAAACTTGAAAAATGTCAACATCAATACAATTAAAACATTGGGATTGTTGACACTGACAGGTGATAATACCGTACATCGTATTGATTCAACATACATCAATTCTGAATCTGGTCGGCGGCGTCCAGGTGTTTCTGTTGAAAATGGAAAATTAACTATAGATGAAACAGATTTGGTAACCATACGTGTTAAAGACGGTGCTGTTTTGCGTGCAACAAATGCGGGGCTGCTGGAAAACACAGAAATAAAAAATGATGGCGAATTGTCATTGGCGGCGGTGTCGGGTGGCTTTATTTATAAACCATTTGAAACATCAGGCAGTGGCACAATCACAATGGACGATAATCTGGAAATGACATTAAACGCCGGAACAACGATTGAACAAGACGCGGTTAAAATCAGGTCGGGTGCCCGAATAACCAATAACGGCACGATTGCCGCCCGCATTTTGGACAATACCAATGGGAGGGCGATGGCCAGATTGGATGGTACGGGCAAGTTGGAAATCCGCGGCCAGGATTCGGTGTGGAAAAATCTGTATGTCAACCAATCCGAAATTTTATTGACGAATTCCGCAAAATTGAGCGTTGCGGGGATTGGTACCCTGACTGCCACTGATGGCATTCGCGTTGATAATGGGGCTGAGTTGGTAATACAGAGTGGCAGAAACAACAACCGGGTTTACGGTGGCGGTAAAACCATTATTGATGGCGAGGTTGTAAATGAGGTTTCTGGTGAACTGAACACACTGGTTCATATCAATGCGGGCAAACGCCTGACGGTAGATGATGGTGCAAAACTGACGCATTCCGTGCTGGAAAATGACGGGGCATTGGTGCTGAATGGAACAGAATATGAACTGGCCCCATCTGTTGATGGTTCGGGTTCTATTGTTGTGGGTGGTGGCACTGTCACACTTCGCGGCAACATTAACCAGAGCAAGTTTGAAATCGACAATGGCGCGGTGGTTCGTACCGATGCGTCCCTGTTGCACGGTGCTAATAATGGATTTGTGAACGATGGTACATTGAAAATCAGTGGCGGGACGTTGGCATTGAACGCCAACATTACTGGCGATGGTTCAACGAATTTTGATACTGGCACAACCGCACTGAAAACAAGTATCGCCCAGCATACCGAAATTGATGACGATGCCACGGTTGATATTGCCGACCGCGAAATCACGCTGAAATCCGCCGAAATTGATGGAACATTGGCACTGACGTTGAATGACATCACGGCCGGTTCGGATGTGTATGAGGGTGGTAAATTGATTGTGGGTGGCGATTTGAATGTTGACGATGATGCGACATTAAAACTGACCATCAGAAATGCAAATTTGGCACGTGGCGAATCCACCGGCGAATTGCAATTGATTTCGGTTGGTGGCACAATGACCGGTGATTTCGCAAACCGTTTGTCAAATATCCGCTATTACGTGGTGGATGCAAATGGTGACGGTCGCTATACGATCAAATATATGCGCAATGCGGACGAGGTTGTACGCATTGCCGGTGGTCGTGATAATTTGGCGCACGCCGCAAACGCATGGGATGGTGCGTCGGGCACAATGGCGGACATGTTGAACGAATTGTCCCAGCATGACGCCGCGGGCTATGCAAGTGCGCTGGGGCGTGTTATGCCAACCGATGCGCGTCATAATACGCGTGTGGCGACAACCGTCAACAATATGATTGGCACGGCGGTTGAAAAACGCACCAATGCAATCACAGGACGCAGTGCGGGCGACATTGTCAATGAACCATCTGTGTGGGCACAGGCATTTGGAAACTATACCACAATGTCTGATACCGATGACGCGGCGGGATTTGACGCGACAACCGTTGGTTTCGCGCTGGGCGCAGATACACACATCAGCGATGAAATCACGTTGGGTGCGGGTTATGCACTGAATATTACATCGGTTGATACAGATGCGGGCGACACCGATATCACGGGTCACACTGTATTTGCGTATGGTAAATACCAGCCGTCCCAGTGGTTCGCACGTGGCGTTATCAGTTACGGGTTCGCGAACTATGATGTGGATTCTGGTCTGCGCGACGCCAGCTATGATGTATCAAACATCGGCATCAGCGCGTTTGGTGGATATGACTTTGACGCGAACTGGACAGCCCAGGGCGGATTGAGATTTGCGCATATCAGCCAATCGGACTATACCGACAGTTTGAATCAGCACGTCAGCACCGATGACGCAGATATTCTGACATTGGTTGCGGGCGGGTCATATTCACGCGAATTTGCGTATAATGATATGACGCTGAAACCGGTGGCGCATTTGAACCTGACATACGATGTTATGACAGATGACAATGCAACCAATGTCCGTTTGGGTAATGCCAATTACACCGTGGACGGCGCATCTGTGGCACGTTTCGGCGCGGAATTGGGCATTGCGCTGGACGCAAACATCACCGATGCGTTGACGGTGAGTGTTGGTTATGACCTGGGTATCCGCAGTGATTACCAGAGTCACACTGGTATGATAAAAGCACATTACCAGTTCTAAATAAAAAAATGCCCCAAACGGGGCATTTTTTTATTTATACAATACTGCGGCGGGCGACACTGAAAAATGCAAACCCCAACAGCAATATCATTATTGCCAAGAATATCACCAGGGCCGCACTGTCGTATTCGGCAAACGGCAGTTTCATATTCATGCCGTAATACCCAACGACAACCGTCGGCACCACCAGAATAATGTTCCACATGGTCAAACGATTGATGTATTTGTTCGAGTCCATGTTGATGACGCTTTCAAATGTTTCTTTGATGGATTTTAACATCTTGCTGTATGATGTCACAACCTCGGTCGCCTGGGACAATTCAATGCGCGCATCTTCGACCAATTCGGCGGCGTCATCGTTCTTGATAAACCCACGCATTTTTTCCAGTTTATCCAGCACCGCCACATTGCCCTTTATCCCCGCCATATACAGGGTGTAACTGTTTTCCACCTCTAGCAATGCCATCAGGTCGCGACGATGAATACGATTGCTCAACGCCTTTTTAGATTCCAAAACGCGCTTGTTTAATTCCTTTAAGAAACGCAGATACGATTCCGCGATGTAATAGATGACGTTTAAAATAAATTCTTCACGGGATGTTTTTTCATCCTTTTTTATCTTGTCCAGCAAATCGCACCGCTTGCGACAGACGGTAATAACGCGCGTTGCCGAATAAATAATCGACAATGGTTCTGTGTGCCACAACGTGTCTGTTTCGCGATTGATAATGGGAAAACGCACGATGATAACCTTGTAATCATCTTCCAGTTCGATACGTGGCTGTTCATCAGGATCCAAAATGTCCGATATGGTATCCTCGTCAATCTTGTATTTATTTTGCAGTTTTTCAAAGTCTTCGTGATCGGGATTTCCGACATTCACCCAAGAGAATGATTTTAATTTTTCAGTGACAAACATGGCCATTCTCCTTGTTCTCTAAATCGCGGATATTTTACACCAGATTTCACAAGAAATCAAATAAATCTAGGAAATCATACCGATATTTTTTTGCGCGCATATGTGTAATACTGAACGCATGGCCACACAAACAAACTCTTTTACAATTGCACGATACATTTTACTGGGGTTGGTCATTTTAGTAATCGTGGCAATTTTGTTTTGGATACTATAAACCGTCCCAAGCGACGGTTTATTTTTTAGCTGTGCGCCCCCGCAGGTTCGATTCCGGTCACCATAAAATAAAAAATGGTCCGATTGGACCATTTTTTATTTTGGTCGGGGTGACAGGAATCGAACCTGCGACCCCTTGCACCCCATGCAAGTACTCTACCAGGCTGAGCTACACCCCGAACGCCGACAAATATAATCTATTTCTTTTTAAAATACAATCATTTTATTACCTGTGAATTCATGCATATTGTTCGCGCGCCGCACCCGGGGTATCATATGTATGTCCGGACAAAACAAAAACAATCAACAAAAAAAGGATTAAACTATGTCAAAACCTGAAAAGAAAATGTGCAAATGCAAACACTGTGGCGAAATGCACAACGACAAAAACCCACACCCTGAATGCGATAAAAAGCCTGGCACAAAATAAAACTCTCGCACGGAAACGTCGGTCACCCCAGACCGACGTTTTTATTGCGCCGCCACCATATGCATTTTATGCTTGCACGAATCGGAAAAAAGTTACTAGTATTGCGCATATCAGTTAAACCTAAACGGGGGTATGTCCATGATTGTGGGTATTGGAATTGACTTGGTGGAAAGCGGCCGTTTCTTGGATTGGTCCGCATTTAAAAAACAGCGCATATTTACCAAGAAAGAATTGGAATATGCCGACACAGATAACGCAAATGCCGAAAAACATCTGGCAAACTTTTGGGCCGCGCGCGAGGCATGCTTAAAGGCACTGGGGACCGGGTTCGGCGAAGACATCGCGTTTTCTGATGTGTCGGTTGTTCATAACGATGCCGGGAAACCAGAATTATTGATTGCCGGTGGCGCGCGCGCCGCATTAAAAGAATTGGCGGGCGGGGACGCGGTTGTTCACCTGTCCATCACCGACCAGGATGATTATTCCGCCGCAATCGTCGTGATAGAGAAAAATTAAAAAAATCCGCCCCAACGGGCGGTTTTTAATGCAACAAAAAACGCGCCATTTGGCGCGTTTGTTTTATTTCAACGGTGTAAAGCATTCACCGCTGGTGTTGCAACACGCGGATTCGCCGTTGCCAACATCTGAATACACTTCGCCGGCACAGCATCCATATCCATCGGGCGCGGTGCCATCATCACACATCGGTGCATTGCCATCGGATGCCGTGACATCTTCTGTGACAACGGTGGTGTCTGTGACGTTTGACACAACCTCGGTATCGTATGACGGGGACGCAACAAACATCTTTTCCTGTTGCGACACGTTATACGCCGGTTTAGATGCGATAACTTCTTCCTCGGTCGGGATTACCTTGGGTTCGGGCTCTATGACCACGGGCGCGGGCTCTGGCTCGGGCACAACGACTGCCGGCTCTGGTTCAACAACTGTTGGTTCTGGCTCGGGCTCTGGTATGGGTTCAGGTTCAACCGCGACCGGTTCTGGTTCCGGTTCTGGCTGTTGAACAACAGGCTCTGGCGCGACCTCGACCGGGGCTGTCTTTTCAGTTACCACAGGTTCTGGTTCAATAAATGGTGAATTATCTGTTGTGGCGGGTGCCGTCTGTTCAACAACCGGCGCGGTTGCCGTTGTTTCCAGTTCTGGCACAGTGTCACCATTACGTTTCTGATACAGCCACAGCGTAAATATCGCCAACACAATCAACACGACCAACATCAGGTAATATATCATTGTCGGCTTTTGACGTGGTGCATCCCCAGACACCGGCACCGCAGTGCCAGAAATCGGTGATACCGGACGTCCACCATTGCCACCCACCGCCGGCATAACCGGGGCCGGGCGCGCGGCTGGCGTATCAACCGGCATTGTCTGGGCGGGTGCCGCCGGTGCGGCGACCGGTTGCGCGGGCGTCAAACTGTCCAACACGGGCGCAGATGGTGCCGGCGGAACATTTGAAATCGGCGCGAAATCATCATCCAACCGTGATACAGGGGCGGGCGTTTCGCTGTGCAGTGACGTTGGTGGCACAAACGACAATGGCGCGTCCGAACGCACATCCACATATTCAGGTTCTGGCACAACGTCGGACGGCGATGCAACCGGTGCCGGACGCGTTTCAGGCGCGACCGCCGGCGTGTCAAACTCTATGGGTTTGAACGCAATTTCTTCGTCCAATATTTCTGGATCTTTATCAAATAATGGTTTTACTTCTTCGTCGGCCATCTCTTCTGCCTTTGGTTCATTTGTTGATTGTATAACTGTAATTTCTGTATTTTGTTCTGGCACAGTCTGGGGCAGGGGCGCATCCACCACCACCGCCGGCGCAGGTGTCGGGGCCGCCACAACCAGCGACGCAGATTCTGTTGCCACGTTATCCGCATCTGCATTTGTCGGCACCGCCGCCGCATTATTATCCCCCAGTTTTGCCAGCAATTCCCGTGCGGCGCGTGCGTCATCTTCGGCCACCAACAGGCGTCGCTGAGCATTGGCCAGGCGTCGCCGCGCACGACGTAATTTCTCGTTCGTGGCGTCTATCTGGGATTCGCTGCGCAATATCTTGGACGCCGACTGTTTTGTCGGTTCGCGCCCAATAGATTTCTTTTGTTGGGATAATTTAGACCGCAATTCACGCAGACGCGATTGCAGTTCCCCAATACTGTCATTTGTGCGTTCAATCGTTTCACGCGCCGTATCCGCCGCCGCCATCGCCGCGTCCAGGCGTTCGGTCGCACTGCGTCGCACCGACGCACGCCGGAAATTTTCCATCATCTGTAACGCAGCCGTCACGTCCGCACCATCGTCATACGCGCGTATCAGATTGTCATACGCCCCCAGCGCATGATATTCAATATCCAGTTTTTGGTATTTGTTGTCTTTCTTGGGCCGAACGGTTTCCAAATCAACATGCCAATCGTTTGCCAAGATATCGTCCCACTTGCGTCCATCAGGTGCGTCAATTACCAGCAAAACATTTGGCTTGTCCGCCGCAATCGTCTGGTCCAGCACAAACACCAAACGTCCCGCGTCATCATAATACGCCCCCAGGTCGTTTCCGGCAATTTCATACCGGCGCATGGTTAAAAGGTTCTCTCTCTCGTTCGGCATTTATGCGTTTTCCCCCACGATTGGAAATTATTTTTTCTTTGGCGGCGTGAATTGATATGCCTGCTTGCAGTGTTCATAACAATACGGTTTGCCCACAAACACCGTTTCGCCACAGAAATGAAAGTTTTCAGAATCCGGGTCACCAATCGGCCAACGACACTGATTTGGTTTCAGATTTGCCATTTCCAACGAATGTTGAATTATACGCTGGTGCATGGCCAGTGTTTTACTGCTGCTGGTCTTGGTGGATTTTGTCGCCTTGGGCGCGGCTGGCGTGGGTGCGGGTTGCTTTTTCGGTGCCGCCGCTTTCTTTGGGGCGGGCGCAACCGATTTCTTGGCCGGCGCGCTCTTGACCGGTGTTGCTTTCTTTGCCACCGGGGCCGATTTCTTGCCCGCGGGTGCGGTTGCCTTTTTCGCTGGCGTTGCCGCCTTGGTCGCCGGGGCCGATTTCTTTGTCGCAGCCTTGGTCGCCGGGGCCGGCGCAACAGCCGCACCGCCCGCCTTGGCGTTCCAGCCCAACCGGTTCAGTTTGCCCACAACGGCATTTTTACTGATACCCAGTTTCTTGCCAATTTCAGACGTGGACAATCCCTTGCCCATCAGGCCCTTTAATTTTTTCAGTGTTGCGTTATCCCAACCTTTGCTCATTTTATATCAACCCCTGTTATACTTTTATGATATAATTCTATCACAGTTCCGAATCGAAAGGCAAGGGGGAAAAATATGTTTTGGCAAATCTTTTTCATTATACTGTTGGCCATCGCATTGTGGTGTGCGTGGCAGATATCCATGGCCGACCTGCGCCGTCGTATTATCCCAGACGCATATTTGTGGCCACTGTTGCTGATTGGCGCATTGATTGTAACATGGTCACCGTTTTGGCCAATTGGTCCATATATGGCAACCGTCGGGGCGGCATTTGGATATGCACTGGCGGCAATTGTCGGTTTTGCATTTGACTGGGTGCGTCGCCGTAAAAACCCAGACGCCGACACGCCAATCGGCATGGGCGACATAAAATTGATTGCAACAGGCGGCCTGTGGATGGGCCCCCAGGGATTGGGCCTGGCACTGATATTCGCATGCGTCGGTGGCGCAGTATGGTCCCGCGTGAATCACAAACGCTATATCCCATTTGCACCGTTCTTTATTGGTGGCGCAATTTTGTCTTTAATCACAATGACCTTTTTGATATAATGGGCTCAGACAAGGGGATTATTGGAAATGAGAATGTATATAATATCTGCTCTCTGCACTCTTTTTACTGGTGGTGCATTGGCGGCAACACAGTATGTGAATTCTGCACCAAAACCTGTATCACCCCAGGGGTTGATTCAGAACGTCCAGAATTATTCATCAAACCCATTTTGGTCCCCAAACAGCCCATATAACCAACGTATGCCACAACCGGTATATGTCCAGGGTACCGACGTTGATACCGGTGATTGCCAACGGGTTGTGTCGGCATTGGTTGCGTCTTACTGCGCACAAAATAACAACTGTATTGATACAAAATTGGACGACGTACGTCCGACATTGACCGTGCAATTGGCCAGTATTTCTGGGCATAACTATGTAACACCATGCGCTGGATTTATTGATTCTGAATTCAAGACATATCGTGACAACAATACCATCGCCGCACCGCGTGCAAATGGCGTAACCGCATTTCCGGCGGCGACCCAGCCGGTAAAAACCAATACTGATTCTGTGATACAGATTCAAAACCCATATGCGCCCAAGGCACCAGATTGGGCAACAGAAATGATGGAACGTGACCAGGAATTAAAGCAATTGCAATCACAAAATGGGGCCGGCAATGAACGCGTTGTAAAAATGGATTTTCCAACGACAATCGCCGACATTTCTTTCCAAGAACGGATGGAGAACGCGGCCGCTGGATACGAACCATACAAGGACGCATCGGCATATCAACAGTTAAAACTGGAATCCGAAGAAACCTACCTGCAACGCATGGAACAGCGTCGCGCAGCATGGTGCAATACATATTGGGCGCAACTGGCGGTAATAGAATCAGATTTGGCTGCACTGCGTGATTGCCAGACCTGCGGGATAAAATTTGCCGACTGTAAAACACAGGGTGCCTATTGATGAAACGGTATGCATACATTTTTATTTTATCAACACTAATTGCTGGCAGCACCTGGGCCGAGGGACTGCCCGGAATTGTCAATGATGGCACCTGGGTTCAAAAGACCCGCACACAAACATACACCGTTGGCGAGGACGGTTCAAGTTTATTATATCGTAACAAGCCCACAGGCATGCACACAACCGAACCCAGAACCCCGGGTTCTAAGCTATCCTATACAGACGAAAGCATTTCTGCAAGGGCCAGAACAAACCCCACGTCTGCATCTGGTGGCGCGGGCGGTTCCACACCAACACCAGGTTCAAACACAACCCCCAATCCGACACCGGCTTCTGGTGGAACTGGGGGGGCGGGTGGAAACGCACCAAAACAAACGGTAAAAAGCAAATGGCAAGGCAAGTCAACGATGGGCAAGGTCGGTGCAGGTGTCGGCGTTGCAGTTGGGGCACTGGGAGTATATGAGGCAACATCCGGTCAGGGTGAACATACTTGGGGAAATGTCATAGGTGGGGCCGTTAGCGGTGCGGTTGGTGGCGCATCATTTGGCGTCTGGGGCGCGGCAATTGGTGCCACCGTTGGCGGTGTTATCGCTGGTTCGCAACTGTTTTCTGAAACAGATTGCGATCATGATCCAGTTACTGGCAAATTTACATGCTGCAACACATTGTTTACCAAGGGCGAACGCCTGGCCGACATCGGCGATTATATGTTTTGCAAGGTCGAGGCATCTGGCAAAGTGCCGGCCCAATACGGCGTCCGTCAATGTCTGCAAGGCGGGAAAGCCACTGAATCATCATGGTGGGACGGCCTATGGGAAGATGACGCTTGGTCCCCCGAGTGCAAGTTCAGATTCTGTGGTGACGCGCCTGTCAAGGGTCTGAATACAACAAACCTTATTACATATACCCCGGACACCAACAAATTCTGTTGGAATTGGGACTGTGCCGCCGGATATGTAAAAAAGGGGAATACGTGCGAAGAAATGGCACAAGTCGCCACAGATCCATCACAACCACAAGCCCCCAGTGTTGACGCGCAACTGTACCAGGGTGCTATTGCCCAGCTAGAGGCGAACCGTGCCCGTATCCAAGAAATATGCGGGCCAAATCCAAATGGCACCACGGCAGCGACAACGCAAGCGGCAGGAACAACCCAACAATCAACGAATAAAAAATAAACATGTCTGCACACAGATTTATTTGCGCGTTTTTTACAATATTTGTGTTGGGTTCTGCTGCACATGCGGCGGCGATTGATGTCCCGGTGGCGCAAATTGATACCGATGGATTTGTTTCTGCAGATGAAATATTAAACCGCACGCCCGATGATACAAAATGCGCAACGGCCGTGTTTGCAAACGCATTGGCACAAACCGCCAGCAGTGTATCAGAAACAGACCACGAAACCGTGATTCAACAATGGATACAGACGACTTTTTCATCCGGCCCGGTGTTGACAGCGGTCCTGGAATGTCCCGAAATTTCAGGGGTTCCCGAAAATGAAACGGTAAAGTTTTTGCCGATACAATACACATTTCCGGGCGGGCGCGAAATCGTTATCAATTATGAAACCCAGCCCAAGATTTTAAAGCAACGTCTGTTACTGGCGAACAAGCGCGGCGTCAACAATTTAGACGCCAGTCCGCGCATTGATGACAATTCTGTTTGGACCAACACCGATCCGGCGTGGTATGCAATTATGGTTGTGCAGCATGGCGCACTGGACGAATTTGCCGCCACCGGTAAAAATCACACGATTTCATTACAGTATATCAAGGATAATATTGACGACCTGTATCCGAAAAATGGCGACTGCACCAGTCGCAGTGCAATCGCCAACGATAATGATTTAATAAACCTGGCCATGCATCGAACGGTCGGTCTGGGTGACGATGATACAAACGATTACTATGTCGCCGGCGATATAAATTTACAGTGGATTTCGTATCTGGAAATTGCGGCGGACGTTGCAATTACTGTTGTGACGGCGGGCGGCGGCGCGGTGGCACTGGGCGCGACCAAGGCGGTTCGTGCATCACGCACATTGAAAAATTTAACAACCACCATAAAAACACTTTCCAAGTCAGAAAAGGTTCGTGATTATATTCGCCTGTCCCAGCGATACACCCGCGCCGCCGACGAATTAAAAAAGATTGATCGCGTCAAAGACGCCGCCGCATATGAACGCAAATCGTCCGAGGTAAAACGCCTGGGCCAGAATATGCGCCAAATGGAACGCGCCGAAGAAGACGTAAAAAAATACAAACAGGCCACCGACAGTTTTGGTGAAATCAACAAGTATCGTCGCGCACTGCGCAGTCTGCACACCGCCCAACGCGGTAACATTGTGGCACGCGGATGGCGCGCATTACGCGCGGCAAACACCGGCAACAAAATGTTATCACGCGGCGCACGTATCGCACGCAGCAGCAGCACATCTGGTCGTATCCGTGATTGGATGTTTAATTCCACAATGCGCAATCTGGGCATGTTAGCCAAGATGGAATCCGCCGGTGGTCTGTTATACGGCGCACTGAAATTCGCAGGCGACATGTATGACTGGACCGAAACCAGCACCGGCGAATTCACCAATGGCGTTGATTTTGCGCCGCTGTTATTGCTGTCTGCGGACGATATCCCGGGCCAGGAAAACGTCGTGAATTACGGCATGTGGCTGATGTGGGCGGGCGACAGTATCAGCGCGGCCGACGATGATGCGGCATACCTCCAGGCGATGGATACCGCCGCAAAGTTTTACCAGGATTTATCCGAAACCCAGGACGATGAAAACAACCACGCATGCGATGTTGATATTTATGTTGTGCGTCCAATTCTGCAAAATCCTGGGACCGACAATACCGCAATTTACTATTTGATTATGAACGATGTTCCATGGACAACACACCCGGATGAATGATGTATAAATTGACCGCAATTTTAACCGCTGTTTTATTTTCTGGACACGCATTTGGGGCCAGTCTGTTGACCGCCGGTTCTTTTCCAAAAACCGCCGCCGATGCGACGTTCAACGCGCGCACTGAAAATGCCGCCGCCGGTTATGAACCGTTCAAGGACACATCCGCATACGACCCATTGATACTGGAAGCAGAAGAGAAAGAATACGAACGCCAAATCAATCGCATGACCGCAATTGCGGACCAAGATGCAATGACAATGACGCCCGCCGAATATTGCAACAAATATCCAACCGATACATTACGTTGCACACAAACACCAACAACATTTGCAGACGTTGTCGCAATTGCCGATGCTCCCGCACCAGTGGTTCCAACACCCACACCAAACCAACTCATAACACCACCGGTGCAAACACCGCAACCAATTGCATCTGTCACCGAGGAAGAGGCGTCACCGTATAACAACCGTTTGCGCGGTCAGAAATGCACACCGCCTGCACGCAGTAACTGGTTTCCGAACAAAATTCTAACCACCGGGAAATACGAATCTATCGACTCGGCTTTTGAAAAGGGGATGATTACAATCTTTCGCAAAGAGGGCGGCTGTGCCAGTGTTCGTGGCGACCGCGGTGGCTATACATGCTATGGTATTTCATCGGTGGCAAACCCTGATGTAGACATGCGCACATTGACCCGCGGTGGTGCCGAAGATATTGCATACCAGCGTTATTATGCAAAATATAACATGGATAAATTACCGGACTCTGTGCGTGGCGACGTCTTGCAGGCCGGCTGGGGCAGTGGCCCCGTCACCGGAATCAATCTGTTCCGCGGGATGTTCAACCTGAAAAAGAACGGCCGCGTTGACGCCGATTTGATTGCCGCCGCCGAAAATTACCAGGGCGATTTGCATAACGATTTCTTGAACGTATTGCGCGATCATTATGTCGCCGTTTCCAAGCGCGGTGAAAACGGTCGTTTCCTGAAAGGTTGGATGGAGGGCGTTCGTCTGTTCCGTGAAAACGGCTGTCTGGTAGAGCCCGCCACCCCACTATACAGAAATTAAATTCCCATTGTATTTTTATTCATAAATATTTATAATACCCATAACAAGATAACACAAGGCAGGGGAACAAACACATGAAAAAATTATTATTGGCAATAATCGTTATCGGCACATCGATTTGCACCGCAAACGCATACCAGGTTTTATCGTCCAAGGAACTGGGCAAAAACGACGCCCGCAATCAGAACGTCGTTGTAAAATGCACAACCGACACGGGCCAGATTTCAAACCAGACATGCAGTCTGCGTCGCTATGTAAAATGCACGGGCACCGCAACAACCAAGAAATGTAACGGATGGCAACCGTGGCGCGACCTGCGCAACCCGTCATCAGAATATTCTGATTGGCGCAGTGGCGCATCGGCATGCTGTCGTGAAATGGGATTACGATAAAAAACGCGCCATCGGCGCGTTTTTTTTACTATTTTTTACCCTGTATAATCGCATTGTAATATCTGTATAACTCTTTGGTCACAGATGAAATGTCGCGGAACCACGGACCGGTATTGGTCGCACAATAAGAGCCCGAGCATGCCAAACTGTTCAAATCCTTTTTACCTGATTCTACCTTGCGACGCAGTGTTTGGGCCTGGCTGGCGATGCTGTCCGACACGGCCGGGAACGACATCCATTTCCCGGGTCCGCCCAGGCCCGCAATATTGTTCTTTGTCTGGGCCAGTGATGATGTTCCGCGCCCAGATTCATACAACGATATGGCCGCAGAAATAAACGGATTTAAATGCTTTTCCTGGGCCTGGGCCAAAAACACCGGCCCCATATCCTGCAATTTGCTGGGGACATTTCTTTTTGCACGACGCGCAACCGCCTTGTTAAACGCCTGGCTGAACGCATCGGGATCGATATCCGAAAAATCAGTTTTATACAATAAAGTTGAATATTGCAGCGGATTAAAATTCGTCCGCTTTGGTTCGGTCATAATCGTGTATATAAATGTCTCGCACGCTTCGGTATCGTCGCCCCATACATTCTTGCAAATCTGGGCCAGGTCCGCCTGGGTAACACATCCAGCAGTATCGGAAGAGCCAGATTCATCATTCACCACCAACAGCGCGAACAGCTCATCATATGCTGGTTGCATGTCCGGGTTCTGCTGCACCAGTTCGTCGCGCATTTCAATCAGTTTTCCCGATGAAATACAATAAACGCTGGAATCCGCGGCGCGCACAGGTGACGCAACGCAGGCCAGTAAAGTAAAGAATAATAATTTTCGCATCATTGATTCAGTGCCTCGCTGCATTGTGTTGCAATTTGGTATGCCTGGTTCAGTGTGGATATCTGCTGGGCATTAAATATGGTTGCAACCCCGCTGGTTATTGTGGCACCCGCCGCCAGGATATTGCTGGCCGTGTTCAGATTTTTTTCCTTTGCCATGCCGGCATCGGTATCGTCAGAACGAATTTTATCACTGTTGGCGGTCGCGCTAACTATTGTGCCACTGGCACCAACCGCAATGCCGATTCCGCTGGTCGTTGCGGCACTTTTGGCCAGGCTGTCAATCTTGTCCACATTTAACAGTTCGTAATTACGGCACGCCGATATAATACCTTCCATTTTTTGCAATGTCGCCGCATCGACAGAATTTATTTGCGCCTGCATCTTGGAATCTTGCAGGTCTTTGATAGAACTGACACAACTGGCCAGTTGCGTCCGTAAATCTTGGTCCGTGCGATTGTTTGCCGCAATGATTGTCCCCGCAATACTCGTTGCAGTATTTCCCGCCATCAGCCCCGTGCGCCAATTTCCCAAATTTTTAGATTTTTGTTCCAGTTGATTCTGTTCCTGGGTTGACTTTGACATTCCACGCACCAGTGCCATCGTTCCTTCGATAAAATCTTGGCCCTGGTCAATGGTCATGCCGGAATTATTGGAACGCGCCTCGCGCTGTTTTACATCATTGATCAGTTTTTCAATTTGTTTGTCCACACCTGCCTTGGCAATACCAACCGCCGTGGCCCCAACGCCCGCCGCCGTGCCAACCGCAGTAACCGCGGTATTGACCTGGGCCATGGTTTTCATGGATTTAAACGACTGTGATATTCTGTCACAATTTAGCCGCGCATTTTCTATTGCAACCATGGGTTCCAGTGGCGTCGCGAAACACGGCGCAGTGCCCACCAGGGCAGGTATGCAAAATACGTATATATTAAACAGCCTTTTCATAATATAAAATTATATCATAAAATCGCATAGTTTAAATAAAAAAAGACGGAGCAATTTCCTTATTTTTGTGGTGGCTTCCATTTTATATCAAAAAAATCGCCACAAGGGCGATTTGATTCTTGGTGGAGCTGATGGGATTGGCTTCGCCGACCTTGCAAAATTTGCTAACGCAAACCGGCATACTCCCGTCTGCCTTTTTGCGGCGGTACAAACCCACGTCTCGTGTGTTTTCGTCCCATCCGCCAAAAATAAAATCGCCACAAGGGCGATTTGATTCTTGGTGGAGCTGATGGGACTCAAACCCACGACCTCTACGATGCGAACGTAGCGCTCTATCAACTGAGCTACAACCCC
>CAKQSE010000011.1 GCA_934272785.1 uncultured Alphaproteobacteria bacterium
TTTTGCGCCGATGCCGGGTATGCTTGCTCTGGACACGGGGGGGGGCTGGCTTTGGTTTTAGATACGACAGAGTCATATTCTGATTGGTCTGCATTACATGTAATTTGTCCAGCAGATGGGAAATGTCTAAGAGCATTGCGTATTTTGCAGCCACCAACAGCCTTGCTTTCACAGAATTTTAATGCTTCGCCCGTTTTATACTTTGCTTTATCACTTACTGTATATACCTGGCGCTTACAATCACCGTTTGCATCGGCGACAATTGTAACACAGGCACCACCCTTGGATTCATAGCCTGGATTACATGCATATGCCGCACAGGTGCAATTATACCCCCGACGGAAAACAACATCGCCCGCGGCAATATTTTGTGATGAACAAAAATCACCAACCTGGGTTTTATCGGTGATGCTGCGCAATGCATTTGGATTCTTGCCATTTTCATCCAATCCCGGGCAAAAACCACCAAAGGATTCGGCATCGAATTCAACAGATGCATTTTCCAATAATTTTGTTACAAAATTGCGACATGTTTCAAATCCGGCGGCACGGTATGTATTCATACCGCCTGCACGACAAATGGCAAACAAATCCGCCACAGATACCGCACCGGTTTCCTGGTTCATTATGTCGGTGTATTTTTTCGCCATTGCAACCTGGGCTGCATCGTCTGTGACAAAATCAGGTATCGTTTGCGCCAAATTTTCCGCGGTGAATATATATTTTTGTTCTGTGTCCACATACATCTTGGTCGCGGCAACCGCACCAACACACACAAAGAAAAATGCCAAGATTGTGATTTTCTTTATCATTTTAATACCCCCGTGCATGCTTCTGCGACCGCGGCAACTTTTTTAATTGCCGAAATTTGTGTCGCATTGAAAACCGTGGCGGTGCCACTGGCCAATGTCGTGGCACCGGCCAAAATATTTGACGCCGTGTTTAGGTTCTTTTCGGTTTGCTTGCCTGCGTCGGTGTTATCGTTACGGGTTTTATCCGTGTTGGCAATCGCCGATGTCACCGTTCCGGCGGCACCGGTCGTCGCACCAATCACAGACGATATCAACGCACCCGTGGCACGACTGTTTATCTTGGACACATCAACGTATTCATATTGACGACATGCGGCGACGATATTCTCGGCCTCGGTCACGTCATAGCCGTCCAAGCGTGCCTGCATAATCGAATTAGACAGGTTTGCAACCTGCTTTCGGCAATCTGCAATTTGCTGTTGTAAATCTTGGTCAACCTTGTTATTGCCAGCAATAATCGCACCGGCAACGTTGGTAACCGTGCTGCCCGCCATCAGGCCAGTGCGCCAGTTACCCAGACGCTTTGATTGCTTGCTCAATGCGGTAATTTCGTCTTCTTTTTCACGCGCCGCGTCCTTGTTCGTCTCGTAATAGCGTTGCATGCCGGTTAAAACCTCGTCCCGGTCGGGCGCAGTGATTTCACGCCCCGCGGTCAGCGCACGCAGGCGCGCCAATTCTTCTTCCAATGTTGCGATTTGTTTATCCTTGGACGCCTTGACCAGGCCGACCACCGTTGCGCCCGCACCCGCCACCGTTCCGGTCGCCGTTACCGCCGTGTTTATACCGGCCATCTTTTTCATATCGGATAATTCATCATCAATACCGACACATGCAACATACGTCGCACGCAATGCATCGTCCAATGGCAACATATCTGCCATTGCAATCGCCGGCATACAAATATACGCAACCATACCCGTCCAGAACAGACGCATTTCATCCCCCCGTCAAAGTAACAACCGCCAAACGAGAATTTGACGGTCGGGGAGTTGGTGTCAACAAATGAATGCTCCGTCGCCTTTGGGTATGACTATATTCCCTGTTGTATAGCAAACGGCTCCCCGACCCAAGTCGGGGGAAATATAACGACAATAGCCGCATTTGTGAGCCACCACAGCCCCGAACCCAATTTCCATTGGATTCATATTCAGTCTTGCACATATCAATATTTTAAATCAACAAAAAAACGTAACCACCAATTGCGGGATAAAATTATTCATTAAACAGATTAAATTCTTGATTCCGGCGATTGGTTAAACCCGGCATTTCCATGCCGCATGACTTGTTCCACGCACGCCACGCTGATTCCAATGTTGGGTATCTGGAATCGTGAAAATTGGAATCGTTTATATATTTAACCACTGTTGAATTGGCAAAGTTTTTTGCGCCAATGTTGTATGCAAAAATTACCAATGCGTCATATTGATTTTGTCGCAAACGTGCCGTGATATTTTGTTGGACGGCGCGTTCTGCTGTTTTTACATCTTGGCGTAACAGGTCAAGTGCCGCGCACTCGGTCAAGCCGCCCGTGAAATTTTCGCCACGTTGTATCAGATGACCGTAACCAATTGTTGCGCCACGCGGCAATGACCCGTTTGGCGCAATGGGCCGTCCCGTCGCATCGTCATAAATAACGTGCCGCCCGGCAATTTTAACCGCGCCCTCTAACTGTTTCAGTTTATCTAATCCGTAATTACTGATTTGCATTTTTAAATCCCTGTAAATAAAAAATCCCGCAGATGCGGGGAAATAAAAATGACGGCATTTGTATTTTTGTTTTAAAATTGATAAACAAATCACGTCTGTTGTTTAAAATATTATATAAAAAGTTAGTAAATGTAACATCATCAGCAATAACCATGTAAGGCATGCCAAAAAAGGAACAACTAAAAACTTCCATTTATATATTTTTATTGCACGAATAGAAAATAATACAAACATAGCACAAAATAACACTAATGCTATTTTATCAATAAGTATAAGACATTTGTGTTCACATATAAAACACAACAAACCATCCCACTTGCTATTATTTAAAAGACCACCCAGGTCATTCAAAAAAAATAACACGAAGGCCATAGATAAAACACTGCCTATTAAACTCATCACTGATATTTTATATTAATAATCAAATCGTGTCCATTATTTTCAAACCATTTTGTAAAGTCATCCATTTGTGATGTCAGGTCAATACAACCATTAGAACCAGGTTCCCAACCGCCATGAACATAAAAGCCTCCTCTGTCAAAAGTGTTAGTTTCTTTTGACGCTTCTAGTGCGATTCTGGAACTGCCCCAAGAATATAAACTGCCTGGCCACGTCCCTTTATTTAAAAGTCCGACCACTAGCCCATATGAGGTTATATATTGTAATTTTTCTTGTCTGGCCACATAGATGCCCTCTGGAATTGGACCTTTGGATTTTAGATTTTGAAAATCTGATTTTTGAAAATCTTTATTGCCAGATACGGCTCTCCAGGATGCAATTGGCTTACCATCTTGGTATATAGTCAAATTCTTTCCATCAAATTTTGCAGATTGACCAGGCTTTATATTAATTGGTTTATCAAAAGTTGGTGTGTTTTCTGACAATATTTTTTCATCGTATTTTGCCGTCCCCAGCTTTTGACCTTTGTAAACCTTGCTGGAAATTGCTTTGCCTTTATCATCTAATTCCTGTTCTTCAACCCAGCAACGACAATTGGAGTGACATGGAATATCTGGTATATCTTCTTTATTTTCAAACATCTCATCATTCAATGATGCACAATCATCACAAAGTCGTTCATCGTCTTCGCTGTGCCAAATCCAAATTTTTTTCGTTTTTTCTGGTTTTGTATCCGCTTCATCTGGAATATTCAATGTATAAATAATTAGTTTTTTACTTTCTATATCTCCCCACGGCATTAAAACCAGAACGTCTATCTTTTCTTCTATTTCAACAAACTCTGAACAATCAACTAGTCTTCCGTTTTCTTCTGCTTCTTCCTCGGCTTCCTGTATGGCATTTTGTATATCGGTATCAAATTTCTTTTGAGCATCCAAAAATTGCTCGTAAGTCATATCATAGTCTGGTTCAATATAGCGTCCGGTTGCATCTTGTTGCAATTTACCGGGAAATATTTTTGTTAAATATTCATTTGCTTTTGCAAACTCATCGCTTCTTTGATCCCAATAATTACTGGACTGCACTAAATTACGTAAAAATTTTGGTATATTCATTACTGTTCCCTTTATTAGAATAAAAAATCCCGCAAATGCGGGAAAATAAAAATGACGGCATTATGCCGTCTGGTTGATGTGCTTATTATACCACAAATTGCGACAAAAAGCAACTGTGTTCGTTCACAATTGGGGCAGAGACGAAGTATTGGCTGACGCCGACCTTGGAATCCGCCGGCTATAATAAAAACGCCCATTTTGGGCGTTTTTATTATAGCTGGCGGAGACGAAGGGATTCGAACCCTTGATACCGTTGCCGGTATACTACATTTCCAATGTAGCGCACTAGACCAACTATGCGACGTCTCCGGATTCTGTGCCTGGTGTTATTCGGCCGACAATTCTGCGGTATCTTCGGCCTGGGCCGCGTCAACACCACCCTCTTCGACCAATGTGTTTTCCAATTCGGCGTCAATTTCACGCAACAATGGATCCTCGGTCGCGCCAACTTCCAAAGAATCTTCGCCTTCGGCTGCGGATGGTGCATCCTTGTATGACTGAATAAATTCGTGACGAACGTTGTTCACATCCAGTTTGCCACTGGCAATTTCACGCAATGCAACAACCGTCAGTTTGTCGTCATTTTTGTCCACGACGGGTGCCGCCCCACCGTTCAGGTCACGAACACGCTGAGATGCCAACATCCCCAGTTCATAACGGCTTTCCACAAATGGTAATGTATCTGAATTTGTTGTGCGGGCCATTATTAAATCCTTTGTTGAAATCGTTTTTAACCACGTTATAATGCCCCAAGGACGGTAAAAATGCAAGCAGAAAATAATAAAAATCGTATAAAAACGCTTTCCATGGGGTGCAGACTGAACGCCCTGGAATCAGAAAAGATTCAAGAAATGTTGTCGCACGCGTTGCATGCGGCCATTGTGGTCAATACTTGCGCCGTCACGGCCGAGGCCGAACGCCAGTCTGGACAAACCATCCGCCGCATTGCACGCGAAAACCCAGACGCACCTATCTTTGTAACAGGATGTGCGGCGACGCGCAATCCCGACCTGTTCGCCACAATTCCAAATGCAATTGTCGTTGCCAATCGCGACAAAATGCACCTGGACGCTTATCTGCGCGCGATGGCGGACGCACCGTGCCATTTTGACAGCCCACGTATCGCCACGTTTGCACATGGGGACGCGGCACTGTCCAAACAATTTATCCAGGTTCAAAACGGTTGCAATCACGAATGCGCATACTGCATAACACGCGCACTGCGTGGGCCATCGGTGTCGTTTGACTATGCCGACATTTTGGCCGATGTGCGGGCGGCCGTTCAAAACGGATATTTCGAAATTGTCCTGACGGGGGTTGATACCGCGTCATATGCGCGTGACGGAATGCTGATTTCCGATGTTTGTGCGAAATTACTGCACGACGTCCCGGAAATTCGTCGGCTGCGCCTGTCGTCAATGGACCCGGCGTCGCCCCAGATTTTTAAACTGATTGATTTAATGCACGAAAATCCGCGTATGATGCCACATATGCACCTGTCGATGCAATCGGGCTGTGACGCGATACTGAAATCCATGCGGCGACGTCATAACGCCGCAACTGTGCGCCAGATTGTCGCGGCGGCGGGTGACGATATTACGTTCAGCTGGGATATAATCTGTGGTTTCCCGGGTGAATCAGACGAATATTTTAACCAGACGATGGACCTGGTGCGGGCGACGCGTCCGATAAAGATTCACGCATTTCCATTTTCGCCCCGCCCGGGAACACCGGCCGCCACAATGCCCGACCAGGTTGACCGCCACACCAGCAAAGAGCGCGTAAAAACCATCACCCGCGCCGCCGATGAAAATCGGGCCGCATTTATGTCGCGCCAGATTGGCAAAACGGTCCAGGTCCTGGTCGAAGAAAAAAACATCGCCCGCGACCCGCATGATATCGACGTAAAAATTGATGGTGCGCCGATTGCCGAACGCACCGTATGTCGCGTCACGCTGGCCGGGATTGACAGCGACGCATTTATTGGAAAAATGCAATAAAAAATCTGTTGGCAAATCGTGATATTGTTGCTAGTATCACAGCACCATGACAAAGAAAATATTCGCAATTATAATTGCACTGATTTCAACCGCGGCACATGCCGAATTTTCAACATCTGCAAAATCTGCGTTCTTGATTGATTATGAATCAGGGACGGAAATTGTTGCAAAAAACGCCGACACCCTGATGCCGCCGTCGTCGATGATAAAATTGATGACGCTGGCCGTTCTGTTTGATGAAATCCAGGCTGGTAATATCAGCATGGATGACCGGATAACCGTTGGGCCAAATGCCGACTATAAAAACCCGTTGTGGTATCCGGCCAGCAAGATTTGTCTAAGTGCGGGTCAAACGATTACCGTGCGTGATTTGATATTGGGGCTGATTGTGCTGTCGGGTGGTGACGCGTCGGTTGTTGTTGCCGAACACATTTCGGGTTCTGAATCTGCATTTACCGAAAAAATGACGGCCAAGGCGCGCGCAATCGGTATGCCACAGTCCACATTTGGAAATGCAAGTGGCCTGCCCCACCCCAGCAATTTGATGACCAGCCGCGAACTGGCAACATTGGCGACACATATTATCAGTGATTACCCAGATATTTATCCTATGTTCGCGACCAAGCGTTTTGAATTCGCCGAACACCAGACCGATTGGTGCCGTGATTGGGGTCGGACGCATACGTTGAATTATAACAAACTGTTGTTCATTATGCCGGGGGCCGATGGTCTGAAAACCGGCCACACAGAAGATGGCGGTTACGGCATGGTCGCCAGCAGTCGCGTTGGTGGGCGTCGCCTGGTCGGTGTGATAAACGGATTTCGCGGTCGCGGTCACGACGCACTAGCCGCAGAAATGAAGAAACTGTTAAACTATGGATACGAAACGACCAAGAACCAGGTATTCTATCGCCCTGGCGACAAGATTGCCAAGGTGCCCGTATGGTATGGTCGCCAGGATTTTGTCATTGCGACAATAACGCAACCACTGGCCATCACAATGCCAAAGTCCCAGTCAATGGACGGCATACGCGTTCTGGCGCGGTATGATGATCCGCACCCGGCACCGATTGCTGTCGGCGACACCCTGGGCGAGGTTATTGTTGAACAAAACGGTCGCACGATTGCGCGCGCGCCACTGGTCGCACAAAACCGCGTGGCCAAGACGCAATTCTTTGGCCGCATTATCCGCAATATTCGCGTGATGTTTGGCGCACGATAAAGGTATAAATCCATGGCACCCAAGAAAAACACACCATTGTATAAATTCCCAGATCCGATGGACAACGATTTTATGGTTGGCCATGATGGCGTGCTGCGCGATTTTATGAACGCGTGGGCAAATCGCGACGCGTATCCAATTCATCCGGTGTGGATGCTGGCAGGACCGCGTGGCATTGGCAAGGCAACACTGGCATACAAAATTGCCCGCATGGTATACGGCAACGTCGGCGATTTCTTTATCGTAGATTTGGCGCATAACTTTGACGACAAGGGCAAAAAACTGGACACCAGCACGACATCTGTGCACACAATGCGCGCGATGATTGATAAAATGCAGATGTCGTCAATGTCGGGCGAATGGCGCGTGATACTGATTGATTCTGTGGACGAACTCAGTCGTTCGGCCGCAAATTCAATGTTAAAATTACTGGAAGAACCACCGGCCAAGACCCTGTTCTTGTTGGTCGTGCACCAGTTGTCAAACGTATTGCCGACAATTCGTTCCCGCGCACGCGTTGAAAAAATGCGTCCCCTGACCGTGGACCAGTTGCGCCAACTGTGCATACACTTTATACCCGATGGCGATATCAGCACCGAAACACTGAAACTGGCCAACGGCAGTTTTGGTAAAATTGCGGCACTGAAACGCACGGGCGGCGATGTGATTTATAATGAACTGATTGAAACACTGGAAAATCCGCACGCAAATTCTGGGGACATTATGGCGGTTGCGAAAAAGATTTCTGGGGACCCGGCGTTGTATGAAATTTTACTGGATGCGATTGCGCGATTTGGCCTGGCCGATATTTACCCGATGGCAACGCGGGCGATTGCCGATATCCGAAACGTATATCTGGAACCAGAAATCGCGATATTCAAAATTATTATGGAAATCAAAAAATGCTTATAGATACCCACTGTCATTTGACCGACAATTATGTGTCGGGCGATTTGCGTGACGTTATTGCGCACGCCACTGGTGCCGGTGTTACAAAAATCATTTGTCCAACCGCCGACCCGACTGACATTGAAAACGCAATCAAAATTGCCGAAACGTATGACAACGTGTGGGCGACAATCGGTATTCACCCCGAATATCACGGCACCGACGCGGTCCAGTTTTTGACCGACCGGGTTATGACACATCCACGCGTTGTCGGTGTTGGGGAAATCGGGCTGGATTATCATGAATGTGGTGGTGACACACGCGATGCCCAGATAAAATTATTCACATCGCAACTGGATATTGCGCGGAAATACAACCTGCCGGTGGCGATTCATACGCGCGACGCCGAACGTGACACGATGGATATATTGCGCGGCGACGTTCGTGGCGTTATGCATTGTTTTACCAGTTCATGGGATATGGCGCGCGTAATGCTGGACCGGGGATTTTATTTTTCAGCCAGCGGAATTTTAACCTTTAAAAATGCCGCTGATATTCGCGAAACATTTGCAAAAATTCCAACTGATCGCCTGGTCGTTGAAACCGACAGTCCATATTGCGCCCCGGTGCCATATCGCGGCAAACCGTGCCAACCATTTATGGTTGTTGAAACGGCACGCGTTTTGGCCGAAATTCACGGTTTAACATTGGAACAATTCGCCCCGATTCTGGAGCAAAACACATACGCCCTGTATCCGAAAATGAACGGATAATAAAATATTATTGTTAAATAAAAATCCCCACCGATTGGTGGGGGTGTTTTTTTGCCTTAGAAGCGGTATGAGCCGGATATCTTGATATTATGCAATTGGATATCCTGGTTATACTGGTAACGGTAATCCAGGCCAACCTGGAATCCGGTTGCCGACAACATTTCCACACCACCACCGATATTTGCCCACAGCGGGTCAATATTTATATCGTATGATGTGAACTTGTTCGCCGCCGCAAATTTATACTTTGCGTTGTCTGGCGCGCCCAGAACGTCGTATTCAACACCGATTGTTGCGTATGGACGCACCTGGAACCAGACCGACGGGTAAATACGCTTTTGCGCGGTCAACGAATATCCCGGCGTGAACGACAGATATCCGTCTGATTCCATTTTCATATAATCGTGGCCACCAACGCGTTCTGTGACGCTGAATCCGAAATTATACCCCAGGCGCGCATACATATTGCCGACGATATACTGGTTCAGCCAATCGTGCAACAGACCCCATTCGGTGTTCAATGCGAACGCGGTGCCACTGCCATCAATTGTGCCATCAACGTATGTCTGGTGACGCGTGATATCAAACACATGCAAATCCAAGAACGCATTTCCATACGCACGTGTTTTTTCACCCAATGTCTGCATCAAATATCCGCCCAGGCCGATGTTTGTATTTGCAACCTTGGCATCCATATGGCCGGCAATGAACGGATTTTCGGTCGTATAGCCCAGGTTCATCGCATCTGACACATCGGTCGACATATGCGACACGCGGCCCGCCAAACCCAGAATCAGCGTATTTGTATGCTGCCAATCAAAACCGCCGGTGATGCTGAAACGGTTTCCGTCGGCGTGCTTGCCATCAGAAACATTTTGGAACAGCATTCCGTATTCGGCGTCAACCCACGCCTTTTTCAGGTTGCGATTACGATTCCAGATAAATTCGTCCAACATATGATCTTCGAACGAGCGCGCACTGGTATGTTCGTTCAAGACCACACTGCCCGCGATTTGTTCGATTTCGCGTGCCTGGAACAGGCGGCTGAACCGTGACAACGGCGCACCATCACGATATGTGTTATAGTGTTCCATGCGGTTATACAATTCGTTTGCCATCGTTTCCAGGTTTGTCCCACGGAACATCGCCGGCAACAATTCAATCGCATGACGACCCGAGAAGCCCAGGCTTGACATCTGGCCCGCAATCAAATCATCCAACGCGCCCGCAGACACATATTCGCCATCGGTATGATCGGCGTCGCGTGCGACAATCGGCTGAATCTTGAACAATTCAACTGGCCCGCCAAAGCGCGGATCAAACACCACATAAATACTGTCCGATGTGCCATCACCATCGGTATCACGCACCGTCAGGTATGCCGACGAATTTCCGGTCGGTGTGCCATCAAAATAGTTATAGCAAATACTGCCCGATGCGTTGCAAATCACAACGTTCAGATTGCGCAATTTGTCACCCAATTCGGAAATACCATCTTGGGCATAGACCAACCAGATTGCGTCACCCGCGTCGGCCAATTCGCGCAATGCGATACCCATCTGGTCAGATGACGCACCGCCAATACCGCCCGACGGCGTCAACCCCAGCGACAAATCAGATGTAAATTTGCCATCAATCGTAATCAACGCACCATCGCCCGATACGGCATTTGTAATCTGGCCCAGGGTGTTATCGTCAACCAGGCTGACCGTGGACCAATAATTCTGCAGACCCGCCATATTTGATTTGCCATTGATGTTCGCGAACAATTTGCTGTTATCATTAAACAGGTAATTGCCACCGACGTGCATCTGGCCCAGGTTGGCAAACGTTACCCCGCCCGACACATTACCGGCGATATTCGCATCCAACCATGTTGTCGGTGCGGCAAAAATCGTCAGATTCGACGCATCCAAATTCCCCGCCAGGTTAAACTTTGTCGCAGAAATACGATACGAATCCGCGTCAATATTCACATCACCTGCCGTCAGTGTGCCTGTGCGTTTTTGATATAAATTTGTCGCGTCAAATGTATTTGTCACCCCCAGTGACCCGCCGCCCAATGTCGCCGTGCCATCGTTTGTAAAGTTATTGACCGTCGCAACACCGTTCAATGTCATTGTGCCGTTATTGGTGACGTCATTGCCGGTGATTTCGGCGGCGGCGATATTGATTTCTGCGCCAGATGCAACATTGATATCGCCCGCAATTGCCGCCGCCGCACCAATCACATAATCAACCGATCCAGAATTTGCGTTCAACGCACCCGATACGGTTAAATTCCGGGCCGTCAATGTGCCATTTTGCGTCAGGTTTAATCCGTTTGTTGACGCCGCGCCCTGGGTCAAATCACCCGTCACATTCACAGCATTTGCAACCGAAATATCTGACGTGGCAATCGTCGCGTTACCCCCCGACACGGTCAGACCAGACAATTCAACATTGCCACCCGACGTAATATTCAGTGTTCCGCCAGATTTAACATTTTCCGCCGTTACGTCAGATGCGCTGTTTAAACTGAACGTACCAGAGTTATCAACATCACCCAACATCGCCATATTTGCCGTGATATTTACGGTGCCGGTGTTGGTTGTTTTGTAACTGTGGTCCCATTTGCCGGTGACATTGGCATTTAATTCACCACCGTTTGTAATATCCGTCCCTATGGATGTCACATCCACCGCAGAAATGTTTAATGTCCCATTTGTTACGACATTGCCATCCAAGAAATTGATACCGGATGCAGAATCCAGGGTCAGTGTCTTATCCGTGCCCAGATTTACCGTTCCTAACATGATACCTGCATCGGTCGCGTTTTCAGAACGCAGGGTCAGGCTGGTGCCATCTTTGACCCAGACGCCCTGGCTCGGTTGTGTCAGAACAGAATCGTTAAACACCAACCCAGCGACGAATTCTATATAACCAGTCTTTGCAGTAATTGTGCCACCGTGTAATATCATGTGTCCGCTGTAACCCGCCCACGATGCCGCGGTCGCGTTGCCGGCATAAACCTCTATCGTGCCATTGGCGGTATCAACGTTGCCGGTAACATTTAATGTCTGGTTCGTGTCAGAGCCTAAAATCAGAGTGCCATTTTGATCGGTAAGCACACTGCCCGCGATATTGATGTTTTTCGCACTCAATTGTATTGCACGGGCGGTGCCATCGCTGTTGCCCGCCGAAACGTTTCCACCGATTGTAATATCGCCATCTGTTGATGTCATGACAAACGGTGTTCCTGTTGCACCCACCGACATATTGCCCATAGATGTCGCCGTTGTGCCATTTGCGGTCAAATTGCCCGCGATATCGATGTTGTTTGTTGCGGTTATGCTGCGCGTAACAGAATCGGTCGTAATTGCACCACCGGTCAATGAAATTGATGTTGCCGTCATGCCCCCGGTCAGTGATTTCAGATTCAGCGACCCGCCCGACACCAGCAATTGCCCCAGTGTTATATCACCGCCCAATGTGTCGGACCCGCGGATATCGGTCACCGCGTTATCAGAATTCGTTATATCACCCTGAACCCGTATTTGGCGCGAATACAGTAATGTCTGGGCATCACCAGATGACACCAGATTACCATTGACCATGATCATGCCTGTTGTATCGGTTGGTGCCTTTATCGTCATGTTGCCGGTGTTCGTGACATTTTGCAGCATGACATTTGCACCTGTCATTGACATTTTACCGGCACTGGAAATATCGCCACCCATTGTCAGCGATGAATTAGTTTCAAATGTTGTGTCACTGTTCGCGCCCAAGACAATTTCGTCAATATTCAAAACCGCCGACTCGCCCGTTGTTTTGATTTTCAACACGGAATCATTTTTTACCAACTGGGCATAGAAATCGCCCGCACTGTTTAATGTAATTGTGGCATCGCTTTCGTTGCCAATGGTGTCAAACGACATTTCGCCGTTTGATATCGATGTTGTTGTGACGTTCACGGTTCCATGCGTCAATTGCAAATCACGCATAGTTCCCAAATCCAATGCACCGGTCGTCAAATTAAACGCATTTGACGATGTCATGCCCGACAAATCCATACCGTATGCAAACGTCGTCTTGCCCGACACAATTGCGGTAAAATCACCCTTGTTCACAAATGACACGCCACCCGTGCCTGCGCCCGCCACCGACAGGCCCGACGCATTTAATATTTTCAGTGTGCCACCGGTCGCCTGGTTTGACATTGTGCCAGTCACCGTTATATTACCGCCGTCAAATGTCATCATACTGGCGGCCATATTATCAATATTGCCCGTTACATCAACATCGCCATTGGTGGTTTTGATGGTCAGTGCGCCCGACCCTTCCAGGTTCTGGATACTGCCACGCGATTGAATCCCGGTGCCAGTGTTTATCACACCGACGATATCCGCATTGGTGCCGGTATATTGGTAATACAGGCCGTCGACCGTCAATGTTCCTGTGATATTTAACGCCAATAACGCGTCCGCCCCACTGACCGAAACGGTGCCCAAATCCGCCGAATTTGCGGTAATGTTCAGTGCGTTTTTCGCCGTGATACCAGTTGCTGTAACGCGACCGATGTTTTCAGATATATATAATCCGCCCTTGGCATTGACCGCACCCAATGCAACATCAATGTTATTACTTGTGCCACTTTTTATACCCAATTGCACACCACTTTCTATGGTTAAACCATAGCTCACTTCGCTATTGCTACCACGGCCAATGAATATGTCACCATCTGATTGGATAGTAAACGTTCCCGATAATTGTTCGGCATATAATTGCCCCTTGCCCGCCTGGTTTGTACTACCAATGACGGCATTTCCATATATATCCAGACCGTTTGCACCCAAAATCAAACTGTTATCCGATGCGGGGACTGCGACGTTATCCGTCCCCTGCCCAACGGTCAGACCGTCTGGATAACTTGCCGCGGTCGCGCCAAACGGCACCAGACAGCACAAAAAGGACACAATTTTTTTCATTGAAATACGCATATTTTTCCCGTTTCCTTGAATTTATAGTTACATTATAAAAAATTTTCTGGTATAAGGGCAAGACAAATTATTACATATTCGTAACACCAAGGGAGGAAAACATATGTTTGAAATAAAATCAGTTCATGCACGCCAGATTATGGACAGTCGTGGCAACCCAACAATTGAATGCGATGTCACATTGTCGGGTGGCGCATTTGGTCGCGCGGCGGTGCCATCGGGCGCATCCACCGGCAGTTTCGAGGCCCTGGAACTGCGCGACGGCGGAAATGCCTATATGGGCAAAGGTGTTTTAACCGCGGTTAAAAACGTAAATGAAATTATCGCCCCGGCTGTTATCGGTATGCCGGCCGATGACCAGACCGCATTGGACGAAAAAATGTTGGCCCTGGACGGCACCGCAAATAAAGAAAAACTGGGGGCGAACGCGATTTTGGCGGTATCCCTGGCGGCGGCACGCGCGGCGGCGGCACAATCGGGTTTGCCACTGTATAAATACATTGCAAACGTTTATGGCAACGCGAATCCATGCGTCCTGCCCCGTCCGATGATGAATATCATCAATGGTGGCGCACACGCCGACAACGGTCTGGACGCCCAGGAATTTATGATTATCCCCAATGGCGCACACAGCGAGGCCGACGCAATCCGTATGGGTTCGGAAATATTCCACCACTTGAAAAAGATTCTGAAATCTGGGGGTAATTCCACAAACGTCGGTGACGAAGGTGGCTTTGCACCGAACTTTCACAGTTGTGCCCAGGCATTGGATACAATCATCGCCGCAATTCGTGATGCGGGCTATGTCCCCGGAGATCAGGTTTCAATCGGTCTGGACGTTGCGTCATCAGAATTCTATGCCGACGGCGTTTATAATTTCGAAGGTAAAAAATTATCATCGGACCAGATGATTGAATTCTATGAAAACTTGATTGCCCAGTATCCGATTATTTCAATCGAAGACGCCCTGGCCGAAGAAGATTGGGACGGCTGGCGCAAACTGACCGATACAATCGGCAAAAAATGCCAGTTGGTTGGCGACGACCTGTTTGTGACCAACCCTGCGCGTCTGCGTCGTGGAATTGACGCAGGCGTTGCGAACGCAATTCTTATCAAGGTGAACCAGATTGGCACCCTGACCGAAACATTGCGCGCAATCAAAATGGCCCAGGACGCGAAATACGGTGTAATCATTTCACACCGCAGTGGCGAAACCGAAGACACCACGATTGCCGACCTGGCCGTGGCAACAAACGCGGGTCAAATCAAGACCGGTTCTATGTCACGCACGGATCGTATGGCGAAATACAACCAGTTGTTACGTATCGAAGAAGAACTGGACAAATCCGCAAAGTATGGTATATAATTTTACCAGAGCAAGAGATGAAACGGGGGACGCATACAATGTGTTACCCCGTTTTGTCATAATACAGCAATACGATGATTACATTGCACACGATTTTTATTTGGTTTAAATACGCAATTGCGGTGGCGATATTCGTCGGGATTTTATTGGCACCCGCATGGGTCGCCCGCCAAACGTCCAAGGGGAAACAGGATATGATTCTGGTCCGTTTGGCCAGCTGGATTTTATGCTGGACCGGGATTGGTTGGCTGTGGGCAATGTTTTGGGCAACCAAGAAATAAAAACACCCGCATTACGCGGGTTGTTTTTTACTGTTTCTTGACGCCGAATGCCATATTAAAGTTTATGTCACCCTCGCGATATTGGGCACCACCGACGGCCTCGGTCGGATGCGTGTCATCGTGACCGTAATAGTTCACGTCAAACGTTGCCCCACTGTGCGCCGCACCATCGCCCGATGTTGCAAATTTGTATGCGGCATCACCCTGGAAATTATCAAAACTGATTTCATTATTCGTATTCACGGTGACGTCATACCAGTCTTCAAATGTCGCCTTGACCTGGCTGCTGCGGTTTGTTGTGTTGAATATCAGATCGGCGGAACCATTTAACTCCTTGGACGCGGTGCCATTTTCAACCATACCAACGGCGCGACCGCGGAACGCCATATTTGTTTCTGCGCCCACCTGTTGGATTGCCGTGGGGTCTATGCGTTTTACATCATATCCACCAAAGAAATACTGGCTGGTCGTTGTGCCCGCCGTCGCATCTGTGATGGTGTATTTTCCAAAATCAGAATACATCAATGGCGACAGCGCGTCCATACCCGACACGTATGTCAGTGTTTTGTCACCGTTTTTAAACACGTTCTTGTCACGGGTGTATGTTGTTTCGTCCAACGTAATGCCGATGATTTTGCCACTGTCATCAATTGCAAAGGTCAATTGCGCATCACCACCATCGGTATTTGTAAATTCCAATTTATCAACGGTCAAGCGGGTATCGGTGTTGCGAATAACCTGGTCTATTTTGTCGCCCAGATTGGCACTGGCCCGCAACTCGCTGACACATGTCCGCAGTGCCGCCGTCGTATTTTGTTCTGCGCACACGGCCAATTCCGGCGCAATCACATACAACGCCGCACGCAGTGGTTCGCGATTATTCAACGCCAACAATGAATTTATTTCCGCGTCACTGGCGTTTGCGGCAATATCGTATGCTAATTGACCAATTGAACTGAAATTCGTTTCATCGGTGACATTATCGTATCCATTTATAGACAACCGATATTTCACAAAATCTGCGCGCTGGGCATTGTTGCGCGATATAACCTGGGTAATGTTATCGTTACTTTCCTTGGCCTCGTTTGGGAACGCCTCGATCGGGGTGCGATTGTGATAATTAGACCGCACATTTCCATTGCCGCTGGGGCTGCCATCGCCACCACATGCCGCCAGTGCCAAAATTGCCAACAACGATACTGATTTTTTCATAATTGTCCCCTTTTCCCGTTATTCCAATTATAGATTAAAATATGCCATCTGTTCAACATATTTATTTTCCCGAAATATTTGCAATTTACGCCAATCTATGTAAAATAATTACCATTATGACACGCAGAAACATTATTAAATTTGGCCAGGTTTCCGAAAATCGCAAGGCGCGATTCAGTTATTCTATCCAGGACACGATAGAGGCCGGCATTTCCCTGACTGGGGCAGAAATCAAATCAATCCGTTACGGACTGGTGACGATTGTTGATGGCTTTGTCCAGCGTCGTGGGGACAATTTATTCTTGGCCGGGGTTGAAATTCAGAAATTGCCCACGGCGGCACGCATTGTGAATTTTGATGAACGTCGCCCGCGCCAACTGTTATTGCACCGCGCGCAAATCAACCGCCTGATTGGCAAGTTACAGGAACGTGGTGCGACAATCGTGCCGTTGAAAATGTATTTCAATAATCATGGCAAGTTAAAGGTGTTATTGGGCATCGGCTACGGTAAAAACCGCGCCGACAAACGCGAAACAATAAAACAGCGTGAATGGGATAAAAACAAGGCCCGCATTTTAAAAGGCCGGTAAAAAACGTGCCCCAGCGCGTTTTTTTAGTGAGTAAGTGATAGAGTGATAAAGTTTTTAAATAGAGGACTTAAAAACTTGTCATTCCTGCGCAGGCAGGAATAGGGTCTTTAAAATTACTTCTGTTCACTGTTGCACAATATACGTAAAATACGCTTTCCCAACCACACACCACCGTCACCCCGACGAAGGTCGGGGTCCATTGCCCCGCAGGGACAAAAAGACCACCCCGTCCTGGCGGGCACCCCTCCACCGGAGGGGAACTTAAACTAAATCACTTTATCACTCTATCACTTACTCACTTTTTACATCTCTACATCTTGTAAATTCTGATAAAGCTGTTTGTTGATGTGTTGGTGGAACCGCTGCCGCCATCGCCACCATCGGCGGTCTGGCCAGCAACCCCATTTACGCACGCACCGCCACCACCGCCGCCGTAACTGACAATTGTTTGGCCACCGCAGGTCCAGGTTACATTCGCACCACCCCGACCACCGGCGGCGGATTTTGGGTCGGTATCACCACCATCATTACGATACAGGGCATCTGTAACATCACCACCATTACCACCACCCGACGACGTGCCGTCCGCGCCATTATTTGCAACGCCGCCCATACAACTGGACCCATAAACTGTGGTGGCACCAGGGGCACTGGGCGCACCGCCGCCACCACCGCCACAGGTATAAACTATACTTTTGCCCCACGTTGGCATTGACAGACAGATCTTGCCCATGTGGAGAATAACACCGCCCGTCCATCCGCCGGGGCTGCCATTGGCATATGCACGACTGTTGGCCCAACTGGGATTATTTAATCCGACAAGCCCATTTGTATATTGTGCAACGCACAGTTGCCCCACACCACCACGCGCGCGGAACACACGGTCGCCAACCACCAGGACACTGTCCGCACCCGACGCACCACCACCAAACGACCCGTAATAGTTTCCAGACTTGTTCACCGTGCCCGGCATACCGTCGCCACCGCGGAACGCATAGACCGTCGTTTCACTGTCCAGTGTGAACATACCCGATAATGGGTCCGTTATCATCTGTTCCGCCCAGTCTTTACATTCCGCGCTTGCTCCGCCCAGGCCACCCATCATTTCAACGCGGTAACAACCCGGCTTTAATGTTACGTCCTGACACGTGTTGAATGAGGTCGCTTCATACACCAGTGTTTCTGTGCCGCCCATTATGCACGATCCCGATGGGATGTTTTCAACAACGTCGTATACTGCACCGTTGTGTGTCATTATGTGTAGTGTTGCCAATAATGCCGCTATCATATATTCCGTCCCCCTATCCTATTCTGTATATTTTTACGTAACTGTCGGTTGATGTTCCGGTGCTGCCACTGCCGCCATCACCCCCGTCGGCACAGTCGGAATAGCACCAACTGCCGTTTTGATTACAATTTTTGGTCATTACCCAGGCGCACATTCCGCCGCCGCCCCCACCGCCGTAACTGGTAATCGTCTGACCACCACATTGCCATGTCACGTTTGCACCACCCGCGCCCCCATGACCAATGTTTGACGTTTTGGAATCACCGTTTGGATTGGTCGCGTCACCACCATTGCCGCCACCGGTGGACGTTGCATCCGCACCCGCGGTGGTATTCTTTGCCGCCACACCACCCGTGCCGTTTGGTGCACCGCCGCCACCACCGCCGCACCCCCCTGCAACAGGCGTACCCCAAACACCCCCGCCACCATTGGAATTGGCCGCCCCACCAATGCAATGCCCCGGCGATGACCAGCCACCAGATGGAAATGCATCTAATGCCTGGGCGGTGCACTGAACCGGCGCGCCACCGATTGCACGAATTGTTCGCGTGGGCAGGACGATTACACTGTCCACGCCCGACGCGCCACCACCCGGAAACTGATGTTTGTTTATCGCCCCCGAATTATTGCCATCACCGCCACGAAACGTGTAAATTGTGGACGACACGTCCAGTTTTATAATCGTTGTGTTGATTACGCCCAGTTGCGCCACCTTTCCCATGCCGGCCGAACATCGCGCAGGCAATCCGCCACTGCCCCCACGCAGTTCTGCACGATACAGCCCCGCGTCCAATGTCACTGTTTCACACGTGTTTATCGCACTCTGTTCATAGACCAGTGTTTCAGTTCCGGTGGCCAGCTGCTCGTCCTGGGCACGCACCGCAACGTGATACACCGCGCCAGTGTGATCCATAATATGTAATGATGGGTATGTTTTTTGTTCGACCGTCGTTTGTATGGTCGCGTCGCCAATGTGTATTACCGGGGCCGCCATGCTATATCCTCTCCTTTGCCACACCGCATAAAAACGGTGGTTTAGATTAGCGATCCCCTGGGCCAAATAATACCCAGAATTCCGGGGCCAAGTCAAACAAAATCATGCAGAAATTAAACCACCGTTTAAATTCGGCATGTATGTTTAGGTATTTTTGCCCAGATTTCCGCATGATTTATCCATTTTATTCGGCATGATTTTTTGTGGATTTTTGGGCACAGATTGCCACGCCACATACGTGGCTCGCAATGACATAAAATACTAATTCCCCAAGAATTGTCATTGCGGGCGAAACGCAGCAACCCATAAACCGACACCCCGCCCTGCGGGCACCCCTCTAGCCAGAGGGGAACTTTGGTCTGTTGTGTTCTTTATATTTCGTCATACCGGCGCAGGCCGGCATCCATTGCCCCGCAGGGACAAATAAAAAGACCACCCCGGCACTTCGTCCCCCCCCCTCCACCGGAGGGGAACTTAGTCCGCGACTAAGAGATAAACTATGGTCGTAAAATAAAATCTATATCCAGCGTGTCGCATGCGGACGATGTCCTTGCCGTATCCTGCGCTTCGCTTGGATTGGTTTCACCGCACCTGTGGTGTCATTCCTGCTCCGGGCCCCGCAAAATCGCAAGATTTTGTGGGTGGGCAAAGGCAGGAATAGGGACTATGCAGTGCGAGCGTATGCGAGCCATGTCCAAGCAATTGCGGATTTTATTTTATGGGGACTAATCGCCCAATTATGACATGCCAAGGGAACACAATGGTGACCCTCCTCCGCCGGTATGACGGTGGCGTGTGGTTGGGAAAGCATATTTTACGTATATCGTGCAACAATGTGCGGGAGTAATTTTAAAGCCCCTATTCCTGCCTGCGCAGGAATGACAATAAAGAGTGTCCGCCATCGGCGGACACAATCATTGCTCTCTGCGCATTGCTCTCTAATAAAAAATGCCCCCGTGGGGCATTTTTTATTCTGCAACTGTTTCGTCAGTTACAACTTCTTCGACAACTGGTGTGTCCGCTGTCGTGGCGTGTTTGTATGCATCGAATTCTTCGTGTGTGATGCAACCGTCGCCATTGATGTCCATCATCGGCAATTCAGCCTGTAATTTTGGGCATTTTACCGATGTTACATCCATGCAACCATCGACAAAGCGTGGCATTGGCTTCTTGCAGCAGCCCAACATTTTTGCCGCCGCAAATCCCAGTGCGAATACAATCAGAATAATGACCAATTTCTTGAAGAAACGGCCCGCACGGCATCCGCATTTGCAACCACATGGGCAATTTTTACCGCATGCGCATTCGTGTGTCACTTCCTGGGCAACAATGACCGGTTTCATTTCTGGTTTTGCCGCCTTTTTAGGTGCAACCTTTTTAGCAACCGCTTTCTTGGCCGGTGCCTTGACCGCAACAGTCTTTTTCACAGGTGCGACTTTCTTGGCCGCCGCAACTTTCTTTGCAGGGGCTTTTTTAACTGATTTTTGTGCCATTTTTCCTTCCTTTGTTGTTGACGTGACTATTTTAAGAAATATTGAAAAATATGTAAAGCAATTTTTTGATACTTGACTTTTTTCGCATAAAGATAAAACATTACACTGTCACAACCAATGACGGGTGTGGCGATGTGGATTTAACCTGACTTGTCCCACAACAGCGGACTAAACAAGGAGTAAAAAATGCAGAAAACTGCGGAAGCGGTGTCAATCGGGCACCCTGATAAAATTGCCGATTATATTTCCAGTTATATTTTGGACCGAATGATTGATCAAGACCCGCACGTTAAATACGCGGTCGAGGTTATGGTAAAAAACAACACCGTCGCACTGGGCGGTGAAATCACTGGGCATTGCGACACACGCGAATTGCGCCAGTATGTCATCAATGCATTGGCACAAATCGGATACACACGCGATTATGCCGCGCGCTGGGGCGAATGCACAATCAACCCCGATAAAATTGAAATCATAAATATGATTGGCGTTCAATCACCCGACATAAATCGTGGCGTTGCGCGCGATGGTTGGGGCGACCAAGGCGTATTTGTCGGATACGCATGTCGGGGCGATGGAAATATCAACCGCGAATTATACCTGGCCCGGAAATTGAATCGCGCACTGTATGATTTGGCGCGCGCGTCAAATAACCTGGGGCTGGATATAAAAACGCAAATCACATTGGCAGATGATGGCACGATTGACACTGCGATTGTCGCAATTCCAATGCTGGCCGATACAGACCTGGGGCAATTTGTGATTCGCACGCTGGGCGCGCGCCCGCGGCACGTCATCATAAACGGCACCGGCCGATACACATATCACGCGTCAATCGCAGACTGTGGCATCACGGGGCGCAAACTGGCATGCGATTTTTATTCCACCGCGTGCCCCATCGGCGGGGGCAGTCCCTGGACCAAAGACGCGTCCAAGGCCGATGTCACACTGAACATTTTCGCACGGCGTTTGGCGGTGGAAAATCTGGGCGATAACGATGAATGCTTTGTGTATTTGTCGTCGTGTATTGGGCGCGCTGATTTGCCCAGTGCGGTTATTAAAACAATTAAAAATGGCATTACGCACACCCGTGACATCAATATTGATGCACGCCCCAGTGTGCTGATTCCAATATTGGGGTTGGACAAACCGATATTTGCAGACCTGTGCCGCAATGGGTTGGTGTAAAGTTCAGAGTTCAAAGTGCAAAGTTCAAATGACATGTGCGCCGTTCGGCGCACGTCATTGCTCTCTGCGCTCTGCTCTCTAATAAAAACGGGGCGGATGCCCCATTTATTATTCGGCCAATGTTCCAACCGACATTGTAATACGGCGGATACCACTGCTGATGGATTTTTCCTTGTTCACGCGGGCCCGTAATATTTCGCCCGTATGATAGACGTGTGTGCCACCGCACAATTCGCATGACACATCGCCGGCCGTGATAACCTTGACCGTGTCGCCGTATTTTTCATTGAACAGTGCCGTTGCGCCCTTTTCCTTGGCGGCGTCCAGTGACATTTCTTCGTGCGTGACCGGCATATCGGCCGCAATCCACTTGTTCACCAGGTCTTCAACCGCTTTCTTTTCGTCGTCGGTCATTGCGCGCCCGAACGAGAAGTCAAATCGCACAGAGTCCGGCGAAACCTTGGACCCACGCTGGTGCACGTCTTCGTTCAAGACATGCTGCAATGCCGCCTGGAGCAAATGCGTCGCCGTGTGTGCGCGCGTTGTTTGGGCACGCACCGCCGTGTTGATGTTGGTTTTAACCGTATCGCCCACCGCCAGGTTGCCCGTCAATGTTCCCTTGTGTATAACAACATTGTCGGCACGTGCGGCCTCGGCCACCGTCATAACAGGTGCGCCATCGCGGGTGATTTCACCGCTGTCACCAACCTGGCCGCCCTGGGTGCCATAGAAATTGGTTTTATCCAGTGCAACCTCTACCACGTCACCGGCGGTTGCCGATTTCACAAATTCGCCATTGCGCAAAATTGCCAAAACGGTTGATTCCATTTCCGCATTTGGCGCGTATTTCGCACTGTCATCGGTTGCAGGCAAATTCTGGGATTCCCACAGTGTGCGTGTGCCCTTGGTGTCGGCGCGGCTGCGTTCCTTTTGTTCGGTCATGGCGCGTTCAAATCCGGCAACGTCGACATCAATATTCTTGTCGCGCAGAATCATTTGCGTCAAATCCAATGGGAAACCGTATGTATCAAACAGTTTAAATGCAACGTTGCCCGGCAACACATTGTTGTTCAATTTCGGCAATTCGTTTTCCAGCAATTTCATACCGTTTTGCAGCATGTCTGCGAACGCGTTTTCTTCGTTGCGGATGATTTCAACCACGCGCGCCTGTTCGCGGGCCAGTTCTGGATACGCGTCACCCATTTCGCGCACCAGTGCCGGATACAGTTCCGACAGCAATGCCCCACGATGTCCCAACAATTGGCCATGGCGCATTGCACGGCGCAAGATACGGCGAATCACATAACCGCGATCGGTATTAGATGGAATCACGCCATCGGCAACAGAAAATCCAACCGCGCGCAGGTGGTCGGTAATAACCTTGAAACTGGAAACATTTTCCGGCGTTTCGACAACGTGCGTCACATCACTGACCGCGCGTTTCAGGTTCACGAACAGGTCGGTGTCATAGTTATCAGTCTTGCCCTGCATCATCGCGGCCCAGCGTTCCAGTCCGCCCCCCGTATCAACGTTCTGTTTCGGCAGCGGCGTCAGATTCCCGTTCGCATCACGATTAAATTGCATAAACACGTCATTCCAGATTTCAACCCAGCGATCATCGTCATTTGCGATATTATCGCCGAAATCATAGAATATTTCGGTGCACGGGCCACATGGACCGGTGTCGCCCGCCGACCACCAGTTATCATGGTCACCCAGGCGAATGGCCTCTTTGCCGGCGATTTTACGCCACAGTTCGGTTGCCTCTTCGTCCGATGTGTGGGTCGTCACGCGCAATTTTGCCGGGTCCAGTTTTAATACATTGGTCAGAAAATCCCACGACATTTCAATCGCGCCGGCCTTGAAGTAATCACCAAATGACCAGTTGCCCACCATTTCAAAGAACGTGTGATGACGACCGTCGAATCCAACCTCGTCCAAATCATTATGCTTGCCGCCCGCGCGGATACATTTCTGGACGTCGGCAACACGTGGTGCGAATGCAGGTTCACTGCCCTGTAATATTCCCTTCCATGGGACCATGCCGGCGACCGTGAACAGCAATGTTGGGTCGTTCGGAATCAGCGACGCAGATGGCACGATTTTATGTCCGTGCGATTCAAAATAGTCTAAAAAAGTTTTACGAATTTCGTTGTATTTCATTGTGTTTGTCCTGTTTTAATTTCGGTGCAATTTTATAAACATTATTGCGCCAGTGCAATACATATTTACGTGAAAAAGTGTGAAAAATTAAATGTCTTGCCCCGCCGGGGCGGCCAATGCGGCACGCAACGCAGCGTCAAAACGCGCAACCGCACGTGCATAGTGTTCCGATGTCGCGCGCGCAGGCAACGCACTGCGCCCATACTTGTTTATCGCGCTGTCCACCATAATGGCAACGTGTCCGACACGGTCCATATAGATTGGCACCGCGTCTGGATTGACCGTGCGCGCGAACGTGTTCAGCATCGTCCACAATATGGCGTCGTATGGCGGCCAATATTCCAGGTCATCATCCATGACACGGATTTTATCCGAAATCGTTCCCATAACATTGCACAGGCCAGTAATTGTATCAATGCGAACCAAGCTGCCGAAAAATCCCATATGCGGACGCGACAATGTCGTGTTTTCATCATCAACGTTATAGTCTGTGGGGCAACGCATTACGCGCAACACGTCAGAGATACGATGGCGAATTACCGCCATATTTTGAATCACGGCAAACGTATCGGCGGACACATGTGGCACCGTAACGTCCAGCAAGATATCACTGTCCCGGATACAGACCATCCAACGCGCATTGCGCGCAACCGTCCGCGCAGCCGTAACAATCGCGGCAACACCGCCGAACATATCCACCCCGCCCGCGCCATTTATAATATGGACACGACCGCAATAACCCATACGACGCACATCTGGGCGACGCAGTTGTGTTGCCGGATTACCATTATATATAATCAGTGTGAATTTCGAACGCAGTCGGCCCAGTCCGCCCACCGCAATGCGCAGCGTGTCACAGTCAAACGTGACCAAACCAACAACAAGATTTTCTTTCCGTCCGAACATATAATAAATAGTAATTCAATGTTTCTGGAATTGCAATGTTATTTGTGATATAATTACGGTAACGAGAACGAAAATATGAAACCAACAATGTTATTTGCGATTGTGATGCTGGCGGCGATTGTGCTGATTTCGTCGTTTGGGTTGCAATTTGCGGCGACAACGCCAATCAGCGTGCCTGAAAATATGGCGGGCTCGGTTTTATACGTATGCCCGATGGCCAGTTCGACATGGGATTCCGTGGCAAAATCGCTGGAACCGTTTGTGCGTCCAATAACAATTGGATTCTTTTTCGCGGCAATGTTGTTGATGTTCAGTTGGGGCTGGGCATTGTATCAGAATTTGTTAAAGGATTCGTTCAAACGCGAAAGCTTTAAAAACCCATGGGCATTCACAAAAATGTGGTTTTGGGCGGGTATAATTGTCCTGTTAGCGGCGGCAACACCGAATCATTTCCGCGCTGTGCATCTGACTGGGGTGCCGGACCAATATGTCCTGTGTGACAACGATACGCCGGGCGCGCGGGCCGTGCGGGCCGACGCGGTTCATAATTAAAATCCCGGAAATTCGGGATTTTTTATTTTGCAGCAAAATTATAAAAATTTCAGAAAATTAAATATGCCCTTGACTTAAAGGCCCGAATTCTCTACGATTCGGACAAGCAGGACAGGCAATGTCCTTGGAATACAAGTGTTACGGGTGGCGCGCCGATGTAAGTACGCGCATATCCGCGGGTTCTGGTTCCAACGACATTGCCTTGGCACTGCGGGACACCTTAAATAAATTATGAAAGGAGAAACACATGAACAAAATGCAATTGATTGAAGCAATCGCAAATGATGTCGAAGTTACAAAAGCAACTGCTGCTGCATGCTTGGATTCATTTATCAACACTGTTACAAAAGTTCTGAAAAAGAAAGGCGAAGTTCGCTTGGTTGGTTTCGGCACATTCGCAACTGCAAAACGCAAGGCGACAACAGGCCGCAATCCTCAGACTGGTGCTGCTATCAAAATCCCAGCATCCACACAGCCTAAGTTCAAACCGGGCAAGGCGTTGAAAGATGCGTTGAACTAAATCGTTTGATTTTGTTTCATAAAAACATCGTCCGATTGGGCGATGTTTTTTGTGCATAAAATGCGGTTGACACAATCGGCCAATAATCAGTATGATGGATGTGAATATAATAATGCCGTGGGGGACGGCGCAATTATGAAACGCATAACACAGATTTTATTCGGATTTATGTGCGGCATTTTACTGTGCACCGCACCATGTTTGGCGGATTTGTCGGCGGACGAAAAGTGTAACTGGTGCCAGAAAACAATGTTCCCAAAATTGCAGAGCCTGTATCAAGAAAGTTATGGCGAAAACGGCCAGAACAAATGTGGTGATTCATCGTTTGACACCGAAATGGAAAATTATTGCATTGGAATTGGCACCACGTATATGTCTGAATGTCTGTCATACGGGTTCAGTAAAATGGACGATAAAATCTGTTATGAATTTGAAGAAACCGATTATACGCCCAAGGACTTTTGTATCGCGCACCAAAAATGCGAGGCCGATGTCACCACATGTCGCGAATCTTGTCCATCCAGTCCGACATACCGCGACGCCGGCGACACGGTTGTTGTAACGACATATGAATGCAGCAAAAGCACAAACTGGTATTGCAAAGCAACCGAGAAAACATTTAACGTATCGGACGGTGCCGCAATCAGCGGGTGCACCGACGGAACGTGCGATAAATACGATTGCCATTACAACAATGTATTGCACGGGGTAATATGCAGGGATTCCAGTTTCCAGACACCGTATTGCACATGCATTGCCGACGATAAAGAAATGATGTATATCCGATTGACCTGTAATTCAGACGACAGTTATGATTATGAAAACAATATCGTCAACTGTGGCAGCAATTACGGTCTGTATTGTGATATGTCTGTCCAGGGTTCGGTCGGTATGTGCCGGTATAAAAAAGAGTGTCAAAATTGTCAGCCGGTTATTGACTGGACACCTGACGGCAGCGGATACCAGGTCTATACAACCGCCACATGCGACTATCGCACCGGAACATGCAACAAATCATATAAGTATCGCTGTGACAAGGGGTATTACGGTAATCCAACGTCGTCACGCACCGGGTGCAAGCTGTGTCCCGATAATGCGATTTGCGACACCGCCGGCACCACGGCATTTTCGTGTGCGGCCGGATACTACAAGGCGTCCAACAACGCAACATCGTGCACAAAATGCCCGGAAAACGCAGAAGACTGTCCGGCGGGTTCAACAACATTCAAGTGCAAAACGGGGTATTACAAGGAATCGACGACCGCAACGAAATGTACAAATTGTCCGGTGCCATCATTGTGGACCGGAAATAAATATACGGCGGTCAGCGACAGTTCTAAAATCGGTCCAACCGCATGTTCGTTGGCCGTGGGCAGCATTGTCGAAGACGACGGCGGATATTATGAAATCATAAAAACACCGTGCCAATACCAGCAAGGCAAACAATGATGTTTTTACTTGCATTTGTCACGGGAAATACTATCATATTACGCCGAGAGGAGAGAATCTGTTTTGGCCCCTAACGTAACGTCGGTGCCTGCAAGAGATTTATCCTGTGCGTAATTTAAACTGATAAATTTGATTTCGCACAACAAACCCGCCCCGCCACAGATTCACTACAAATAAAGATTTTTCTTTATTGGCAATGGATTGTGTGGTGGTGCGATAAACGTATAACCATAACAAAAGGATTATTTATATGGTAAAAGTTAGAGAGAAAAAGGCACCGGTTGCCGAAGGCCCTGTCGCTGAAAAGCCGGCACGCGCACCGCGCAAGGGTGCGGCACCAAAAAAGCCTGCGAAAATTTCGGGCATGAACAAGCATGAAAACGACCAAAATGATGACAAAATCTATTTCATGGCGTTGGGCGGATTGGAACACATCGGCCAGAACATGTATGTTTATAAATACAAGGGTAAATATCTGATTGTCGATTGCGGTATGGGATTTCTGGAAGAAGAAATCGGTGCTGGCGACGTGCAATATTGCGACACCACATGGCTGGAAAAGCGCAAGAAAGACGTTGTTGGGTTCGTTATCACCCACGGCCACGAAGACCACATCGGCGCGCTGAAATTCATTTGGCCGAAATTCAGAAAGCCTATTTACTGCACACGTTTCCCGGCGGAAATCTTGCGCGCGACATTTCGCGGCATTGAGTTGGATTTCAATCCGGAAAAAGACATCGTCGTGTTTGATCACCATGGGGCAACATTGGATTTGAATCCGTTCACGGTTGAAACGTTCCACGTTTCCCACTCTGTGCCCGAAGCGCAAATGCTGATTATCAAAACCCCTGCGGGCAAGATTCTGCACACGGGTGACTGGACATTTAACGATGACAACCCGATTGAAGAGCCGACTGATTTCGCACGTCTGCGTGAAATTGGCTCTGACCCGAAATTGCTGGCATGTGTGTCGGATTCAACATCTGCATCACGCCAAGAAAAACAGACAACCGAAACCCAGGTTCGCGACACATTTACAAAACTGATGCAAGAGGCCCCAGGCCGCGTTATCGTGACCGGATATTCCCGTTCAATCGCGCGTATGAAAATGTTTGCCGAGGCCGCACATGCCGCTGGCCGTGTTGCCGCGATTAAAGAGCGCAGCAATCCAAACCCGGTGCCATACGTTGGCCTGCCGGAATTCCGCGAAATGGGTATGGAATTTGGTTATCTGAACAAAGATGATGTGTATCTGCACAGCGAAATCAAAGACCTGCCGGCGGAAAAACAGGCGATATTCTTGACCGGGTCCCAGGGCGAACAGTTTGCAATGCTGACCCGTCTGTGCCGTGGCCACGTGAAAGAAATGAAACTGATGCCGACGGATACCGTTTTGTTCAGCTCCATTATTATTCCGGGCCGCGAACAGGATGTTTCATACCTGTATAACAAACTGGCGCGTATGGGTATCAAAACGCACACGATATTTGATACCGATCACCTGCACGCATCTGGTCACGCGGGACGTCCAGAATTTGAACGTTTCTATGACCTGGTTCATCCCCAGGTTTCTGTGCCAATGCACGGCGATTACATCAACGAAATGTTGAACGGTAAAATGGCAATGGAACGCGGTGGTGCAAAGTATATGATGGTCGTGCACAACGGCGAAATGATTGCGTTGTCTGACGGCGCAGAACCGTATATCTGTGAAACGATTGAAACGGGCTTTGTCGTAATGGAAGGCGAAACCGAACGCAGTGCCGACGACCAGGTTTATAAAAACCGTCGTAAAATCGCGACAAACGGTGCGGTGTTTGTGACCCTGCCGGTGGACAAGCGCGGTTTCCTGAAAGGTGTGCCCGAGGTTTCCAGTGCCGGTATCTTTGAAACCGATGACACCGGATTTATGAAACGCCAGATTCAAATTGAAATCACCAAGGCGATTGATGCCCTGACCAAGACGGAACGCAAAGACCGCGACAACCTGGTTCGCGCGGTCCAGGTTGCGTCGAACAAGGTCGTGCGTGCGTCACTGGGCGCGGACAAAAAACCGCAATACAGTGTGCACTTTGTGTTGAAATAAAAAAACGGGGCCCCGCCCCGTTTTTTCATAGAGAGCAATGCGCAGAGAGCAGAGAGCAATGAAAGTTCCCCTCCGGTGGAGGGGTGTCCGCCAGGACGGGGTGGTCTTGAGAGTTCGCAATGTTAAATACAAAGGGTCGTCACCCCGGCGCAGGCCAGGGTCCATTGCGCTCCCTTGGTATGTCGCAACGTGGCTCTTGGTCCCCATAAGAAAATCCGCAATTGTTTGAATATGGCTCGCGTTCGCTCGCACTGTATGGCCCCTATTCCTGCCTACGCAGGAATGACAAGTTTTTTTCTACGAACATAATTCATTTTCTGCGGAATATTATTTTACTCCGTCATACCGACGAAGGTCGGTATCCATTGCCCCGCAGGGACTGATAATACCACTACCCTGTCCACTACGTGGACACCCCTTCGCCAGCGAAGGGGAATTCGATAGATTCAACCTCTTGTCATTGCGAGCGAAGCGCGGCAACCCATAAAACGACACCCCGGCACTACGTGCCACCCCTCTAGCCAGAGGGGAACTAAAAAACAAGTGCGCCGGTGGCGCGCGCCATTGCTCTCTGATAAAACCGCCACGTGGGCGGTTTTATTTATCCGCCAATGGGTGGGCGTGGTTATATATGTTCATGATTTCGGACATATTGACACGCGTGTATAACTGTGTCGTGGACAGTGACGAATGCCCCAGCAGTTCTTGCAGGCTGCGCAAATCCGCCCCGCCCGCCAGCAATGCCGTGGCAAATGTGTGACGCAATGCGTGCGGCGTTACGTAATCGGGCAACTGTAAATATCGGCGAACGTGTTCGACAACCTTTTCCGCCATACGCGCCGACATGGGCAGCCCCCGCACACTGCGAAACAATGCATCATCCGGTGCAGCGCCAAACGGTCGCACGGCGGTGTATTTATCAATCGCGTCCCATACCGCCGGCAAGACGGGAACAATGCGTTCCTTGGCCCCCTTGCCCATTATGCGCAATATATCGGGATGTGCGCGCACGTCGGCATTGGTCAGGGATAACGCCTCGGATATACGCAGACCACAACCAAATATCAGCACCACCAATGCCCAATCGCGCGCCGCAATCCACGGTTCGGCGGCGTCAATGCTGCGTATGGCGTCGTGCATATTTTCAACATCGGTAACCTCGATAGCCTTGGATAATTTGCGCGGAACCTTGGGCGAAGAAATCAGCCCAATTGCGTTGTTCTTTATACCATGGTGTTTTGCCAAATATTTATAAAACCCGCGCAACGACGACAATGCCCGCGCCGTTGATTTGTGTGCCAGGTTGCGACGCGCACGGTCTGCCAGCCACGCACGAAAACACAGTGTGTCGGCGCGTGCCATATCGGATACATCGGCGGTGCGTCCGGCATAGTTATCATAGAAGCGTATAAAATCACAGATGTCTGTTTCGTATGCCGTGACCGTATGTGACGAATAATGCTTCGCCCCGGTCAGATATTCAATAAATTCGGCAACTATTTCGTTCATGATTGATTTGTGTCCGCCGTGGCGGACACATTTTCGTATTTATCTGATTTCAAATGTTGCGGATACGGTGACCGAAACCTCGGTATCCTTGGTGACCAGGCCGCCCCCAACATACGCGCCGGCGTCCGCCGTTTCCATTTTTGCACTGGCGCGCAAGAAATTAGACGCCAATGGCTGATACGATGAACGTGTGTTCACATCGTATGACACCGCCAACATTTTGCCCGCATGACGTTTGTCGCCAGCCGCCAACGCGTTCGCGCGTGTGCGTGCGTTTTCAACCGCCGTGCCCAGGCACTTTTCCATAATTGGCTTTAACGTTTCACTGCTGGTGAACATGCGCAGGTTTTCCGAATAAACGTTCGGCTGGCCCGCGAATTGGGTCAGGATTTTTTCAATCGTATCGACGTTGTCGGCCGAAACCTCTATCGCGATGGATGTTTCAATCCCCAGTGTTTCAGACTTTTGCAACTCGCGATTCCACTCGGTCTTTTCATACGAATTGAAATCCGTGGTCTGCATTTTCACATCCTGCTTTTTCAGGTATTCCGTGATTTCGGCGGCACGAGCCGTGGCCTGTTTCATTGACACGGCGGCCGATTTATCCAACGTGGTCACGCGCAATGTGATTGCGGTTCTATCCTTGGGCGCGGTGGTCAAACATTCACCAGACACCGAAACGGTGCGGATATCACGTGGCTGTTCCAGCCAACCGAACACCAGTGCCAATACTGCACCGGCACCGATTACACTGCCCGCCCAGATAAACGATTTTTTCATATTCTCTCCTTTCCTTGGGTTTTATTTTAATCAAAATAGTTCAGTTTCATTGCCGCCTTGACGCGTTTAACGGTTTCTGCCGCCGCCGCGCGCGCGTCAATTGTGCCACGACGCAGGATTTCCATTACCGACGCCGTATCGCGCGCCAACTGTTCACGACGTTCGCGAATTGGCCCCAATGTTTCTTGCATCACGCTGTTTAAAAACTTTTTAACCTTGACATCGCCCAGGCCGCCCCGTTCATAGTGCGCCGCCAATTCGTCATAATTCGCATACTCTGGCAAGAATGCCGCAAAATGTTCTGGACGCGCAAACACCGACAGGTAAATGAATACAGGATTGTCCGTAGTGTTACCGGGGTCTGTGACACGAATATGATTCGGGTCGGTGAACATTGTTTTAACCTTGGCCGCGATTTCATCCGCAGAATCTTTCAGGTATATGCCGTTGTTCAAAGACTTGCTCATTTTCGCATTGCCGTCCGTCCCCGGCAGGCGCGCCGCCGATTTAGATTGCGGAACAACCGCACGTGGCATGGTCAATGTGTCGCCATAAATACTGTTGAATTTGTGCACGATTTCCGCCGCCTGTTCCAACATTGGCAACTGGTCATCACCCACGGGCACAATATTTGCGCCAAACGCCGTGATGTCCGCCGCCTGGGATATTGGATACGTAAAGAATCCGACCGGAACGCCACCGTTAAACTTTTCCTTTTGCGCGATTTCTGTTTTCACCGTCGGATTACGTTGCAGGCGCGCCACCGTCACCAAATTCATGTAATAAAATGTCAGTTCGGTCAGTTCTGAAACCTCGGACTGGATAAACATAGTTGTTTTTGTCGGGTCATAGCCCGCCGCCAACATATCCAGCGTAATTTCCATAACGTTGTTACGCACACGCGCCGGGTCATCAAAATTATCGGTCAAACCCTGGGCATCGGCAATCATCGCATACATTTTGGCATAACCACCGGCGTTTTGAATTGCGACATTTGGCATCAATGCCCCAACCATATGCCCGATATGCAACGGGCCAGTGGGACGAATTCCTGTTAAAATAATATCTTTGGACATGATAATACTCTTGCTGTTTTTCTTGTGTTTAATGATACGATATTTGTATGTAAAAATCAAAACAAAAAACGCGCCATTTCGGCGCGTTTTTCGTAATTGTTTCGATTTCTATTATCTTTACCGAGAATAGAATTCAACGACCAATTCTGGGAACATCTGGACCGGGTATGGAACATCCTGGAACGATGGGACCCGGGCAAATGTCGCAGTGAAATTCGCGCTGTCGACATTGATATAGTCCGGCCAGTTGCGTTCTGCCGATTCCAGTGCCAAAACAACCAACGGCATCTGTTTGGCTTTTTCGCTGACGGTGATAACGTCGCCTGGTTTTACCTGGTATGACGCAATCTTGACGCGTTTGCCATTGACATAGATGTGACCGTGGCTGACCAATTGACGGGACGAGAATACGGTTGGTGCCAATTTCGCACGATATACAACTGCGTCCAAACGACGTTCCAGCAAACCAATCAAGTTATCTGGGGTATCGCCCTTCATATTGTCAGCTTCCAGGTAATATGCACGGAACTTCTTTTCACCGATGTTACCATAGTAACCCTTCAGTGTCTGTTTTGCGCGCATCTGTTTTGCGTAATCAGACGAGTTACCACCACGTGATGTTGGTCCATGCTGGCCCGGTTTATATTTACGTTTGTTAAATGGGGATTTCGCCTGGCCCCACAGGTTCACGCCCAAACTGCGGGCGATTTTCAATTTACGAGTGCTGCGTTTCGCGCCTGCTCTTGCCATAATTTTATCCTTTGTTTTTGGTTTTTAGGTGCCAGGTTTGTCACAGATTCCTTATCGCGTGCGGGACCAAAAAATCACCGTCGCCGTAATCAGTTCTGATTACCCAGCGCG
>CAKQSE010000012.1 GCA_934272785.1 uncultured Alphaproteobacteria bacterium
TGTCTAGGATATGCACATTGACTTAGTCAAAGTTTGGATATTTCCAAATTCAACTGTCTGCATATCTCTTCTTGAACAGACTTTTGATTTGCATCAAAAATCTTTTGATGAGCTGCTTTTATTCACAATGTTTGCGAGTTTATCAGGAACCCTATTCATTTGGTTGTTCCGATAACCGCAGAATTTCAGGGGTTGAGAGCCTTTTTTGTTTTGTCCTCAACTTGAAAGCCCGCATAGTATGTGCTCTATTTCCGAAAAAGTCAAGCGGTTTTTAGAAAATAATTTTGAAAAAATTTATCCGCCCCTGGCAAAAGATTCCCAACCCCTTGAAAATTCGGTATTTTTTGTCTGTGAAAAAATTTTAACTTTTTTTGATTTTTTTATTTTGCGGCCCACGTCACGATTCGGTTTTTGGGGATTTTCTGATTCGGTTCGGCAAAAAAAGACCGCTTTTTTGCGGTCTGAATATATATAGCCGAACGATTCGCGTCCGTCGAATCGGCCCCGCCATAATAAATAAATAGCGTTTTATCGTAAAAACCTGTTCAAACGGGGGACTTTTTGTGATATTATTCAATGTATGAATACCAAGATTGCAATTTTGTCGTCCCTGGTCTGTTTGTGTGGGGCAAGTGTGGCACACGCGTCCGATTGCGTCGGCGCGGGCTGTGATATTGAACCGATGACGGCGACACCTGCCGCGGTTGTGGCCGCGCCCCAGCCACTGGGGCTAATCCAGGCACCAATCGCCCAATATACCCAGCCGGTTGAATATGTATATGCCGAGCAGATTCCCATGCGCCAGGTCAAGATGTTATCTGTAAAGCCGGTTGCGCCAGATAACCGCGCCCCGGTATGGGACGGAACACACGGGAAATACCAGTCGCGCGGATATGACAAGACTGTTGACTGGCGCGATGGCGTGCCAATTTGGGACGATTCGATTGTTTCATATCGGGACAAGGATTTTTCAGACTGGTTCTTGGAACCATTGCCCACGGTTTATGAACAAGATATCCGGGCCACGCCCGACATCGCAATCCAGATGTATAATCAAAATATGGATGATGCGGCGGCGACACGCGCCCGTATCGAAGAATTACTGACACCGCAAAAGCCCGAAGAAAACCTGTGGACAGATAATGTTGTTGCGCCACGCGCCACATACACCGCCCAGGATATGACCGAAACGGTCCAGGTTGTATTTGGTCGCACCGACGGCTGTCCGTTTGATACCGACGCGGAATGTGACATATGGCGTCGCAAACCCATCATGCGCGAGGCGGTTGCCCCACGCAGCAACAAGATTCAAGACGTCCGTATGGCAGAATTTGTCGATGCGGCGCGTTGCGATGCAAATATTGACGCATCAAACTCGGCGGCGGCACCGCTGTTGGCACGGTATAAAATGCTGATGAATTCGGCGCGCGCATGTTGCACCGACGGCATGGCGTATTCACTGCGTCGGGCGGGGGCGTCTGATGGTCTGGTCTATAAATTTATGGCCGATGACGCAAACTTTTATGGTTTTGGCACGCGTTGCCTGATGATGACAGACCAAGAATTGGATACGAAATATCCAAACACGTCAACCGCGGCGGTGGCGGCCGATGTTCGCAATGGATGCCTGTGCCGTGGACGCCAGTGGTTTAATGCAATGCTGGCCCCGTTTAATGACGCGTATGCGGCCGTTCCAGAATTCAAGGACGCCAAGTTTAATTACACGTATACAGACGGCCTGGGGCGTGAAATTACAGTATCTGTGAATAACGACGTCCAAAATGTGATGTATCAATTGACCCAGTGTCCATAAAAACCGCCCCCAGGGCGGTTTTTTGTTAGAGAGCAATGAAAAGTGAGTAAGTGACAGAGTGATAAAGTGATTTAGTGATTTAGTTTTAGAATAGAAAACTTAAAAACTTGTCATTCCTGCGCAGGCAGGAATAGGGACCATACAGTGCGGGCGAACGCGAGCCATGCCCACGCAATCGCGGTGTCCTTAGTCGTGCTGTACACGTGCAATATATTCGTTTATGTCAGACGCCAAATCGTGCCAATGGGGATTCATCGTTTCTATCAGTTTATACTTCCAGGCACGTTTCCATTTCTTTAATGCCTTTTCTCGCGCAATCGCATTGTCTATGTATTTGTATTCTTCAAAGTAGCCCAAGTTATGGATGTGTTTATCTTGGGTAAAACCGGGTATCAATTCCATCTTGTGTTCAAAGACACGGCGTTTCAGGTCATTGGTCACGCCAATGTATGTCGCACCGGCCGGTTTGTCAAACAGTATATATACCCAATAGCTGTGTCCTGGCATAAGGCCAGTATATAAAAACGTGCACCGCAACACAAGGTTTAAAGACCCTATTCCTGCCTGCGCAGGAATGACAAGTTTTTAAGTTTTCTATTCTAAAACTCTGTCACTTTATCACTTACTCACTCTGTCACTAAAAAAACGCCCCGAGGGGCGTTTTTTTATTCAATGCTGGTGGTGATGATGTCACCGTATTCACCGGCCTCGTCCCCACCGACATAGCAGGAAATATGACGACCGACGTTATTCATCCATTCGTCGTATGCGGCCTTTTGTGCGGCATCCAGGCTGGACTTCTGGATGTCACCGACCAATTTATTGATCAAGATACCACCGGCAACGCTGCCCACAACAGTCCCGATTGACGTCCCCAACAGTGTGTTGCTGTTTTTCTTATCATCGTCCTTCTTGCTGCTAGCATCTCTCTTGCCACTGCATGCGATAGACAAGTCGCGCATAACAGTACTTAACTCAGCAGAAGCAGTATCAATACCGGTCGTTGCTTTCTGCAATGCCGCAACTTTATCAGATGCACCTGTCGTGCCTATCCCCAAACGAGACGCCGCAACTATCGCATCGTTTGCCGCATTAATTTGTGCATCTTTACTAATCCCCGATGTCATAGCAGTCTTGGCGCTATCTTCACACGCCTCGATGAAGGTTTCATTATTCGTCTTTTGGTTACTGTTCAGGCCGGTCAGGCTGCCCAGGGCTTTGCCACTCTGGATACTGTTACCCAGCGCACCGCCACCGATACCGAATCCGATTGTGCCCAATGCGGTCAGCCAATTACGCGTTCTGGCCTGGGACGCGGCCTTGTCTGCGGTTGCGTCATCAGCAACGGCATCCGCCAGTTTCTCCAAGGCGTCGCTGGGTATCCAGCTGCCACAGGTAAAGCTGTCGCCGACGGCAAAGTATGCAACCGACCAATCTGTGCCCTTTCTGATGGTATCCTGGATACGTTTGTCATCAGATTGCAATGTCACACGCACGCGGCAGAACGATCCATACAAATCGTTGCTGGCGGCGAACTGGCTGGTCTTTAAGCCGTTGACCGAATAATTCTTTGGGACCTTGTTCGATTTCAACTTTGCCCACATATATGTGCTGCCGGTGTCACGGTTGCCCAAGATACCGCCAGAATTGCTGGACATGCACATATTCTGTTCCTTGGTCAACTTGGCGTTATATTTCGCCTGGGCTTCTTTTTCAATGTCATAGATTAAATCTTTGAACAATGATGTTGCCGCCTGGGATTGCAGATATGTGGTATATGAAATCATAACCGGTGTATCAAACACGTTGCCATTATCATCAACGGTGTTGCATGTGCCCTGGTCACCATTTTTGGCACTGCACAATGCGTTGCCGTTTTCGTCATATGCCTGGACCGTTTCGGTATCCGCCGTTACCGCGGTTGCACCGCCGGCGTCAATCCAGCCACTGCGCACGCTGGTGGCATCGCCCCATGCGCCAGTATTTGATTTACCCGCGATTTTCAGTTTATTTTGTTCAATCGCCAAGTGCTGTTCGCATACAGATGCGTTTTTAACCGTATCCAAACACAGCCCCAACACGATTGTGTAATCCAGAACACCGCCGACCTTGTTCATTGATTTATCAAATGAACTGTCGCCTGTGCTGGTCAGGTTGGAATAAATATCCGTTCTGTTGCGATAGCAATTTACGTAATCGGTGCCGCACATAGATTTTACACAGCTGGTTGCGACGGCCTGGCACTGTTTCTTCATCTGGGCGATGGCAGCATCGCTGTAAGAATTCGCCAATGACGCGTTCAATGTCGCGATAACGCCGATTGGGTCGGCGGCACCAGCCTCGTATTCAGGGAACAATGTGTCAAACGCATCGTTGTTTATATATGAATAGGTATATGACCCGGTTGTATTCGGATTCATTGCCGAATATTTACAATACAAATCAGTATTCACAACCGCCGCACATCCGGTCTTGATTTCCTGATAGCTGACCGCGTTGTTGATTGATTTGTCGGTTGCACCAAATACCTGGGAATAACATGCCGCGCCGTTACCGCCACCACAAACACGCATTGCGCACGTTTTGATTGTGTCGGTGCACTTTGCCTTGGCCTTGGTATCAAATTTATCGACCAGGTCGGCAATCTTGGCCTTCATCGCGCTGTTCATGCGGGACGAATATGCCTCGTCATAGACTTCTTCTTGGTTATCTTCGTCCTTTAACTGGGACGCGGTTGGCATTGCGCCATTTCCCAAGAACGTCGCATAACAATATTTGTTGGAACCGATGGTATCCATACAAGAATTCTTGATATACGCCGCAATTGCAGATGTGCTGACGCTGTCTGAAACGGTGATTGCCGCGCCCGCGGTTGTGTCGGCGTTACCGGCGTTGATGTCGGTTACCAACTGGGCCGTTTGGGTTGACGCGTTTTCATAGCATTTATATGGGTTTTCTGCACATGCGTTCAAGATACATTGGTCAACAACCTTGTAACAAGTGGATACGGCGTTGATTGCGGCCAGGGACGCCCCTTCGGCAATCATTTCGCCAACACGGCTGGTCGCGCTGGGCGATACAGATGTGTTTGTTGAACCAAATAATTCAATCTTGCCATCTGATTGGCAACGCGCCAATGTGGAATCGCAATACACCATTTGCTTTCTGAATTCGGCGTTCGTTGTGCACAATTCAAAATCCGCACCGCAAACGTTATCTTTCTTTAGGCATGATGTGTAACGCTTTACACAGGTTGATGTGTCATATTTATTGGAAATCGCCGCACCGATAATCAACTGGCCCAGGACACTGCCGTCGGTGGGGTATGTGTAATCTGTAACCTCGCCATACGTGTTCTTGGACGCGACATTAGATAATGCGGTCGTGCTGGACGTTCCGAACAAACTGTTTATCCCAGATGTGCTGCACTGGGCCAATGTGGACAGACATTGTGGCATTTTGCCGTGGAACAAAACGCGCGTTGTGCATTCTTCGAAATTCGGACCACATGCGTCCGCCCCTTTCAGGCACGCGGTGTATGCGTCAATGCATTCGGCATTTGCCAATAAATTGGATGTTGTTGTCGTCGTTGTGCCAGAAATCACACCCGCCGATGTTGTCATCGTCGGCATGCGACGCATCGCATTGCCAATCACACTGGGGCGTGCGGTAACCGCAAAAGCCGCAGATGTGCAAGCCAAAACGGCAACAAAACTGATAGATTTATTCAGAAAACTCATCCTGTCCACTCCATTATTTATGATTTATTATATCATAAAATATGGGGTTGATAAAGAAAAAATCTGTGAAATCATGGGCAAAATAAATGGGGTCACGCGACCCCAAAATTTATCCAATTTCGTCCAAAATACACCGCAATTCGTCCATATCATCGGGCAAGTGCGATTTGAAATGCATACGCGCGCCCGTCACCGGGTGGGTAAATTCCAGGTATTCGGCGTGCAACATCTGGCCATTGTGGGATTTCAAGAAATCCAACAAATCCGCGTCGCGCACCGACGCCAGGCGATTTGTCCCACGGCCATAGACCGGATCACACAAAACCGGGAACCCATGCGCCGACAGGTGAACGCGTATCTGGTGTGTGCGCCCGGTCAGCAAATTGCACCGCAACGCCGCGCAACCCGCACGTGGCCAGACCGACATAACCGTTACCTGGGTCTGGGCGGGTTTGCCGCCCGACTTTACCATGGTCATTTTCTGGCGATTACGGGACGAACGGGCGATATTACCCGTAATATCTGCGCCGTCCCAATTCGGCACGCCCCACACAAACGCGACATAGCGGCGAATTAAATCGTGACTGGAAAATATCTTGACCAGGCCGCGAAATGCCGCATCGGATTTTGCGAACACCATAACGCCACTGGTATCCTTGTCCAGGCGGTGCACAACGCCGGGCCGCGTTTCGCCACCCAATGCCGACAAATTACAATGCCCCAGCACGTTTTGGACCAGTGTTCCCGTTTTATTCCCCGCCGACGGATACATAACGACGCCACGCGGTTTATTGATGACGATGATATCATCGTCTTCGTATAAAATATCCAGGTCAAAATCAGACGATATGTTTTCGGCGGCAATATCTGTTTTTGGCGCGGGAATTTCAACCGTAATTTTGTCACCCGAACGCAGACGTGTTGCCATGCGCGCCGACGCGCCGTTCAGGGTTATGGGGAAACGCTGAATCTCGCTGCGGGAAAAGTCAGACATATTATCCGCCAGGAATTTGTCCAGGCGCACGCCAGCGGCCCCATCATCTGTGATAAATTCGCGAATTTCGTTCATAAAAAATACCTATTTATATTCTGGCCAATCGGGTCCAACGGTGCAACGCGACAAATCAATTGTCAATTCACGCGTGCGACCGGTAACCGGACACGTCAATATTCCGGTGGTCGTTGCCTGGTCCGCATCACGGGCGGCATTGCGATAGGCAAACTTAACCTGGTCTGGGGCGGCAACACACGCAATCTGTAATGCGCCATCATTTTTACCGTTTGGCCCCAACCACACACGAACACCATATGCCAGGCCATAGCACGGAAACGCGTCCAAGTAATATAAAACCAATCCCGTGCGTCCAATCAATTTTGAATCAGGACGAAATGTCGCCGTGTATTGATTCAGGGTTAAACCGGTTACCGCCTGCCAATCTGTGCTGGTGGAAAAAATGCTGACCCGTTTGACAACAGGCGTTTCATCATCAGCGGCAAACGCCGGCACGGCCAGTAATAATGCAGCAATCACTGATATAATCTTTTTCATTTTACCGTCCCCCCTGTGGCCAGGCGCACCGACACGCGTTTCACGCCCATTGGCGATATTGACATTGTATGTGAAAATTGGCTGTGGCTGCCCGCGTCCAACAACGTTGCCGTTGGCATAAATTTCTGTTGTGCGATAACGTTGTCGTGTGCGTCGTATGCGACAACAATTAAATCTGGGACACCATAAATTTCATCAGACACATTTTCAACAACACCGTCGACCGCCAAACGCGCATTACCCGCGTCATCGGTAACGGTTCGCACCGCGGTCGCACGCGCAACCAAGGGCCCGGCCGACGCGGCGTCAATCTGGTGACGGGTGACAACGGCAATCGTAAAAACAATCGCCGACAGCAATGCGCACAATGACGCCAAGAACACCATCAGTGGCCCGCGCCGATTTGTCCGTGGTGGCACCCACGTGTGTCCACATACCGCGCACTTTACCGGTGTGCCCGCGGGAAATTGTCCGGAATATTCTGTCTTGCAAAATTCACATTTTATTTTCATGATTTTTTTATACCACAAATTATTACAAATTCAACTGGCTATATTTCGCGGTGACGCGCGACTGGATTTCATGCAGTGCGTTCAGGTAATCTGAAACCGTTGCATTTTTATTCGTCGCGATTGGCGCAAACAGTTGGTATGAAACCGTGCTGCCCCGTGTATCACGCGCGGCATAGCCCGCCATATCGTTCAGATTTTTCAGTATTGCGTCCATAAAATGCGCCGTGCCGCCACTGGCGTTCCAATAGTAATCGGAATTTACAGAATCCTGGATACGTTTGCTGACCACCAGGCGTGGCGTGATTGACCCGGCAAAGCCGACCGTTACATATATCGCATTGATGTGACCGCCCGTCATATCAACAGAATCATTTACGTGCAAGATGGCGGCCTTGCCGCTGTCGCTGATGGACAGGCCCGACAACGTTAAATTCGTCACCCACAGGTCATCAACCGAAAACGATGAAAACTTGCCCACGTCGGACAATTTCAATCCGCCAGAAATCCGCATTGACCGCGCATCAGATGACATCGTGCCCGTGACCGTTGCATTTTTTACGTCAAACGTCCCGTCAATTGTTGGTCGCGTTTGAAATACCAGATTGGTCGTAACCGCGCGCCCGATGGCCAGTCCTGAATCCATTGTCGCATTTGTCGCATCAAAGAACGTTGCGTTTTTGATATCGTGACTGCCCAGGTTTAATCCCGCCATCATCGTTGCGTCGCGCGCGTCATTTGATGGTACGCGCCATAAATAGAGTGCGTTATCACGATTGACAGGCGTTGTTGCGACAATACCGTCTGATGCCGTAATCCCCAGGTCGATATTATCCGCACGGAACGAATTAAATGCACCGTATGTGCGTGCGTTATCAACAAATCCAATCTGGCCCGCACCGGTTGACACAATTTCGCGCGTGCGCATTGGGGTCATATCGGCGTCAGACATAACAATTACACCCTGTAACGTTGATTTACCGCCACTTTGCGCGGTCTTTAAAATGCGCAATTGATATTGACGTTTTGTATCGGCCAGATTTGCATTCAAACCAAAGTCATATAAATCAGACAATTCGACGCGCGTGATATTCTTGCCCACAGGACGTAATAAATCCTCGCGATTGGCGACGATGTAACGTTCCAGTGCCGTCTGTATATTTTCCATTTCGTGCGCAATGACGATATTTTCGGCGCGCGCCGTCGCGCGGGCCTGGTATCGGAACAAGAACGGAATTATCATCGCGGCCAGCGCAACCGTCAGTAATAATTCCATCAGCATACCACCACGCTGGGGCGCAATCAAAAAAATACGTTTTGATTTCATCATGGTTGCATATCCTTTGGCATGGCCGATTTCCACCCAGATTGCATCAGTGCACCAAATGCACTGCGCACCGGGGCGGCAGGAATTGTTGCACGTTCAAATGTCAATGTGCTGAACTGGGGCGGGACCGTTGATGGAAATGTCCAATTCCCGATTTTCAGTGGCGCGTTCGTTGACATCAGCAATTCGCCCGACACCGTTAAACCAAAATTTTCAAAAAACGTCATTTCTGTGGCGGATACGTATGGGGTCCGGACAGTATTTGCAGATATTCCGGCAAAACCACTGACCGTGCGGGTTGAATCTGATTTCAGAACAAAATCCTTGGCCACATTGACCGAGCCTGTAACCGACGCGCGATCGGTCACAATACGGCCACGCGTTGTATAGGATGTGCCGTTCATATTGTCGGCCGTGATATTACGAAATCCGGTAACGTCGCCCGTGACCCGCATTGCACCAATATTTACATCGGCCGCATCCATGTTTGACCCCATTGGGAAATATATCGTGTTGGCGGATATTTCCTGGGCATCGGCAAATATTGCCGCCGCATTTTTTATCCGCGCAGATTTTGCAATCGCCGCACCAATGTTAAATATCCCATTTGTGCCCATATTCAAATCACGCCGCATAACATTCAGGTCTTCGTCATCTGATGATGTCCGGTGCAGATATTTTGACGTATCAATTCCGGCAACATCACGCGTCACCCGATAAATCAATTGCCCGGTGTGAAAGTCCGGTGCCGAAACCGCCCACGACGTGCCATACGCCACACCATCATCAGACACAACCGCCGCATCCATACCAATGTGGTGCGCGATGCGCGTTGTGCGCAGCATATCCAAATCTGTATCAAATGCCAAATAGACATCGGTAACCGTTGCACCATTTACCGCGTATTTATCAATAAATCCCGCCGATGCCGATTTTGATATTTCGGCCAATTCATCATCGGCCAATTTGATTTGTGCAACGTCCGGCCATTTGTCCTGGTTCGTGCGAACGTAATTCAGCACGTCCCCGCGCAGTGCGATGATATCACGCGCGGCGGCCATATCGCGAACATTGTCGGTGGCGTCACTGATTTGCATATACAGAAACGGCGTTACAATCGCAACAATCGCCATGGCCAATATAACCTCGGTCATGCTGGTGCCACGCGCGGTGTCAGAAAAAATCTTAGTCCCGGTCACAATTGCCCCCACCGTTTAATAAACATTGTTTGATATCAATACGCCGTTCCAGACGTTGCCAAAAATAATACTGGCATATAATATACTGGGCCAACGATTTTTGATTATAAACACCGTCCAGTCGGTCAACGATATTCTTGCACGCAACCATATCGCCGTCATCTGCACTGGGGTTACTGATAATATCAATTGTGCCGTTATCAATTCCCGAAATTAAAACGTCGGGTAATATTGATGTCCCGGCCGGGCGAATATCCAGCACGACATCACCTGTTTCGCCACTGGATAACGCGTCAGACGTCTGGTCCCGCATTGTTATATTTGACGCCGAAATTGTTTCAACGTTGATACCACTGTTCGCAGAATATTCCAATGAATCAGAATTGATATAAACGTCCTGGCCACGGGACGCGTTCAAGAACGAATTTATTTCCAAACGTTCCACCGAAAAATTTATCCTGCTGGTGACAACATTGCCACGAATATTCCAATTTGCCGGACCGGTAAATCCGGTGCGTCCCGCCGTCATCGCAAAATCATATGCCGCCCCGGACGTCGCCGTGAAATTGCCCGCATCACCAAATGCAGAAATTGTTTTTGTATCCAATGACGCCAGGTTTAATTCACCCTTGGTCACCGACAGGGCGGACGCGCCATCGCTGCTCTGGAATATGGCGCGGTCGGCCGTAATTTCCTTGATTGTGTTTTTTACCTTGCGTCCGCTTTCCACACCGAACAGGGTCAGTGATGTAAATTCACCCGTTTCAAATTCGCCCGTCTGCATATGCACATCGGACGCATTGTTCAAATTATGACCGCCCATATTCAGGTCTGATAAAAACGCACCCGAATCCAAATCTGTATCATTACGACGAACAACATCCGAATACGCATCGTCCAGCGCAATTCCAACCAGCAATGTGCCATCGGCACTGCCCGCATAGAAACCAATTCGGCGAACCATTTCCGCCATTTGCACATCGGATAAATCGCCACCTGTCATACGCAGATACGCCGACACAGATTCCGCATCACGATTTATGACCAGGGCAATATCCTGGCCCAATGCGGTGCGCGGAACAAACCCCAGCGGCAAACCATATGATTCCAAAGTATCGGCAAATTTATCACCTGATATAACCGTTTCGTTATATGGTAATTGTGCGGCATTTTCGCGGATATAAATTCGGGCAGCGGTCGCGGCGGTATCAATTTGTCGCGTTGCAGAATACATCTGGGTTGACATGTCACGTGCCACCATACGGCGCACAAAAAACGGCATAAACGCGAACACGCACGTCAACGCCAATAATGCCTGTAACAGAAAATTTCCACTTTGATTTCGTGGCACGATTTTCATGCCCCCTCCTACACCGTGTCAGGATAGCAATTGAAAAAAAATATTGCAATCAGTTTTAAGATGCTTTAATATCAAAAACGTTTGAGAAGTGGCAACAGTCACATGCGCGCTGTTGTCTGAATTTATTTCCTGAAACACAAGTAATAAAAATGCAAAACAAAAAAAACCAGTCATCTGTTGGAATGATGATTCAACGTTGCCACAAGTGGCGTCAAAAAAGAAAGCAATACCTGGACCAGGCACGCCAGACATCTGACGAAATCGAACGCGAACGTTTGTTACAGGCCGCCGAACACTATGGTCGTATTGTTGCCGCCGAACAGGGCAAGATTGATTCAACCCGCACACCGGCCGAAAAAGCCGCCGCGATTGATCCCGTGACAGATGATGCCACGTCCACCGAGGACGAGGATATGGCACTGCCTGATTTTATCCAACAAATTTAGTGTTTTATTGTTGAAATTTACCCCTGTTTTGCTATCCTGCGAACAAAAGGAAGTTTGGCATGGACAGCAATTACACAGTATTGGCGCGTAAATACCGCAGCCAGGATTTTCAATCACTGATTGGCCAGGATGTATTAGTAAAAACATTGACAACGGCGATAAACACCGGGCGCATTGCGCACGCGTATGTTTTCACCGGAATTCGCGGGACCGGCAAAACCAGCACCGCACGCATTTTGGCCAAGGCACTGAATTGCCTGTCGTCCGATGGGCCGACCGCCACACCATGTGGCGTGTGCGAAAACTGTCGCGCGATTGCCGCCGGACAACACATTGACGTTATGGAAATCGACGCCGCATCACACACAGGCGTTGATAACATACGCGACATTTTGGACGCCGCGCAATATCGCCCAACAAATGGCCGATACAAGGTTTATATTATCGACGAAGTCCACATGTTGTCACCGGCGGCGTTTAACGCATTGCTGAAAACACTGGAAGAACCACCGGCACACGTAATCTTTATTTTGGCAACAACCGAAATCAGAAAAATTCCGGTCACTATTTTATCACGCTGCCAACGTTTTGACCTGGTCCGCGTGCCGGTTGAAACACTGAAAAAACATTTTGCATGGATTGCGTCCCAGGAAAAGATTGAATTATCCGACGCGGCAAATGAATTACTGGCGCGCGCGGCCGATGGTTCGGTGCGCGATGGCCTGTCCCTGATGGACCAGGCGATTGCCCAAACCGGCGGTCACGTGGACGAGGCGGCGGTCCTGGCCATGTTAAAGCGCACAGATCGCGGCGCAGTTGTTGATTTTATGAATACATTGCTGTCTGGCGATACGGCGGCGGCCCTGGACAAGGTTGACCAGATTTACACCAACGGTGCCGATTTATCAATGTTACTGACCGATATGATGGAATGGACGCATTGGGCAACACGTATGCACCCCGCCCTGCACGCGGGTGACGTCACAACATCGCCATACACCGCGGACCAGCGTGAACAAATCCGCGAAATAAACAGTCGGATTTCATTGAACACACTGTCCCGCATATGGCAGGTTATGGTCGCCGCTGTCCCAGAAATGCAGGCCGCAGGCAACCCCAAACAATGCTTTGACATGTTGGTTGTGCGTTTAATGCACATTGCCGATATGCCGCAAATATCCGAATTATTAAAACGGCAATCAACCGCAACACCGGCGGTGGCCGCACCAAAACCCGCGGTCGAACAAAAGCCAAAATTTATCACAATCACATCGCCTGATGAATTGGCCACCGCATTACAACAGGCCAAGGAAATATTGTTGTATTCTTATTACAACAGCAATATTGAAATCGTTGATTTTTCGGACGGCAATATAAAATATTTTGACCGCGGCAGCGATACGGGCTTTGCGGGTCGCCTGGCCGTGTGGTTACAGGATAAAACCGGTCACGCATGGACATTGTCGCGCCAGGAACAATCCCAGCATAACCAGACCGCCGCCGAACAAAAACAGGCCGCATTGGAATCCGACCCATTGGTCGCCAGCGCAATGGATTTATTCGAAGGCGCGGAAATCGTCGGCACAAAATAAAAGGGAATTCATATGAAATACGAATCTGGACGTTCATTGATAGAGGTTATTGGAGTCCTGGCGATTGCCGGAATTATGACCGCGGCCGCATTGGGGACATACAAAATGGTGCGCAACAACCAGGCGCGTCATATCGCAAATTCCACACTGTCTGACATTGCGAAAAACACAAAACTGTTGTTGGAAATGCGTGGCGATTACACGGGCGTGTCGGTTGACTATTTGGTAAAGTCCGGTGCAATCAATACGACCACGGCACCGATTGGCGGCGATGATTGGTCGGTTACCGCGTCCGCAGATGGAAAATCGTTTTCAATCAATCTGGTGGAATTGACACGTGGTGAATGCGAATATTTTGTAACGGCAACGCCGGCGTGGGCGACATCTATGTTGGTCAACGGATATGAATCAGACCCAGACACACGTTGTCTGTCGTCGTCGGCAAACCAGATTTCGTTTATTGTTGAATAAATGCGATATGCGTTAAAAATCTTTGGCACAATATCAACAATCGCGCTGTGTGCGTGCATGGCGTATCACAGTCCCGACCGCAGCACGTGGGGCACATACCTGCGCGGGGCCAGTTTTTCTGATATGACCGAACCCGCACGCGTTGCAAAACGCCCCGTGTATATGGGCGCAGGTGGCAAATTGATTTTGTCTGAAAACGTGCCGGCCGCAATGGAATACGGTGACAAGAACGCCAGTGATAACGCAATTGTTTTGCAATATATGGCAAACCTGGAATTTGCAATGTATGATGCGCTGCGCAAACCCGGCATTTCGGTCCAGCGCGCGGGCACCGATGTCGTTGTTATACTGGTGCGTGATGCAATTATGGAATTAAATGCGCCTGACATTTCGGCAACGGGTGATGACACACTGGGCACCATTGCAAAAATACTGAACAAATACGACGCAACATTTATTGAAATTGCAGGATATACCGACGCAATGAACGCAACCCAGGCGCGCGCCCTGTCCATGGATATGGCAGAACGCGTTGGCGTATATTTGGCACAACATAAAGTGAACACTGCGCGCATGTTTATTGTTGCGCGCGGTGCGTCGCGGCCAATCGCCGCCCAAGATGACGTTGGTCGTCTGACCAATCGCCGGGTTGAAATTCGTATCGCCCCAGCACGATAACTTTCCCTTTTCATTTAAAAAAAATGTTGTTATACTGCGACCATAATCAAAAAACAAAGGATGGAAATTATGGCAAATAGCACAAAAACACCTGTCAATCCGGCACAAAAGAAATACGTTCGCACCGGCATTATCGCCGCGGCGGTTATTGCGGTTGCCGCCCTGGGAATCTGGGGTATCAGCGCGATTCGCGGTGGGGTCAGCACTGAACAAGCATTGGCCGCGGTTTCAACCGATGCCGCCAGTGGCGCGGACCTGCGCATTGCGGTTATCCGTATGGACGCAATTCAGACAAATGCCGACGCGTTGAAATCATTGCGCAAACAGAAAGAATCATATGAATCCAAACTGCGTGATGAATTGACCAAGGAACAAAAAACATTGGAAAAAGAAAAGGCAGAGATTGAAAAGTCCCAGGACGTTCTGTCGCGTGATGCACTGCAGCGTCGTGTTGTTGACTATCAAAACCGCGTAACAAAATTACAGCGTGACCTGTCTGAACGTGCCCAGAGCATTGAAGAATCGTTCCAGCGCGCGCTGGCCGATATCCAGACAAAACACCTGGACCCGATTATCGAAGGCGTAATTGCGAAAAAGAATCTGTCATTGGTAATCGATGGCCGTTTTGCACGCACGGGCAACAATGTTGAAAACCTGGATATCACGGACGAGGTTGTCGCCGCCCTGAACAAAAAAGTATCCAGCGTCAAAATGGAAAAGCCAAAGGGTTTCTAAATCAAACCCACAAATTCAAACGGGGCATTGCCCCGTTTTTTATTTGCAGCACGCGCGACCAGGAATAACTTCCTGAACTTTTACCATTTAAAGATTGCACTTTGTTGTTTTTTGCGTATAATCGCGGTATGTTAAATTTTATAAGATCTTTGCTGGGACCGGCGGCAAACCAAACAACAGCCGGCGCGTTGGCCGAAAAATTCGGTCTGGAATTACGTGGGGACGCAAATGCCCCTGTGCGTGGGGTTGCACCAATTGCGGACGCGCGTCCGGGCCAGTTGGCATTCTATTCAACCGAACGCAACAGTGCGGCGTTTAAAATTCTGCCGATAGATGTTTTAAAGAACACGCGTGCAACCGTTATCTTGGTTCAGCCGGAACAGGCGGAATTCGCCCCGGCGGGCGCAACACTGTTGGTGACGCCATCGCCACGCGGGAACATCGTTAAAATATTGGGTGAAATATACCGCGAAAAACCACGCTTTGGTATCAGTCGCGACGCCATTATTGAACGCGGCGTATTCTTTCGCAAACGGCGCAGTGTCTATGTCGGGCAATTTGCAACAATTGAACGCGGTGCCGTGATAGAGGCGGACGTTAAAATTTACCCAAATGTATTTATTGGACGCAATGTGACAATTGGTCGTGGCACGGTTGTTCGCAGTGGCGCGCACATTGAAAACGCAACCATTGGTGCCGAATGTGTCATCAATCCGGGTGCCGTCATTGGCAAGGACGGATTTGGTTACACCCGCCAAGATGGTCACAACATATTTATCCCGCACGTTGGGCGTGTCGTTTTGGGCGACCGCGTATCGGTTGGCGCAAATACATGCATTGACCGTGGTGCGATGACCGACACGGTTGTTGGCGACGGGACAAAAATCGACAACCTGTGCCAGATTGCACACGGTTGCGTCATTGGCAAGGAATGCTTTGTCGCGGGCCAGGTTGGCATGGCGGGCGGTTGCGTTATTGGCGATCGCGCCCTGTTGGCGGGCCAGGTTGGTTTGGCAAACGGCGTTCACATCGGCACCGATGCCGAGGTTGGCGCGCACAGTGGCGTGTTCCGTCCGGTCGCCGACGGCAGTCGTGCCATGGGTTACCCCGCGGTCCCAGGCATGGAATTTTTCCGCCAATATGCATGGCTGAAAAAACAATCAAAACAATAAGAGAGCAGAGAGAATTATATCATGATTGATGTCCAGGGTATTGAACAAGTAATTCCACATCGTGGCAATATGCGTCTGATTGATGAAATACGCGAGTATGATGAAAATCACGGCGTGGGCATTCACTATGTCCGCGATGATGAATTCTGGTGCGCGGGGCATTTCCCTGGCAAGCCAATTATGCCCGGCGTATTACAGGTAGAGGCATTGGCCCAAACAGCGTGCTTTATCGTTATGGCGCGTGCGGGATTTAATGATGGCAAAACCATGGGATATTTCACAACCATGGAAAAAATCAAGTTCACACATATGGTGCACCCGGGCGACGTATTGGAATTGCACGTTGAATTATTGATGAAAAAAATGGCATTGCACAAATTTCACGGCATTGCATATGTCGACGGCAACAAGGTGGCCGAGGCCACGTTTACCGCAATTCTGCAACGTGATGAATAATCGCAACATCACAATAAACAAAAAGCGGACGTGGTTTGAAGCACGCCCGTTTTTTGTATCGATAACCCCGTATCAATCAAATGGATTATCGTCTTTTTTATACTCTATTACAACAGGCAAATGTTCCCATTTTAATTCTGTGGCAATTCCGCGACGCAGATAACGTGTATATGATTCCGGGATATCCGACGCACCACCAACATTGATTGTGATTTTCATTGGGTGCCGCCCCGTCTGGCGCGCAAATTTTATCTTCATCGGGCGTTTCAGGCGCGACATTGGCGGTTGACGCGTTGCGACCAATTTTTCCACGATACGGTTTATCAGACTGGTTGGGGCCTGGGCCATGGAAATATCCCACTGTTCATAAATACGGCGGAACATATTTTGCACGCCCGTGCCGGTTTCCGCAGACACCGCCAGAATCATCGGTTTGATAATCTGGTGAAATGAATTTGCAAATTGATGTTTTAATTTTAACAATTTTTCATCACGCACGGCCGGTTCAACCAAATCCCATTTATTCAGTGCGACACATAAAATCTTGCCCGCGTCATACACGCGCGCCGCAATCCCCAGTGCCTGGTTTTCAATATTACGTGTCGCGTCCACCATCAGGATAACCACGTCCGCCTTGGCAATGGCGTCCAGTGATTTCAACGCCGACAGCGTTTCAACATCGTCGGTTACGCCCGCCTTGCGACGCAGGCCCGCCGTGTCCATCAACACAATATCGCGACCATAAAAACGTGTTGGAATTTTAACCGTGTCACGCGTAATTCCCGGCGCGTCACGCACAATCTGGCGTGTTTGCCCCAGGACGCGATTCACAAACGTTGATTTGCCAACGTTCGGCTGGCCTAAAATTGCAATCTTTATCCGGTTATCCGCGGGCGCGTCATTTTGTTCGGTTGCCGCGCCGATTTGTTCCGCGGTTTTATCCAAAAATTCGTATATCGCGTCAAATCCAGATTTATGCTCGGCCGAAATTGTTACCGGCGCACCAAATCCCAATTTATAAAAATCCGCCAGGTCCGCCAAACGACGTCCTGATTCCGCCTTGTTCGCCAACAGCAACACCGGCGCACGCGTTTTACGCCGCACCAGGCGCGCCCAATCTAAATCCTCGCCCGTCAGGCCCGTGCGACCATCAACCACGAACAAAATCGCGTCAGCATCGGCAATCGCCCCCAGTGCCATATTCGTGGAATCAGCGGCAATACCCGTTTTTGCATTTTCCAGACCGGCGGTATCCATAATCTGATACGGTCTGTCGCGCATTACGCCCCCCAGGTTATCGCGCGTTACGCCCGGGCGATCATGCACCAATGCGTCCCGCGTTCCCGTCAGGCCGTTAAACAGTGTCGATTTGCCCGTATTCGGGCGACCAGCAATTGTGACTTTCATCATTACTTTTTTCCATTGATTTTTTACCATTATAAAGCAAAAATATAAATAAGCAAATTGGGGGCGAAAAAATGAAACAAAAAATAAAAAAAGCATTTGCACACCTGCGTGATTTAATTATCAAACCAAAACGCTATTTTACAAAAATCGTTGCCGACGGCGACATGGAAGAAGCCATGTTCAAGGCATTTATATATGGTTTATTGGGCGGCCTGTTGGTGTTGGGACTGCGCCTGATTGGTGGCGCGACGGTAACGTTTGGCGCGGTATTTACCGCAATTGTTATTGTGCCGGTGCTGGCGGTGGCACTGTTGTTCGTGCTGGGCGGGCTGATGATGATGGTGTCAGAAATCACCGGCGGCGAACGCGACTGGGAAATCGCAATAAAGGGATTGGCATCAATATTCTTTGTATACCCGGCAATATTGGTATTGAACGCATTGGCGTTTAACTGCACATCTATGTGGATTATCAGCATAATTGTTGACGCATATGTGTTGTTCCTGTTTTATAACATCGCACTGTATTGCATGCGGGGCAAGCGCGCGAACGTTATCATCGTTATCGGCATATTCGCATTGTTCTTGGTAACCGTATATGCGACCGATTATCGCATTGGCTGGTTTATGTTAAAGAACGCCAGCGCGACACTGGCATGCCTGGTGTAAAAAAAGATACACAAAAAAATGCGCCAAATTGGCGCATTTTTTTATTTAATGATTTTTCCGGTTTCGGCATCAATCTTTTGCCGGCCAACCGTTATGATTTTGTCGGCGTATTTTGGTGCCGATTGTTCATCAATTTCGGTGCGCCAATAAATCGCACCATCAGAATTACGCAATGCATATAAATTGTTATCTGTGCCAACGACAAATATTGCCGGCGTGGTCATTACAAATGAATATGCCGTGCCAACATTTGCGCACCATTTTTTCGCCCCAGACGTCGCATTTATCCGACAGAATGCATCGCCCAGGCCGCCCACATAAACGTCCGACCCCGACACAACAATCGGCGCAACAATATCAACAACCGATGCGCCACCGGTCATATTGCTGGGGCGGAAAATATCGGCAACCCATGCAACCTGGCGCGTGGTGGTATCGATTTTAATCAGTTCGCCCGTGGTCAGCCCCGCATAAACATATTTACCACTGCATACCGGGGTTTGCGTGCTGCGCACAGAATTCGGGACGGGAAAACCACTGAATATTTTTCGATCACCACGTTTAATCGTGTTTGTTGCGTCCTGGGTATATGGACACGCCACCGCATCGTGTGTGATTGGCGCATCTGGCAAATCAGAAATATTCTGGTTCAAAACCGTTGGGGCGTCGGTTGCAAAAATCGCACTGCGCACACCGGGCAAAATCGGATCGTGTTTTGAACACGCCGCCAACGCCACCAGTGATGTTAAAACCGCAACAAATTTCTGCATAATCGCCCCCAATTTAATTTAACGCAATGATTGTGCCGTGGCCGATACAACCGCCGGTGCGTCTGTATCATTGATAATAACGTTCAGCCATTTATCCGCCGCCGCTTTGTCCCCAGTGGCCAGATATTTCTGGGCAATGGTCAGGCGCGACGTATAATAAAACGGTGATTTCTTTGTATCCAAATCAGACAGATATTTTTCAACATCTGTCGCCGACATTTCATCACCACGGTTTGCAACAATGTGCATTTTCGCCAGGTCGCGAAAATCGCGGGTTGCGCCATGCGCGGCCAGTTGTTCCAGTTTCTTGATATCATTATCAATCAAATACGATTGAAACAGTGCCAAATCAGCCGTTGCGCCCGATGAATCCCCGGCAATCGCCGCCAGCGCATTTGCGTCCATATTCATCACGGCCGTTTCATAATTTGTTGCGACCGCAATTTTTGCATTGCGATGTGCACGAACGCCAATCTGGACCGCGGTCACGATTATCAGCAGCACCAGCGCACCAATAATCATATGGCGTGAATATTTTTTAATAAACGCCTGGGTTTTGTCATTATTGACCTCTTCCCATACCTCGCGATACAGGGCGTCTTCGGCGTAATCTTCACGTGTTTTCTTGGGTTCTTTGGCCTTTGCGACCTTGTTATTTCTTTCCAAAATGGATGCCATTGAAATTTCTCCTGTGTAAATGGTGCCCTTGATAAATCATATTTTATTGCTATACTATAAAAGTAATGAAAAAGCAAATCAAGAACGCTTTGCCGGCACAAAAAAATACCAGTTTGGTTGCCGCCCGTGGGGTCAGTGATGAATCGGGCCTGGCCCAGTATATCCAGACGATTCAGAAATTCCCAATTCTGACCGCCCAGGAAGAATACGAATGCGCCACCAATTGGGTAAAAAATCAGGACAAGGTTGCCGCGGAACGCCTGGTGGCCAGCCATTTGCGCCTGGTGGTGTCGGTGGCATATGATTTTAAAAACTATGGCATTCCGGTGGGCGATTTGATTGCCAGTGGCAATATGGGTTTGATGCAGGCACTGCAAAAATTTGACCCAGACAAGGGATTTCGTTTTTCCACATATGCAATGTTCTGGATTCGCGCCGAAATATACGAAACAATTTTAAATAACTGGTCCATTGTTAAAATCGGGACATCGGCAAACCAGAAACGCGTGTTCTTTAACCTGGCGCGGGCAAAGCGGGCACTGGGGATTATGGATAATAATCTGAGTGATGACCAAACAAAACAGATTGCTGAATACCTGGACGTGCCAGAAAACGATGTTCGCCGTATGTCAACGCGTGTGACCGCACGCGATGTATCACTGAACGCGCCGGCGCATTCGGACGATGACGCGCGCGACGTTTTGGCCAATATGCCGGACGAAAAAACAAATATCCAGGATTCAATCGAACAGATGGAATTTCGCCGTCGTGGATACGAATTGTTGCGGCGACACCTGGCCGAATTGCCGGAACGCGACCGCGAAATACTGCGTGCGCGACGTCTGAGCGAACCGGTCGCAACACTGGAATCACTGTCCCAGAAATATGGAATTTCACGCGAGCGCGTTCGCCAGATAGAAGAGCGCGCATTTAACAAACTGCGTGATGCGATATTAAAAGAAACCCAAGGATGACACGTATGCGCATAACCCCATGCCGCACACTGGCGGTGGCACTGTCAATCATCGGCGTCGCACAATCGGCGCGCGCGATGGAATATAACGCCGGTCGATTTGCATTTAAATTGTCGGGATACGGTTCGGTCGGTATGTTACAGCCGGAATTTGACCAATCTGATTTTATTGGTGATTGGCGCGTGCGCGCACAAATGAATTACGCGGTCGCGGCGGGCCAGACCGTTGGTGCGGTATATGCATTGGACGACGCGGCATTGGACGAGAACAAGCCCCTGCGCGAGGCATTTGGATTTTTTGAAAACAGAAATTACGGTCGCATTGAAATCGGTATGACCGATTCCATCGCACGCAAGTTGGGGGTTGGCCTGCCCGATGTGGGGGGATTACGCGTCAATGATAAACCACTGTTTTATAAAAAAATTCACCCGGATGGCCCCGTTATATCCGACACAACAATCACCACGGGACGCAACGCGTTGCGTATGAATTTGGCAACCGTGCCGTCGCGCGGCGCGCAATACGGCCTGTCGGTGGCGGGCGTCACAGACGATTACGACTATGCGGTTGATGCGGGCCTGAAAATCCGTAACCCGCACGGCAAAACCAAGACGGCGTATTCATTGGGTGCGTCATTTATGTCACACCCGGACCACTATCGCACCGATACGTATTCGCCACGCGTTTATTCTGATTGGCGCGCCCAGGTATCAGGTGGCATGAATTTGCAATACAACAGTTGGGTTTGGGGCGTATCTGCGCGACTGATTTATGACGAAAACCCGGTCGGCATCGCCAGTGATGGTCTGGCCGCGGGCACAGGCATCAGTTATGACATTTTGAATTACACGTTATCACTGTCGTACATATTTTCTGACACAGGCCTGTGGCAACACGATATTGACGATTATACCGACCACACCGTCGTTGGGTCATTCCGTTATAAATACAGCGAAAATGTTGATGGTTGGGTGTCACTAGGTATGACAACCAAGACACCATTTCTGGCGGCGGGTATGCGTCTGACGTTTTAATACAACGGTTGCAAATAAAAAAACCGGCAATCGCCGGTTTTTTGTTTGTGTTACCCGTTTTATTCAACCGGCATTTCCGGCTGGGTATCTGGGGTCGGCATTTCTGGCACGACCGGTTCAGATGGTTCGGCCGGTGTGACGGGTTCAGATGGTGCGACCGGTTCAGATGGCTGTTCAACCGCCGGTGTTGGTGTATTTGTCGGCAGGTTTGTTATCAATTCACCCAAACGCTGCGCGCTGGCCGTGTCATTTAATGCGCCCGCAATTGTGTATGCAGAATTCAAATCACTGCGTGCGGAATCAACATTACCAACCTGCAAATTCAATGCCGCAGATTTTTCAAAATACGACATCGCACTGCTGGATAACGCTTCGCGTGCGTCGGCCGTGGTTGCGCCCTGAATCTGTTCAGAAATCACGCGCACCGCCGATGCATAATCGTTGATTGCGTCGTTATAGTTGCCAACCGCGGTATACGCTTCGGCACGTTCGGCATATACAGATGGGCTGACTGCGCCAGATGTGTGCGACAACGAATTTGTGTAATCAGCAATTGCGCCGTCCCAGTTTTTCAACCACAAATTCAACTGGCCACGTTTTGCATACAGGTCGCGCAGTTGCAGAATCTTGGACGGGTTGGCCGTCTGGGCCGCCAATGCGTTGTTGATGTCGTTTAACGCCATGCCATAATCTTCGGTGCGGGTATTCAACAATGCACGGTCATAGTATGCAACCGCGTTACCCGGTTCGCGTTCAATAACCGCATTGAAATCCTTCATCGCATTGCTGTAATCACCAGATTGCAAATACGCCTCGCCCCGCAACAGGTATGCATCAATGTCGGCAACACCCGTATCAATCGCGGTCGTCAGGTCGGCAATTGCCGCAGCGGTGTCACCAGCCAACAATTTTGTTTTGCCCTGTTCGTAATAATCGCCCGCCTGCATCAATGCTTCTTCGGTGATTTCAACATTACCAGCCTTGTGCGATAGTGTGTCGTGACTGCGCCCCAGGATATAGAACGTTGATGCGATAAAGAACAAAATGATAAACCAATAAACATAAATCGACAATGACCATGGATTAAAGCAACGTTTGTCGCATACCACCGGCGTGATTTTCAGTGGCGCGGTATCCGCAGTCTTTTTGACCTTGCGCGTTGTGGTTTTGGGTGTGTTTGTTTTTTTCATTGTAAAATCTCCCTTCCTAGTTATTTGAATATTAAAAAGATTTTAACAACGCGTCAATCGTTTTCTGTGGCACAGGACGAATTTTTCCAACAGGTAAATTTCCCAACGTTATATTTCCAAACGAAATTCGGTGCAAACGGCGCACCGGCGTGTGACATGCACGCAAGACGATGCGGATTTCGTTCTTTTTCCCCTCGGTCACAGTGACGCGTAAATCACCACCGGGCAATTCATCAATCTGCATCGGGCGATATGTTATTCCATCAATTGTCATGCCGCGACGCGCCGCCGCCAGGCCAGACAAATCAACATCACCCACCGTTGCGATATATGTGCGCGGTATATTTGATGATGGCAATGTCAAACGACGCGCCAACGCACCATCATTTGTCATCAACAATAATCCCGTTGTCTTGTAATCCAAACGCCCGACATAGCGCAATGTGCGATATTGTTCCGGCAGGCAATCATAAATCGTGCGGCGACCACGCGGATCACGTGCCGTCGTCATTGTGTTCAGTGGTTTGTTAAAAACGTATAATTCTGTTTGTGCGCGCGCCGCAATTGGCGCACCGTCAACCGTAACGACATTGTTTTCATCAACAAAGAATACCGGGGAATCAATAATCACGCCATCAACCGCAACACGTCCCGATGTAATCAGGTTTTCGGCATCGCGACGTGATGCCGTGCCTGTGTCTGCGATAAATTTTGCGATACGTTGTTTCATCCTGTTACCTTGGCCAATGCGATTGCCGCCGCCAGTTCCGCACGCAACACCGTTTTCCCCAGCGAAATCCCGCGCGCGCCGGCCGCGTCCAGGCGTGCAAATTCAGCGTCTGAAAATCCACCCTCGGGCCCGATTAAAATTTTGTCTGACGTGGTGGCTGCCGGCAAATCTGCGCCATGGGCCGCCCGTTCATCTGCAAATACCATACCATGCAAATCAATGTCTGCAAGTTTTATTTCTGGGAAAAATTTCGGCACACTGTTGCGGTTTGATTGCTCGGCTGCCTCGTGCGCGATTTTTTCCATACGCGCCCAATTTATATGGTGCGCCGTTGTTCGTTCTGTAATCACCGGCTGGAACGCCGCGACCCCCATCTGGGTTGCCATATTTATTAAATCATCGGTCCGCTTTATCGGGGCAAAGAATAACGTTACATTTCCCGCCGGATCGGTGTGCGCGGTTGCCGCACCAATTACCAAATGCCGTTTATCATCAGACAATTGCGCGACGTATTCCCACCCCGCCCCGAACGCCAGGCAGTCCCGCTGGCGCATCACGCGGTCCAGGTAATGCGCCACGTCCGCCGAAACCGGGACAGTTGTGTTTTCTGTAACGTCGTTACCGACAAAGATTCGTGGAATATTTTTCATTTTCGCGCAATTCCTGATTTATAATCGGTTAAAATTATGATACAATCATAGCGCAATGGTTGAAAAGTTCAAGATTTTATCCGCTGGCGGCTCGTCCAAGGGCATGAACATATTCAAATCCAGCGCATACAAGGAACACCAGCGCACCCCAATGGCCCAGATATTCTGGTCATTGCGATGGGCGGTTGGAATCTGGTTGGTGTGCGCGCTGGCGTTTGGTCTGTCGTTTATTGCCGAACACATATGGCGTTACGGCTGGTCACCGGCCACGTGGGTTTGGACGCGTGTGTATTTGATAAACGCACTGACCACGGGCGGTATGTCCGTCGTGGCCGAGGTTCCAGGTTGGATTTCCCGTTCGCTGATGCGCACTGATATTTCGTGCATCGCGCCGTTATTGCCCATAATCGCATACTATTTTATGGCGGACAACACGTTGGTTGATGAATTTAACCCGTATGGCAAGGATAAATTTGCAGAAAAATCTTCGAACAAGGCGACCAAGGAAGATATCGAGAAAATGGGTCTGTTTGGCGGTTTTATGATGGTATTGGGGTATTTCAAGAAAAAACCGCTGATGATGAACGAATGCCTGTCCACATTGTGCGTCGCGCCCCCGGGAACCGGTAAAACCCAGGGTGTTGTGTTCCCAACAATTTTTGAATGCAACAATGTGTCAATGATTATCAATGACCCAAAGCCTGAATTGTATCAAAAATCATCGGGATATCGCGCGTCGGTGGGTCCGGTGTTTATCATGAACTGGGCGGGCCAGGACGATCCCGCACGTGGCATATACTATCCATCGTGGAATCCACTGTCGCCGGAACACGTGCCGTTTAATATTGCGCAACGCGACCTGTATGTCGATTCTATGTGCAAGGTATTGATACCAGATAACGCATCGTCATCGGCGGACCCGCACTGGACAATTTCTGGGCGCGCGGCATTGTCGGGACTGGTCCAATATATTATATCCAAGGTTGAACGTGCCAAGGCCGATGATTATTTCTATAACCGCATAACGTCGGGCCAATTTGACGCCGAAGATGCGGCGGTGTTATCAGACTATTACCTGGCCATGATAAACGACACAAATGCGTATGCGGCAAATGCACTGTTACAGCGTGGCGAGTTGAACGCAACAAATTATGTGCACATTGGAACATGGGAAAATATCCCGCCCGCATGGGTCGGACGCGAGGCCGCGTTTTCCATGATTCTGGACTGGCTGAACGCGTCGCAAATCGCCATTGCCCAGGATATGGACGAACGCCGTCGCCAGGGCGACCAGATGGTTATGATGGCCGACCCCATGAAGGACCTGTTTCAAAATGCCGTGGACGAGGCACGTCGTTACGCATACGCGCACCGCAGCGTTTTGGAATTGACCCAGTTGGCCAACACCCCGGACAAGGAACGCGGATCAATTCTGTCCACCGTGATGGAGGGACTGTCCATTTTCCGTAATGCCGCCGTGCGTAACCGCACCAGCCATTCTGATTTTCACTTTTCTGATTTGCGCGGCATGATTGATCCGCGCGATGGAAAAATGAAGCCTGTTTCGGTCTATCTGTCCATCAATATGGTTGATGCCCAGGCGTTAAATCCGATTACCGCGATATTTATTGAATTGATGACAAACTATCTGTTGGCAAACGCCCCAGAACAGATGAACGATGGCAAAAAACTGGGGCCATATCCGGTGCTGTTCGTGTTGGACGAAATGCCGAAAATGCAGAAACTGGACGCGGTTATCCAGGGGCCGGATTTAGGTCGTGGCCAGAAAATATCATATCTGATTATCGGCCAGGATTTGCACCAGATTCAGGAAAAATACGGGGCCGACGCCGCCGCAACAATTATATCCACCACCGCGGCCAAGGTTGTTCTGCGTCAAAATGACCCAGATACGGCGAAACGTTTTTCGGATATGATGGGATACAAGATGAAGGTTAAAACCGACAAAGACGGCAAGGATTCCACCAGCGAAGAATTACTCTATACCCCGATGGACATCATGCGTCTGGCCGATAATAAACAATTGGTCATATTCCAGGGTTGGTATCATCGCCCGATAGAGGCCGACAAACAGCCAGCCTGGAAAGACCCGCGCCTGACCGGGTATATGGCGATGGGTGCGTCCAGCCCATTACCAGAATTCTTGGTCCCGTCGCACTATGCGGCATTGGGTTACAGTGGGTCGCCAAAATTCTTTGACCCACAGACCGGCGAAACAAAAACACTGTGATTGATTTTTGCGGTCCCCGGGGTATAATTTACGCATGCGACGAATTGGTATATTTATATTTGCAATTATACTGGCGGGGTGCAGCGCGGATATGACGGCGCGTCTGGACGATGTCCAGGCCGGGTATGCCGCGGGCGACTATGCGGTCGCAGATGCGTTTGCCGGCGGTCGCGATATGGCGTCGCAAAATAATCTGGAAATTTTAATCAGTGCCGATGCCGCGTTTCATAAAAATGATTTTGCCGCATCAGACGCCGCATACGAAGAATTCAATCATCGCAATATCGATTTAACCGGTGGTGACATTGGACGCGAAATTGGCGCATTACTGGGCGGGAATATGTCAAATGATTACCGGCCGTATATGATGGACGCGCTGTTCGTGTCGTATTACCAGTTGTGGAACGCGCTGGCGTTGGGCAATACAAATGACGCGCGCGTAATCATAAATCAATCATATGCACGCCAACAGAAAATGTCGCGCGAATATGACACATTGGTCCAGGAAACACAAAAATCGATGGGCGATAATCAAACACTGGCCAACAAAATAAATGCCGAAAATTCCCAGTGGGCGGCATTTCGGGATATTATGAATCCGGCACTGATGTATCTGTCGGGGATATATTTCCTGAATATGGGCGATTTCAGCAATGCAAAAACATATCTGGCCCGCACCGATGGTATGACGGGTGGCGCACGCCCGGTGGCCGATGACCTGGGGGCGGCACGTGCGGGACGCACACCACAAAACACCGTGTGGGTATTTATCGAAGATGGATTTGCGCCCAGACTGTATGAAAACAGAATTGATATGCCGTTTATGACCGACAATGGTATGACGGTTATATCGCTGGCATTGGCCGAACCGGTATTTTGGGACGGCGCAACACCGATTGATGGCGCGGTGCAAATTGCCAATGTTGATGCACTGTTTATGACCGAATTTACACAATACAGTGTAAACGCCGCACTGCGCGCATTTGCGGCGGCGACGTCACGCGCAATGCTGCAATCGGCAATGTATAATTCAAACAGCGATGCCGCCCCACTGTTGGGACTGATATCGACAATATATTCTGTTTCCACCACCGATGCCGAGGTTCGGTCATGGCCGACCCTGCCCCAGACTATATCGGTATTACGCACAAAAAATGACCACAGCGGACACCTGGATATAACGTCCCATGGCGACGTGGTTGCCACCGCCGAAATACCGAAAAACGACAATTGCCTGGTCTATGTGCGAATTTTAGGTGGCACACCAGATGTCAAGGTGATACAAATAAAATAACAACAAAAACTAAAGGATGAAACGATGAAAAAAATGATGCCAATTGCACTGTGCGCCGTGTTGTGCGGGTGTGGTGAAACACGCGTTGTTGACCTGGACGATACGCGCGACGTGGCACAAATGCAAAATGTTATGGAATTGGAATATCGTGACTGGACCAATGCCGCCGAAAAAATGACAAAATCAATGATTGCCAGTGGCGCATTTGCCCGCGTGAATAAACCTGTTGTCGCAATCGCAGATATCGAAAACGACACGATGCAGCGTTTTGATACAGATATCCTGACCAAAAAGATTCGCACAACATTGGTAAATTCTGGCACGGCCCAGGTTACAACCGCGTTTCAAAACAAGCCGGCCACCGCAACCGCATATGTCCCAGCAACCGTCAAGGCCACCAGTGCCAGCGTAAATGCGGCCGGCGCATCGGCAACAACCGTTGCGGCATCGGGCGTTGTTCCGGTTGATGTGACCGTTGCAACCAGCGAAGATGACACAACGCATATTGTTCGCGCAAATCGCGGTAACGATGAATACAACGCGTCCACAATTGCCAAGAAAGGCACCCTGGTTGCGCCAAACCTGTCACTGTCGGGCAAGATGTTACAGCGTAACCTGAAACTGAAATCTGGGTGGTTTTCAAACGTTGATACGCGCGTAGAATATTATCTGCAACTGACATTGACGGATGTTGAAACAGGCCTGTCGGTATGGGAAGATGAACAACCCATCGTCAAGGAAGGCGACCACGCCCCGACATGGTAAAAAAACGCCCCGCCCGGGGCGGTTTTTTATAGAGAGCAGAGCGCAGAGAGCAGAGAGCAATGAAAAGTGAGTAAGTTATAGAGTGATATAGTTTTAGAATAGAGAACTATTCGTGTGTCGCCTGCGGACTGCGTCCTTGCCGCATCCTGCGCTTCGCTTGGATTGGTTTCACCGCACCTGCGGTGTCATTCCTGCTCCGGGCCCCGCGGAATTGATAAATTCCGTGGGTGAGCAAAGGCAGGAATAGGGTCTATACAGTGCGAGCGAACGCGAGCCATATCAAAACAATCGCAGATTTTATTATTGGGGACTAATTGCCCAATTGTGATATACCAAGGGAACACAATGGATACCGGCCTGCGCCGGTATGACGGTGTTGTGTGGTTGAATGCCACAATTTACGAACATTGTTCAGGTTTATGTTATTTACTATTTTTTAGTCGTCACCCCGGCGCAGGCCGGGGTCCATTGCCCCGCAGGGACCGCCACCACTACCCCGTCCGCCTGGGGCGGCCACCCCTTCGCCAGCGAAGGGGATTTTCACATCGCAAAGATAGAACTAGACACTTGTCATTGCGAGCGAAGCGCGAGCACAAACATTGCTCTCTGCGCTTTACTCTCTAATAAAAACGGGGCGATGCCCCGTTTTTTATAACTGTGCGCGAACCTCTTGCACTTCGTAACATTCAACCCGGTCGCCTTCTTTCAAGTCATTATACTTGTCAAACGACATACCGAATTCAACGCCCGCGCCAGATACTTCTTTGACCTCGTTCTTTTCACGACGCAATTCGCCAATTTTACCATCATAGATAACGACGTTATTGCGCAACAAACGAACAAACGCGTCTTTCTTTATCACACCTTCGGATATACGGCAACCGCCAACACGTGTGCCCTTGCCCACGGTGAACAGCGCGATAATATCGGCGTATCCGATAAAGTTTTCCTTCTTTTCCGGTGCCAATTTACCAGACAAAATTTCTTTGATTTCGTCGGTAATGCGATACACAACACTGTGATAGCGGATATCAACATTTCCCGCACGCGCCATATCACGGACCGATGCGTCGGCACGAACATTAAACGCAATAATTACCGCGCCTGATGCCGTGGCCAGGCGGATATCGCCTTCGGTAATCTGGCCAACGCCGGACGACAGGATTTCAACCGATGCCTTGTCCGTATGGATATCACGCAGCATGTCGGTAATTGCCTCGACACTGCCCTGGACGTCGGCACGCAATATAATCGGTAATACCAATTTCTTGGATTCATCGCGACGGGCGAACAATTCTTCCAGTGATGAACGCTTTACCGCGTTTGCCTTGTCCTTGGCCGCCTGGCGACGATATGCCGCAACCTCGCGCGTTTGGGCATCTGTTTCCATAACGTGCAATTCGTCACCCGCGTTTGGCACACTGTCCAGCCCCAGGACAACCGCCGGCTGGCCCGGACGCACAGATTTCACACGGACGCCCGCCGAATTTATCAACCCACGCACACGACCAAATGTTTCACCCACAACGAATACATCGCCGATTTTCAGTGTTCCCTGGCGCACCAAAATTGTCGCTGTTGCGCCCAGGCCTTTTTCCATTTTCGCTTCGACCACATAGGCAACGGCAGGCATATCTGGGTCGGCCTTTAATTCCATCATGTCGGCCTGCAGTAAAATCGCATCTTCCAATTTATCCAGACCGATGTGCTTTGTCGCAGAAATTTCAACACACTGGACATCGCCACCCATATCTTCTACCTGGACCTCTTGCTGTAACAGGTCGGTTTTAACGCGGGTTGGATTTGCCTCGGGTAAATCAATTTTATTGATAGCAACGATAAACGGAACCTTGGCCGCACGAATGTGATTTATCGCCTCTATGGTCTGGGGCATAATTGAATCATTTGCCGCGACGACCAGAACGACGATATCCGCCATCTGGGCACCACGTGCACGCATTGCGGTAAATGTTTCGTGTCCCGGTGTATCCAAGAACGTAATATCGGCACCAGATTTTGTTTTAACCTCGTACGCGGACACGTGCTGGGTGATACCGCCGGCCTCGCCCGCGGCAACGTGCGCATTGCGCATCGCGTCCAACAGTGATGTTTTACCATGATCAACGTGACCCACAACGGTGACCACCGGTGCACGTGGCTGCAGGTGTGCCGGATCCGGCGCACGTTCCAATTGATCGGCATATGGTTTTACAACAACACGTTTGACGGTCGCGCCAAATTCGGTTGCAACCAATTCCGCGGTATCGGCGTCAATAGACTGGTTCTGGGACGCCATCATACCCATTTCCATCAGTTTTTTGATAACATTGCCAACCTTTTCCGCCATTGCCGCGGCCAGATCTTTGACCGTAATCGTTTCGCCCAGTGTGACAACATGTTCCACCTTTTGCGGTGCGGTAAATATTGCGCGCGCCTTTTCACGGAAACGTTTCAGCGACGCTTCGGACCGACGACGGTTTGCGCCACGAATTCCGATTTCATCATCGTCGTCACCATCGCCAATAACAATATCATGCAATGAAATCTTGCCTGATTTTTTAAAGTCTTTCTTGGACGCATTATGGCGATTGTTGTACCCGCGCGAAGTGTCATCATCATCGCCACCACGGCCGTTGTTATTGCGGGACGTAAAGTGCTGGCCTTGTGATTGTGACTGTTGCGGGGCGGCCTGCTTTTTCGGTGCGGGCGCGGGGTTCGGTTTTTCTTCGGCGACCGCTTCTGGTGCGGCGGCATTTTCACGTGCCGCCAATTGTGATTTCACCTGTTCGTATTCGGCGGCCTCGCGCGCAATTTCGGCCTCGCGCGCGGCGGCGGCAGCGGCCTCTTCGGCCTCGCGCGCACGACGCTGTTCTTCGCGGGCACGCGCCGCCTCGAGGACGGCACGCAACTTTTCATCAGCGGCGTTTTTTGGCGCACTTGGCGTTACCGGTTCATCGCGCAGTTCACGCGTGCCCGGTGCCACAACACGGCGACGACGTTCAACATATACCGCGTCACCCTTTTTGCTGTGCACCGCATCAATTGTTACAGATTTTCCAAGTGTCAGTGTTGCCATATATTACTCCGTTT
>CAKQSE010000013.1 GCA_934272785.1 uncultured Alphaproteobacteria bacterium
GGTTTGTCACAGATTCCTTATCGCGTGCGGGACCAAAAAATCACCGTCGCCGTAATCAGTTCTGATTACCCAGCGCGCCCAGTTTATAGTGTTTTTGACCGAAAATCAAGTATTTTCTGAATTCCCAGGCGATTTTTCACACCCATTTGGGTAATAAATTGTTCGGCGCGTTCAAAATCACGACCGATTTGATTTGCCGCATGGGCGTCATCACTGACCAATACGGGGATATTGCGCGCTGCAACGCCACGCATAATGCGCGCGCCCGGATACGGTTCGGAATAATGTGCGGAATATGGGGACGTATTTACCTCTAGCCCGATGCCAGCGTCGCGAATTGCGTCCAATGCGCGATTTTCCGCCGGGGCCCATTGGTCGCCCGTGCCCAGCCCCGTTTTCTTGAATAAATCCAGGTGCGCCATCCACGTGAACAGCCCAGATGATGCCGCCATGGCAACATTTTCCCAATATTTGTTTAATATTGCCGTCTGGTCCGCGGGTGCGGCATTTGCCGCATCGTGCGTGTTGCATAAACGCCCATCGTGCACCACAAAATGCGCCGATCCGATTGTATAATCCGGACGCAATATGCGCACTGCGCGTTCAAATTCATCGCGCCAGGTGGGGTATGTGAAAAAGTCCACCTCTATCCCGCGCAGGATTCTTATGTCATATTTGCCAGCCAATGCGTCCAGTTCGGTATAATGCGCGCGGAATTTTTCAATTGTCGCGTCAAATGATTCTGAATAAATTCCGTCGTATCCGCCACGGCGCGCATACCAATACATACGCGCGCGGCTGATTCCGGGATAGACAATAAAGTGATTTGATATTCCAATTGTGCGAAATCCCATTTCACACGCACGCGCCACCATCTGGGCCGGGGTATTGCGCCCGTCAAACCCAACCGTATGTGTATGCAGTGTAAAATCCTGGGCCGCCGCCATTTGCGTAATACCCTTAGAATTTCACCGACGGGGCATTACGCTGGGCCGTGTCATCAATTTCAAACAGTTTCTCGTGCGTTATGCCAAACATACGCGCGATAATATTTGATGGAAACTGGTCAACCTGGGTATTCAGGGCCATAACGACACTGTTATAGAATTGGCGTGACGCCTGAATCTTGGTTTCTGTGTCGGTGATTTCACGCTGTAATTCCAGAAAGTTTTCATTTGCACGCAATGTCGGATAATTTTCAGACAATGCAAAAATGCTTTTCAATGTTGCCGACAGGTGGTTTTCGGCATCTGCGCGTGCGTCACCCGTGGCGTTCATTGCACTGCTGCGGGCGGCAACGACGGCATCCAGTGTTTCACGTTCGTGTTTTGCCGCGCCACGCACTGTTTCCACCAGGTTCGGAATCAAATCATATCGACGCTTTAATTGCGTATCAATTGTGGCAAATGCCTCGCGCGCCTGGTTCTTGCGCGCAACCAGACCGTTATACACGGCGATAACATATAAAATTAAAACTGCTGCAACTGCGATTGCTGTCCACATGATTAAAATCCTTTGGTTATTTGTTCCCATTTATTGTAGTGCAAATGATAAAAATTACAAGAAAATAACGATTACAGAGAGCAGAGTGTAGAGAGCAGAGAGCAATGAAAGTGAGTAAGTGACAGAGTGATAAAGTGATATAGTTTTAAAATAGAGAACTATTCGTGTGTCGCCTGCGGACTGCGTCCTTGCCGCAACCTTCGCGTACCGCTCGGTTTCATTGCGAGCAAAGCGCGGCAATCCATAAAACGACACCCCGCCCTGCGGGCACCCCTCTGGCCAGAGGGGAATTTAGCCTGTTTTTTTACTCTTGTCATTCCTGCGCAGGCAGGAATAGGGACTATGCAGTGCGAGCGAACGCGAGCCAAACACAGAATGTTGCGGTGTTATTTGATAAAGGTTATCAGGCCATTTTTGCTGAATATTGTGCAACAGTGAACAGAAGTAATTTTAAAGACCCTATTCCTGCCTGCGCAGGAATGACAAGTTTTTAAGTTTTCTATTCTAAAACTAAATCACTTTATCACTCTGTCACTTACCCACTTTTCATTGCTCTCTGCTCTCCGCTCTCTTTAAGAAAAAAAGACCACCCCGGCACTGCGTGCCACCCCTCCACCGGAGGGGAACTTTAATTGCTCTCTGCTCTCTAATTAAAAACGGGGCTGGGCCCCGTTTTTTATGACTTCTTCCAGAATGCAAATCCGCGTCTGGTTGATTTTTCCTCGCGCTGCTTTCTGTCTTCGATTGCACGACGGTGTTCGGCACGACGTTCGTGGAAACGACGCGCAGATTCCTCGTCCCGCTGAATCAATTTTAATTCGGTTACCGACAATTTGCCGTTACGAACTTCTTCGTCAAATTCGACAATGTCGTTTTCATTTAAAAATCTGATACCCGCTGCCTTTAACGCGCTGGAATGAACAAAAACATCATCGGTGTTACCATCGGCGTTTGGTGCATCTGGTGTAATAAAACCAAAACATTTCTTGCCGTTATACCATTTTACTTTGCCTTGACGCATAATCCTATCCTTTCTTATGCTTGTTATGGTTCTGTGTAATTCCCCCCAGAACCTGTGATAATTTTGTCTGAAATGGCGATGCAATGCAAGAAAATAACTTTCCTATGGATTTATGTGAAAATATGATATAATACGCGCCGGTAAAAAATTAAACGCGGGAAAATCCCGCGTTTTTTCATTACGCCGTCGGCTTTTTATAGTAACGCTGGACCTCGGTCATGACAAAGTTAAACAGGCGACCAGACAGGCTGTCCAGTGGCACCGACCAGCCACGATGACCATATGGCATTGCCGCGACCAGGATAAAGTTTGTCATAAAACGGAAAATCTCTATCTCTTGGGCCTGGGTCAATGGGGCGGGCGCGTCAGTGATGTGAAAAACCTCGTTCTCGATTGCGTCGTCCAGTTTGCCCATAATTAAATCAACAACGCGTTGTGGATAATACATGGTGCACTTTTTCGGGAATCCTTCGAATAATGAAACATCGTTGCCCTGGCCATACAAAATGTTCCATCCAACGCGGTCAAACAATTCTTCCAGACAGTTGCATATCAACAGGTTGTATTCTTTTGCGCCCCCTTCCATAAAATCAGACAGGCGACGTTCGATATTCTTGCTCTGAGCAGATGTCTTTTTACGCGAAATTTCATAGTGCGCGTGTGTTTTACGTTCGTATTCAAAGAATGTGCGAACCTGGCATATAATTTCCATTGGCACGACCAGACCGTCTTTGCCGATATCAATTATCAGTTTCGCGTCACGATAATTACGCGGGTTTTCCATATCATAGAATCCGTCTTTGACCGACAAAATGCGTTCTGGCATCATCTGGCGCACGCGTTCGATAAACGTCCGCGCCTGGGGTATCAGGTCAAACAAGCACTTTACACGCCACACATCTTGCAGGCGCAGGCGTGGCGGTTGGATTTTATCCAGCGCACGCACCAAATCAACCGCAATCTGTTCGTGACCCGACCCGATAATCGACAGGACTGTTTCCGATGGGGTTGAAATGTATTTTTCTGATAATTTCTTGCGGATTTTGTCGGCAATCGCCGTCGCCGACGCCGGACGTTCATGCGCCGAAATAACGCCATAGACGGTGTCTGCAACCTCGTCCACGTATGACGCATAGTATTTTCCAACGACCTTTTCCAATGCGCGATGGATGTTTTTCTGGGCACCGACGATAACCGTGACAATTGATGACACCGACAGGTCAATATTATGCCCCGCCACCGCGGTAAAGAATTGATTACGCATGGGGTCGGCATCCAAACGGTGATGCACAATATATGGCGACAGTGGGTTTATATCTGCAATGCGCAGTGGTTCATCAATCGCACTGTCTGTGTCATAGTCATATCGCGCAACAGGGGCCTTGGGCGCACCAAAGCATTTGCCCAGGAAATAAAACATTTCGCGATACCAGGTCAAACTGTCTGAATACAGTGCGGTCAGATACTGGGCCGCCTGGTCATTTATCCGACCGGACACGCGTGCCTCTTCTATGACCGCCAGGTTTTTCCGTTCATTATCCGCAACCATATCGGCGATATAGCTATCGGCATACGGTTCTGTCATGACACATATACTCCATACTTACTTCATTATTGGGAACAGAATCACATCGCGCAGGGTTGGCTGGTCGAATATGATGCTGGCCAATCTGTCAACGCCAACGCCAACGCCCGAAATCGGTGGAAATCCGTGCTCCATCGCGCGAACATAATCGTTGTCGGGGTTAAATGCTTCTTCGTCACCACCGGCAATGTTTTTTGCCTGCTGTTCAAATGCCGCCAATTGCTGCATCGGATTGACCAATTCAGAATACCCCTTGCACAGTTCGGCGCCACATACCAGCAACTGGAACATATCCAAGCAACGGTCGTCCGCATCACTGTGACGCGCCAATGGTACCATGTATGTTGGGTAGTTGTATAGGAATGTAGGCTGAACAATGCTATCGCGAATCTTGCGCTTATACACATAATCAACCAATGTCGGGACCGATTTCAAATCGTCCAGTTCGCCCGCCGGAAACATACCCTGGTCAACCAACTGGTTGCGTAACGCATCAACATCGTCAAAGTCCAAAATATTGCACCCGAACAGTTCGTTCATTTTCGCGGTGTAATCCATCATTTCATATTTAGAAAAATCCAGTTCGGTGCCCTGGTATGAAATCTGTAATGTGCCACGACAACGCTGAATCAAGTTCTGAATCAGGTCCCATGTGAATTTCAAATTGCGTTTCCAATCCCAATACGCCGCATACCATTCCACCATTGTGAATTCTTGCAGGTGCATGGCGTCCATACCCTCGTTACGGAAATCCTTGGCCACCTCGTACACACGGTCAAAACCGGCACAGTTTGCCAATTTCAAGAACAATTCCGGAGAAATACGCAACTGAAAATCCGCATCCAACGCGTTGTGATGGGTCAAGAACGGACGTGCCGCCGCACCAGACGCAACATTTTGCATAACCGGGGTTTCAATTTCCAAAAATCCGTTATTATTCATAAATTCGCGCCAGTATTGGGTCATCTTGAATCGGCCCAGCAATGTTTTACGGGTTTCTGGGTTTGAAATAACATCCAAATAACGCTGGCGATAACGGGTTTCTGTATCGGTCAGACCGTGAAACTTTTCCGGCAACGGACGCAGTGCCTTGGACAAAATGGTGTATTTTGCAACGCGCACGGTCAATTCACCCGCGGTCGTGTGATACAATTCACCGTCAATACCGATAAAATCGCCCAGGTCAACGTTCGCCTTCATAAACTTATATTGTTCTTCGCCCAATTCTTCACGGGACATAGAAAACTGAATTTCACCGGCGATGTCATAAATACGGCCAAACATCAATTTGCCCAGCCAACGCAACGCCGTTACGCGCCCCGCCAGTTTAACTGGTGTGCCGTCCGCCAATTCGCGGGCGTCTGAAATTGTGTGCGTGCGATCAAATTTGTCTTTCCACACAACGCCGTCGCGGGCGCGAATATTTTCCGCCTTTTGCAGGCGCGCCTGTAATTCGTTGGATGAAATGGTTGTGTTTTCTGACATTTTATTTTTCCCTTTGATGCACTGTTATAAAAAACGGACGCAGAAAAGTGCGTCCGTCGTTAAAACTGATGGTCGCACGCCCGATTACAAAATTTTTTTCAAATTCATCGCTTTCATTTTGTGTTTGACCTGTTCTGCGCCCAGGACTGTCCCAAGCCCCCAGATTATTACGGAAAAATTTGCAAATGTAAAGCATAAATTACGCCGCACAATGTCAAAACAATTGTGCAAGAAAAAAATTATTAAAAAAAATAATAAATTCACTTGTGTTAAATCACGTAAAATGATATTTTCATCGCAACAATGGATTGTGAATTCATACCCGGGGCACGGTTCCGCGTGAATTTGCAATAATCACGTTATACACAGGACACAGGGGGGGACTTTTCTTATGAAAGCAAAACAGAAAAAAATGATACGTGCATGTGGCATCGCGGCCGCGGTGATTATCGCGGTATTTTTGGTTGTGAAATTCGTCATTTCACATAAGCCATATTCGTATGCCGGAACGTTAGAAACGACCAAGGTTATTGTATCGGCACGTGTTTCGTCTGATATTTCTGAATTCAATGTTGCCGAAGGGGACACGGTGTCCACGGGGCAAACATTGCTGACCATGTCGTGCGACGCATATAAAATATTGGCACAACAAATTGACAATGATTATGCACGTGCAGACGCCTTGGTCGCCAAGGGTCATATGTCCCAGGCCGAATATGACGTTGTTGCCCGTAACAAACATGACAATGACCTGAAACTGTCGTGGTGCAACGTTACGTCCCCGATTGACGGTATGGTTATCACCAAATTCCGCGAGGTTGGCGAAATCGTCGCCCCGGGGACAACACTGGTATCATTGGCCAATCCATACGATATCTGGGCATATTTCTATGTCCCATATGATATGTTGCACAAACTGAACGTGGGCGATGATGTGATTGGCACCCTGCCCGAGGCACACGGCAAGAAATTCACCGGCAAAATTATCAAAATCAATGAACAGGCCGAATTCACACCGAAAAACGTCCAGACCCGCGAAGAACGCACCCGTCTGGTATATGGCGTCAAAGTCAAATTTGAAAACCCGGATTTAACACTGAAATCTGGCATGACAATCGAAAGCACACTGTTACATGAATAAGCAAATTGGTATTGATATTTCGGGTGTGACCAAGCGTTTTGGTTCGGTTGTTGCATTGGATGATGTATCCATGCAATTTAACCCGGGGACGCTGTATGGTGTGATTGGGCCGGCCGGTGCAGGCAAGACGACACTGTTTCGACTGATGCTGCATTTGATGAAGCAAAACAGTGGCACAATCGCATACACATCGGGTGGCGCGCCCATTGATTTTAACGACGCGCGCGCATCAATTGCGTATATGCCCCAAAGCCAGAGTTTATATGCCGACCTGTCGGTGGACGAACATTTGGATTTTTTCCGGCGTCTGTATGGAATCCCGGATAATGAATATAAAAAGAAGCGGGCCGAATTGCTGCACATGGCGCGATTGGATAAATTTCTGGACCGCACGGCGGGGAATCTGTCGGGGGGTATGTATAAAAAACTGGGGCTGATTTGTGCATTGCTGCGCAGTCCGCGCGTAATGTTACTGGACGAGCCGACAAACGGCGTTGACCCAATCAGTCGCCGTGAATTCTGGGATTTATTGCACAATGCCCAGCAACAGGGAATCTTGGTCATTATGACCACCGCATACATGGACGAGGCCGAGCGTTGCAGTTCTGTTGTCCTGATGGAACGGGGACATGTCCTGGGCGCGGGCGAACCACGCGAATTGTTGCGCACATCGCACGCGGCAAACTTTGACGAATACTTCTTGAAACGCGGGGGCGCAAAATGACGAAATGCATTGTTGATGTGTCAAATTTGTATGTTCGTTTCGGCGATTTCTGTGCCGTGCGCGATGTGTCGTTCTGTGTCGCACGGGGTGAAATATTCGGCTTTCTGGGCGCGAACGGCGCGGGCAAGACGACGACCATACGCGTGCTGTGCGGGTTGCTGCCGGCGTCCGATGGGTGCGTTATTATTGATGGGCACACGTTCACACGCGACAACGCCAACACAATTAAACAATGTGTTGGATATATGTCCCAGCATTTTACGTTATACGATGGTCTGTCGATAAAAGAAAATTTTGATTTTGCGGCGGCACTGCGTGATTTGCCAGAATCTGTATATCTGCGTCGGCGGCATGAATTGTTAAAATTTATCGGTTTTGATGAAAAGTTATCCACCGTGGTGCGCGATTTGCCGGGCGGCATTAAACAGGAAATCGCATTGTGCGTTGCGCTGTTGCACGACCCAAAGATTATATTTCTGGACGAACCGACCGCCGGTGTTGCACCGGTGTCGCGCGTGCGTTTTTGGACGCTGATAAAAAAATTGGCCGCCGATGGCAAGACCATCTTTGTCACCACACATTACATGGACGAGGCTGAAAATTGCGACCGTATTGCACTGATGCGGGCGGGCGAATTGATTGCGATTGATTCCCCGGCGAATTTAAAGAAACAGACGTTTGGTGACAGTCTGTATAACTTTACCCCACGCGTGGACAATCCGGTATTTCCACCGCAAAAAATTCTGGATATATGTGAACCGTATGGGCGGCACTGGCACGTGCGTTTTCGCGACGGCGTTGATGCCGCGGCCCAGGTCCAGAAATACAAAAAATATTTTGATATAAAAAAGATTTCACCATCACTGGAAGACGTATTCATCAGATTGGTAGAGGGGCAAAACCGATGAGATTCTTTTCCCGCGAACGCGCGGCGGCGATTTTTTCCAAGGAATGCAAGCATATCTTGCGCGATCCATTTACGTTGATTATCGCGCTGCTGTTGCCGTTGGCAATCGTGCTGATTTTGGGTAATTCGATTGAATTCAATATTCGGTCAATCAAGATGGCATACTATGACGCCGACCGCACAGAAAGTTCGCGCGAATTGATTGACACGTTTGGCAGTTCGAATTATTTCAAAACATATCCGATTGATAATCCTGATGCCGGATTTGATGAAATATTGGCCGAACGCGCGCGTGCCGTTCTGGTTGTGCCACCAAATTTTGAACATGAAATCTTTGCCGGGCGCACTGGTAATGTCCAGGTTATGGTTGATGGTGCCGATAATTCATCCATTATCGCAATTACGAATTATATGACAACGATAAACACAAATGCCGCCGCCAAGATTTTAAAGGTGGATACATCGGCATCGCCCCTGTCGTTCAAATCGCGATATCTGTTTAACCCAGAATTAAATTCGCGGTGGTTTTCGGTGCCGGGCCTGTCGGCGGTGATTATCGCACTGGTGGCGATTATGTTGACCACACTGACCATATGTCGCGAGTGGGAAAAGGGTTCAATGGAAATGTTACTGTCCACACCGGCGACCACACTGGAAATCATCGTGGGCAAGGTTTTGCCATACGCGATTTTGTCGTTCATCGGATTTATTTTGGTATTCATCGTTGCGCGCACCGTATTTGGCGTTCCATTTGTGGGCAGTTATTTAACCCTGACGCTGGCGACGTTGATATTTATCCTGGGGTATTTGGCGATGGGGCTGTTCATATCGGTTTCTACGCACAAGCAAGAGGTTGCAATTCAATTCGCGTTGATTGTGGGGCTGTTGCCGACAGTGGTGCTGTCGGGCTTTGTATTTCCGGTTGAATATATGGGCGGCGTCTACCAGGCGGTGTCTGACGTATTCCCGGCGCGATTCTATATCGAAATTACCCGCGACCAATTTTTAAAGGGCAGTTCGATTACCGCCCTGTGGCGTCAATTTGCGGCGATGGGCGCGATTGCATTGATATTGTTGGCCGCATGTCTGGCACGGTTTAAAAGGACGCTGGAATGAAGAAAAAACGTCTGTTGGGATTTTTCAAAAAAGAAATTATCGCGCTGTTGCGTGACCCGGTGTTGTTGGTCGCGGTTATGGTTATGCCCGCGGTCCAGTTGATTATTTACAGTGGCGCAATCACGCTAGAGGCGAAAAATCTGCGTCTGGCGGTGGATATGACACCCGGCGATGTCGTTATGGAAAAGGTTTATAATCACGCGATTGGATCGGGCTGGTTCGTGCGCGCAAACGATTCCACACGTGACGCCGTGTCGGTTGTGCAATCGGGTGACGCCGATGTTGCGATTGTCGCACCGGCGGGCGGATTGACACGCGCGCTGATGCGTGGCGAAGGGGAAATTCAAATCCTGATTGATTCAATGAATATCTTAAAGGCCCAGAGTATCGAGGGTTACCTGGCCGGCGTCGTGATGTCAACGGTGCACGAAATGAATTATGCACTGCCCGCGTCGCCAATTCGGTTTGATATGCGAATTCTGTTTAATCCAGAACTTAGCACGCCATGGTTTATGGTGCCGTCGTTGATTGCGGTGCTGGTATTTTTGGCATTGCTGATTTTGATTACGATTTCAATTACCAAGGAAAAAGAAAGCGGCACGATTGAAACCCTGGTGTCTGCACCGATATCAAAATACGACATTATATTGGGCAAGGTTTTACCGTATATTCTGGTGTCGTTTCTGATTATGCTGTCCATATTGTTTATTGGGCGCACGGTGTTTGGCATACCGTTTGTCGGTTCAAACTTTATGTTCATTTTGGGATTCTTGGTCTTTTGCGTGCCGGCGTCGGGGATTGCGGTGTTATTGTCTAACTATACCCATACCCAGCAACAGGCATTACTGGGCGTGGTAATTGTGGCATTTATGTCGCTGATGCTGTCGGGTGCGATTATCCCAACCGAAAATATGCCGACATTGTTGCAATACGTCAGTTCGATAAACCCGCTGTCGCACTATGCGTATATGGTTCGCAATATTATATTAAAGGGCTCGGACCTGACCTATTTCGCACGCCAGTGCACATTTATGCTGGGGGTTGGCGTAATCATATGGATTTTTGCGATTAAAAAGTTTAAAACAACATTATAAGGGGAAAAGAAATGAAAAACTGTTACGGCTTTATCGGGATTTTGGGTGCGCTGGTAACACTGGCGGCAAATGCCGATATGTATTCTGAATTGCAATCGGTCTACGATTCCAATCCGGTTATTAAAAGCAGTCGCGCCGCCGTGCGTGCCGCCGACGCCGATGTGTCGGCCGCGTCATCTGGGGCAAAACCTTACCTGGGTCTGTCGGCAAATGCGGGCGTGGCACGGACAAAATTGGGCGATTACACATTTGATTACAACCCGACGCAAATCGGTGTTGAATTCCAACAGAATGTATTCGAAGGATTTTCCACCGTTGCCCAGATAAAGGGCGCACGTGCCGTCCGTGATGCCGAAACGTCGGCACTGTATGCGACGGAATCAGACGTATTTTTGAACGCAATCAACGCATATATTGCCGTTCTGCGCGCAGACGAGGTTTTAAAACTGAACCAAAATAACCAGCGCGTATTACAGGAATATTATAACTATTGCGCGGATAATGCACGCGTGGGCCGTCTGACCAAGACCGATGTCGCCCAGGCATCTGCGCGCGTGGAAATGGCGAAATATGGTCTGGCCGATGCCCAGGCAAAATATGACAACGCGGTTGAAACGTTCCGTCGTATTGCCGGCGATGCGCCCGCCGAATTTACCGAAATTGATTTGTCGCGTGTGGAAAAACTGTTCCCAGAATCGGTGGATGCCGCAAACGAATACGCGATGGCACATCACCCCGCCCTGCGCGCACTGGAATCCAAGGAAAAGGCCGCACGTGAAAAAATCGTCGTCGCGCGCAAGACAATATTGCCGTCGGTTGACGTCCGCGGTGCCGTTATGCAGATTGACGATGTTCCATACATTGATCGCGCCCGCGACAGTCGTATTGGCGTCTATCTGAAAATGCCACTGTATGACAAGGGCAACGCATTTGCCAACGTGGACAAGGTTCGTTCCACCGTTGATGGTATCCAAGAAGAAACCGTCAACGCGCGCCGCACGATTTCAGAATCACTGCACCAGGCGTGGAATATGTATTCGGCCCAGGAATCGGCCATTGCCGCCGCCCAGGCCGGGGTCAAGGCGAACCAGATGGCACTGAACGGCACACGTGACGAACAGAAACGTGGTCGTCGCACGGTGCTGGACGTGCTGAACGCGGAACAAGAATTGTTGAACACCCAGGTATCCCTGGCCCAGGCAAAGTTCGGTCGTATGTCGGCGTTCTTTGCGGTGCTGGCGGCGTCGGGTAAATTGACACCGGAAAATCTGGGTCTGACAACCACGGACCAGAAATAAAAACCGGGGCATCGCCCCGGTTTTTATTTAGAGAGCAGAGTGCAGAGTGCAGAGAGCAATGACAGTGAGTAAGTGATAACGTGATATAGTGATTTAGTTTTTTTCTACGAACATAATTCATTTTCTGCGGAATATTATTTTTAAGTCGTCATACCGACGAAGGTCGGTATCCATTGCCCCGCAGGGACTGATAATACCACTACCCCGTCCGCCCAGAGCGTCCACCCCGTTGATAAATTCCGTGGGTGGTTTCCTGGCGAAGGGGAATTTGATAGATTCAACCTCTTGTCATTGCGAGCGCAGCGTGGCAATCTATAAACCGACACCCCGGCGCGTTGCGCCACCCCTCTGGCCAGAGGGGAATTTAGTCCGCGATGATAAAAAAACAGGCGCGCCGATGGCGCGCTTCATTGCTCTCTGCTCTCTGCACTCTGCTCTCTAATAAATTTATCCCACCCCATGCGGGCCAGGAAACGGTTCATCGTTACCGGCTGGACATGCATAATTTGTGCGATTTTATATCGCGACACACCTGCATCCAGCAATTGCCGGATTTTGTTCATATTGCGCGTCAGTTTCAATTTCTTTGACTGGGCCGACAGTGGCCGTCCCAACTTTTTACCCGTTGCACGAATATTGTTCAGTGACGCCCGTGTTCGCTGGGATATCAGATTGCGTTCAATTTCCGCGGCCAGGCCGAATGCGAACGCCATGACCTTGCTCTGGATATCATCGCCCAGGCGATAATTTTCTTTTATCGTCCAAACCTTGACCCCGTTGTTCATGCACGTTTCCAGAATTCGCATTACCTCTAGCAATGATCGCCCCAGGCGTGATATTTCGCACGATATTAAAATATCGTCACGTTTCAGTTTCTTTAACAGCACGCCCAGTTGTCGTTTATCCAACGGCTGGCGTGATGATATTGTTTCCTGGACCCAGCGATTGATTTCCATTTTGTTTGCGGTTGCAAACTGGCTGATTTCAAAGCGTTGATGTTCCACTGTTTGTTTATTTGAACTGACACGAATGTATCCAATTACAGACATTTTTTACCTCCTGATTTCTGTCATTTTAAAGGAACGTTTAAATCAACTGTTTTTTTTGATATTTAAAAAAATATCCCCCCGACGTAAAAAACACCAGAATTCTAACGCATTACTGAGTTTTTGCCAATCTTATAAGAATACTGACCACTGGCACTTACACAAACGTTCGTTTGTGTAACAGTAAATGCGTGGCGCATCCTGCGTCACGGTTTAAATTAATTTAAATAAAAGGAAAGAACATGAAAAAACCTTTGGTTTTGACTGCGTTTTCACTGGCGGGCATTTTGGCGTTCGCCGGCGCACACGCGGCAACTACTGATGTGACATTTGCTGGTAAATATACGACCGCAAACGGCACAGAACAGAATGCTGGCACAGACCTGGATTCTGCAAATTATAATTACACCTATAATGATTATAATGGCAGCACGGTCACCAAAAACTATGCCGAGGGCCCAAACGCGGACGACTTTAAATACAAAGACACCGCTGGCAACTGGCAGGCATATGACCCAGAAAATACGGACAGCCTGCCGCAACAGTCCGACTATACCGGCACATCCGCCGCAACTGGTGACGTCACTACGACCCAGGACATCGTTGCAGGCGCAACAATGGATCGCGCAAATTACAAATACAAAAACAGCGCGGGCGAAGATGTAACATTGGGCGAATCTGTACCTGATTCCACCCGGAACGTTACACTGAACAGCACATACGTATCTGGTGACGACGCAACAATCACTGTGAAAAACGGCGACGCCCCGACGTTTGATGGCACACGCTATAAATACACAGATGCAGAAGGTCGTGAATTTCGTCTGAATGCGGATGGCAGCAGATTGGTCGACGACCGTGGCGGACTGGTTGATCCAGAACCGGGTTCGGCATTGGAAAACGCATTCAACGAAATGCAGACGGCGTTCACAACCGACACGGCAAGTGTTGATGCCGCCAAGACCGAAACAGGTGCGGAATATGCCGCAGAAGCACCATTATTCAATGCCGCCAATACAGTGTTTGAAAACGACACAAATACGGTCAACGAACTGAACGAACGTTATGCAACAATTGCAAACGCGGGTGAACAATGGAACGCCGCATTGGCGAACCAGGAATCCACGTCCAACGCATGGACCGCGGACAACGAACGCCAGGCGGCCGCGCGCGAAATCTTTGACGCACCGATTACCGATACAATTGACAATCGTGCAAACGACGCAATTTCCGCATCGGTTGCCGATGGTGGTGTAATCAATGACGCATTGACCGCCGGTGACGACGCAGTTCGCAATGAATTTGCCGCAGCTGATGACCAGATTCGTTCTGATATGACCGCCGGTGACGACGCAGTTCGCAATGAATTTGCCGCAGCTGATGACCAGATTCGTTCTGATTTTGTCGCAGCTGATGATCAGATTCGTTCTGATATGACCGCCGGGGACCAGGCAACATTGGCATCTGCAAAAACATACACGGATGAAAAAGATACCGCCGTTCGTGAAGCGTTCGCCTTGGCTGACGAAGCAACGCTGAACACCGCAAAAGAATATGCGGTTGCCCAAGATGCGATGACATTGAACAGCGCGAAAGCATACGCGGATGAACGTGCGGCATTATCGCTGGCGGCGGCAAACGCATACACCGACAAGAAAATCGACAAACTGGACAAAGACCTGTCTGCAGGTATCGCCAGCTCGGTCGCATTGTCGTCGGTCGCCGTATCTGGCGTTGAACGTGGCGAAGTGTCCGTTGGCGCAGGTTATGGTAACTATAACAGCCAATCCGCGGTGGCATTTGGTGCCGCGATGGGTCTGACCAATAACTGGTCTGTCAATGTTGGTGCAGGTATCTCTGACGCAGACGTTGCGTTCCGTGCCGGCACGAACTATAAATTCAAATTGTTTTAATTGACAGTTTGTTTTTTATCCTTTCAAAACCGCCCCACCAGGCGGTTTTTTTTCATAGAGAGCAATGCAAGTGAGTAAGTGACAGAGTGATAAAGTGATACAGTTTTAGAATAGAGAACTTAAAAACTTGTCATTCCTGCACAGGCAGGAATAGGGACTATACAGTGCGAGCGAACGCGAGCCATGCCCGAACAATTGCGGATTTTATTTTATGGGGACTGAGAGCCAAATTGTGATATACCAAGGGAACACAATGGACCCCGACCTTCGTCGGGGTGACGCTGTTGTGTGGTTAGGTTCTAATTTTTGCGTATATTGTGCAACAGTGAACAGAAGTAATTTTAAAGACCCTATTCCTGCCTGCGCAGGAATGACAAGTTTTTAAGTTCTCTATTCTAAAACTATATCACTAAATCACTTTATCACTTGCCCACTTTCATTGCTCTCTGTTCAGAACCGTTGCATCATGGTGAATTCAATGGCGGTTTTATTAAACTCGCGCTGCCACATGTTGGAATCGCGACGGGTGTAACTGACCGTGATGGTCGGAACAAATCCCCACACGTCCAGTTTATTATTTGACACCGACAGTGCATACCGATGCGTGAAATCGCGTTCGGTAATCTCGCTGATTTGACCGTCGCGGACCGCCCAACGCGCGCCGTCGTATCGCGTCCAGTAAATACTGGGCTCGGCATAAATGCCAAATCCCCACGGCAATTCTGCGCCAATACCGATGCCCAGACTGGGCTGGCGATACGAATATGTGGCACTGGCCGCCAATTCGCGCGCGAATCCACCGCGCAGGATACTATACATCCGGGCATTAAACGAATACAGTATGCGGGTGGCCACGCTGTATGTTTGACCGTTCAGGAAATCGCCATAATCGTCATAACGGTTATTCATAAATGACAGCGTGACGCCACCAGAAATCCGACGCGTAAAATCGTAACTGGTGGCCAATTTCGCGCCAGCCGACCAATTGTATCCGCGCCAGTCATAAAACCGACGCGCAACCGTTCCCGCCAACCACACATCACCCCGCGACCACACGTATCGCGGCCCGGTCCCGGCGGTCAGATACAGGTCATCGTATTGATGTTTGTTGTATACGTTCGTATAAATGCCCGCGTCTGATTTCCAACGCCACTGGTCCGACAATTTGAATTCATAATCCCCGCCCAGTTGAAAATTCGCCCCAACCGCCGATTCTGGGCGTGGCAATTCCCGACAGAACGGTCCCCAAATGGTCATAACGCATTCAGACCCGCCGGTCGCGTTGTTGATATTGTTGTCGGGCGCGGCACCAAAATTAAAATACACGTTCCAGTTCTTGTTCTGGCGCACGACATAGCGATAGTAATTCATCATCCGCTTTACATCGTCCGACAAATCGTCCCCCGCCATCGCCAGGCGCAAATGATAATCCGCCCGCGACCAACGGTTCTGGTGCATATAACACAGTGCCAATTCAAACCGCACACGCGCCGCATCGGGACGCACGTCCAGTATTTTCTGGTATATGCGGATGGCGGCGTCAATATCACCGCGCCGACTGGCAATTTGTGCCTGTAAAAACTGACGTTCGGTTTCCAATTCGGTGTTTCCGGTGTCTGGCATCATGGTTAAAATCTGGGTTGCGTGTTCTGTGTCGCCTGATTGCACCAATCGCCCCGCCAGTTGTATGGCCTGGGTCGTGGTCATTGTAATTTCGGTTGCGTCACCCCGGCCAGGTGCGACCGCGTCCGTCGGCGCGCCAGACGCCCCGAACATCGGCACCAATACCGCCAGCAAAAATGCGACCCGGAAACATTTCATTGCGTCAATCATACGACATGCGCGCCACGAATTCAAAACAAAAAACCACCCAAATGGGTGGTTTTAAAACTCTGGTGCGAGCAAAGGGGCTCGAACCCTCGACCTCAACCTTGGCAAGGTTGCGCTCTAGCCAACTGAGCTACGCTCGCACTGCGTGGCATATTCTGACATAAACTTTATTTAAATGCAAGTATTATTTTCACGAACCCAAAATAAAAATCCCGCGCGGGGTAGGCGGGATTTTTATTTAACGATCATCGCGATCAAACTGGGCCAGGACCGCGTCCGCCTTGTCCTGGATGGTTGATGTTTTGGACAGTCCGCTGAAATTCTTGGAAAAATCCTTGAACAGCATTTTTAATTTTGCCAAACGCATTTTCAACGTGCCGTTTTCGCGACGGGCGGTGTCACGTTCGGTGGTAACCGTTGCGACCTGTTCGTTCAGTTTTTCAATTTCACGCGACATCTGGGCAATTTGTGCCTGTAACTGGTCGACCTGGATATTCAGTTGTTTATTTTGTGACGTCAATTCGGCGCTCTGCTGCTCTTTTTCCAGCAATGGGATTTCTATGGCGTCATGCACGAATTCTTCACGTGTCTGCATTTTGGTTGCTTTTTCGGCCATTTGCGCCAAATCATCACCCAATGCATAGGCCATATTTTGCGTATCGGCATCATTGGTCAATTGGGCCAATTCCCAACGATTCCACATTGCCGACTTGATTTTATTCATGTCTGGCATGGTCTTGTCAAATTCGGCCAAGATTTCCTGTTTTTTTACATCATAATATTCTTGTAAAATCTCTTTAACCTGGTCGTTGGAAAGTGTTGCATCACCCCTACGAACAGTATTGAATAATTTTGAATATGCCGTCGGCGTTTTTTCCAGACGCGCGACATTTAACCATACCTGGCCACGAACATTTGCGTCCATCACCAGACCACGACTTTCAGATTCCAGAACCAGATTATAGAACAACAATTTGTCATCTTTGTCATTTAATTTCGCGGCATGATTCAACGCCCATTGAAACGCATCTGCACCAACCAAAATGTCCCCCGCCGCCCCATAACGGACGCGCGAATCCGCGCCAATATAAAAATTGACCGCGTCCTGGATATCGCGTGGCAACGTCGCAACATATTCATTGATTTTGCGCGCCAATTGCATATTATCGGACGCGGTGTTACCGTCCCTGATGCTGGCATACAAATTTCGGATTGCCTGCACGCTCAATGGCACATTTTGCCGAAACTTTGATATATTTTCCAGAGCCGCTTGAACGTTGATTTGATTATCTGGTTTGATTTCTGGCATTATAAAAACTCCCTTGTTACTTTCTTGGTTCTGCCCGTCCCCAAAATTATATCACAAAAATCAGCAAAATACAAAGAAAACGCCCCGGGTGGGGCGTTGGGTTATATTACAACCATTTCCACGGTTGCAAGGCCTTTAACAACCCGTATGCCGTGCGCTTGTCCGCAAATGTGTGACCACAACGTGGGCATACGATGAACGGTGCAATCATGGCCTTGACCTTTTTAAACAGCATCAGCCATACCAGCGCACCCGCCGCCCATGCTGCAATTACCAATCCCCATGCGACATAACCAAAGTATTTATCAACTGTGCTGGTGATGATTTTAATCACAGCGACGTTTGATTTCGACAAATCGTTATAAATCTTGGTCGCAACCGGCCATGTTGATGGACGCCACGGATAAACGTGTTTGATACCGTAATTGGTCAACAGCGTTGTGCCCAAGCCACCCGTATTTTTATCCAGCTGCTGTTTGACCGCATCATCAATCATCTGGTCAACCTGGACCTGTAATACCTTGGTCAGTTCTTGTTCCACCTGGTCCAGTTTTTTGTTCACGATTGCCGCGGTCTGGTCAACCTGGGCGATACCCTTGTTCGCGTCCTTTATCCCCTGGTCGGCCGATGCAATCGCGCGATCAATGCCACTGGTTTTGACGCCGAATTTACCCATCAGACCGGTGACCTTTTTCGCGTCATCGGTTGCCTGGGCGGCCTGGCCCGTGGTCTTTTTCGCCGCCGCGGTGGCATCTGTTACCTTGCCCACGGCCTTTTCAGCAACCTTGACCTGGTCAATGGCCATGGATACAGGCTTTTCCAAATCAATAGACTTTTTAATACCGTCCAGCAATTTTTCATACTGTTCCACAATATTACGTTGCAGGTCAAAGAACATTGACACAACAATTGATTTCTTTATCGGGCCCGCATACGTGTTTTTAACGTGCAGTGGTGCCCAGAACGCAAATGCCAACCACAACACCGACACAATCGCAAATATGCGTTTGGTCCATGTGATATAAGACGTCTTTTTTGCAACGGTTTTTGCGCCGTGCATATCGATGACCTCTATCTCTTTCTTTTTCATGTTTGCTCCTTTTTCTTATCCCCTGAATTTTGCCTTGATTATTTCTTCGATGGCGTTTGCCTCTTGCTCGCGCGGGTCAATGTCATATACGCGCTCGTTCTCCTTGACCGAAACATAGTTTTCCTTGCTGGATTCAACAACATTTTTCGGCAAAGTGGTTTGATATTTATCCTGGAATGCGTGAACGGTTTCGTGCACCAGATAGCCCAAGACAACGCTAAAATCCGGTTCATGCAGAAATTCATTATACAAATAGAACACGCCATCAACATATCCGCCGACAATATCAGGCTCGTCCGGGTCAACCGTTTTAAACGATACGCGCTTGATATCAACATGCTTGTATGCCGCCAGGAAATAAATCAGCGTGCGCAGTATGGTCTTTTTATCCGCATCGTATGGATAGTCCGCCGACCACTGTTCAATATCACGGGCCAATTTATCCGGGAAATTATCATAGATATAACGCGCAAAAGATTCCGCAAATTTGCGTGCACTCTGTGGCTTGAACGCTGGGGCCAGTTCGGTGATTATCCGAATACGCTCGTTTAATTCACGCGTTGCATTGGCAAACGTATTTTGTGTTTCCATATCCCCTGTCCTTGTGATATTACAATCTGGGTATATTTTATCTGATACGTTCGTTAAATGTCAACTTGTATGATTCTAAAATTTTATGCAATTCGGCAACGCCACGCGCACGCGACTGGTATGCCATCATTTCACGAACCGCGCGATAGTATGTATTTGCCGCCGATGCGTCGGTAAATGTCGCAATTTCTGTGTGCGGAATCAATTCGTATTGGCGATTGCCAGCCGACGCGCATACCAGTGTAAAAACATGCGACAATTTCGCAGACGACTTTAACGCCACCGCCAGATACAATTTATCAACATCGTTGATAACAATGTTTGGTGCAGGAACCGATTTTTCTGCCATTTTATTTGCCTCCTGTATATTCTTCAATAAAATCTGCCTTGAACTGGGCAAAACGTCCCTGCTCTATGGATTCACGGATGCCGCGCATTAAATCCTGGTAAAACCACAAATTATGCTGGGTCAGCAATGTCGCCCCCAGGATTTCGTTGCACTTTACCAAATGGTGGATATACGCACGCGATAATTTGCACGCCGGACATCCGCATTTGTCATCCAATGGTGCCGCATCATCGCGAAAGCGCGCGTTTTTCATATTCATTGTGCCGTGGCGGGTAAATGCCTGGGCCGTGCGGCCGGCGCGCGTCGGCATAACACAGTCAAACATATCAATCCCGCGTTCAACCGCACCCAAAATGTCCAGTGGCGTGCCCACGCCCATCAGATATCGCGGCTTGTCCGACGGCAACAGTGGCGTTGTTGTTGCAATCATATCAAACATAACATCTTGGGGTTCACCCACGGCCAGGCCACCAACCGCATATCCATCAAAACCGATTTCGGTCAGTTGTTTTGCCGATTTTTTACGCAGATCTGGGAAATCCGCCCCCTGGACAATGCCGAATATGCCATAGCCCGGACGGTCAATAAACGCGTCGCGACTGCGCCGTGCCCAACGGGCCACCATTTCAACATTTTTTTCAACCCGGTCGCGTGGTGCCGGCAGGTGCAGACATTCGTCCAACGCCATCGTGATATTCGAATCCAATTGATGCTGGATATGAACGGAATCTTCGGGGCGCAAAAAGTGTTTAATACCGCCGTCAATGTGCGATGTGAACTGGACACCTTCTTCGGTCATTTTGACCAGGTTGGATAACGACATAACCTGGAACCCGCCACTGTCGGTCAGGATTGGACCATGCCAGCCGCCAAATTTGTGCAAACCGCCCATTTTTTCAACCAAATCACCACCCGGGCGCATCATCAGGTGATATGTGTTGCCCAAAATAACCTGGGTCCCGGTGGCGGCAACATGGTCCATGGTCAGGGCCTTGACCGTAGCGGCCGTGCCCACCGCCATAAATGCGGGCGTCTGGAACGTGCCGTGTGCGGTTTCAACCGACCCGCGTCGCGCCATACCATCGGTTGCAATCAAATTAAATTTTAATGACATTTATTCCCCATCCTTTTTAAATAATAAACAACAATCGCCGTATGAAAAGAATCTGTATTTTTCGGTGACCGCGTGCGCGTATGCAGATTTCATTTCGTCCAGTCCCGCGAACGCCGAAACCAACATAAATAATGTCGATTTTGGCAAATGAAAATTCGTCAGCAACACATCCACCGCGCCAAACGTGTAACCCGGCGTGATGAATATATCGGTTGTATCACAAAACGGCACAACACGACGGTAACGCTGACGTTCCGGCAATGCACGATTACGTATTGCCGCACTTTCCAGCGTTCGCATTGACGTTGTTCCAACCGCAATCACACGATTTGCGTTGTTTATAATGTCCGCCTGGGCCGGGGTGATTTGGCACCATTCACTGTGCATTTTATGTTGGGATAAATCCTCGGTCTTGACAGGCATCCATGTGCCCGCACCAACGTGCAATGTAACCTTGACAATCGTTGCACCACGGCGCGTGATTTCGTCCATCAATTCTGGGGTAAAATGCAGCCCCGCCGTCGGTGCGGCCATTGAACCAATTGGGTCGGCATACACGGTCTGATACCGTTCACGGTCAGAATCTTCCTGGTCGCGGTGCATGTATGGTGGCAATGGCATTTTGCCGATTTTGTTTAAAACCGCAAACACATCATCGCATAAAAATTCCAATTTCAGGCCACTGTCGGCATCGGTTGCGACGATGCGAATTTGCGTGCCATCGGTCATGGTCAATGTGTCACCAACGGCGATACGCGTGAATTTCTTGCACAACCCCCACCACAGTTTGCCGCCCGCCGCGGTGTGCAGTGTGATTTCATACGCGTGACCCGCGGAATCGGTCGCATCAAAGCGCGCGGGGATAACGCGCGAATTATTAAACACCACAACATCGCCCGGACGAATATAATCCAAGAAATCCCGAATATGCCGGTCAGATAATTTCGCGCCATCCACCACCAGCATACGGGATGCGTCGCGGCGCGCCAGTGGGTGCGACGCAATCAATTCAGATGGTAATTCAAAATCAAAATCAGATGTGTGCAGCATTTTATTTCTTGAACTCCAACCCCTGGTCGGCGTAATTTTCTGCCTTGTCTTCCCAATCGGGCTCTACACGCACAAACAGGTGCAGGCGCGCGTTTACGCCCCATTGGTCCTGGATATCATGGCGGGCGGCGGTGCCAATTTGCTTTAACTGTTCACCACCGCGACCAATTACAATCTTTTTATGCGCATCGTTTCGCACGGCGATTTTCTGGTATATATCCAGGACGCCATCTGGGTCAACATCCACCCGTTCGGTCAGAACATTTATGTGATATGGCAATTCCTGGTGAATATATTTGTAAATCTTTTCCCGGGTCAATTCCGCCAGATACAAATTATCCGGCACGTCCACCGCGTCGGCCGCGTCAAACAGGTATGGCGACGCCGGCATTACCGCCGCCAGCGATTCCAACATTCCGTCCACGCCGTCGTTTTTCAGTGCCGAAATCATAAATATTTCGCGCCACGGGGCCAATTCAGACAATTCGGCCACAATCGGCAACAGGTCTTGCTTTCTTATCGCGTCAACCTTGTTCAATGCGACGAACAGGTTTTTATGTTCACGAATTTTCTGGACCAGGCCGCGAATTGTCGGTGTTACACCCTTTTGCGCGTCCATAATCAGCAACACCGCATCCGCGTCAGAAATCGCGGTCATCGCCGCACCAACCATCGCCCGATCCAGGCGACGTTTTGGCACAAAAACGCCCGGGGTGTCGACCAGGATAACCTGGCGATTACCCACCATTTTGACCGCGCGCAGATTTGTTCGTGTGGTTTGCACCTTGTGCGAAACGATGGACACCTTGCGTCCCATGATTTGGTTCAACAGTGTGCTCTTGCCGGCATTTGTCGGTCCGACGATTGCGACAAAGCCCGAATATGTTTTATCTTTTTTCGTATTCATACCGCGCAGAATACCACAGCAAAACCAAAAGTGAATAAAAATCTTGCAAATCAATATCCAGATTGTAAAATTCATGCCCAGAGAGAGGGTGCAACCAAAAGGCAAAATAATATGCAACTGACTGGCCCTGAAATTCTGCGCCGTATGCAGATAAAAAATTCCGACAATCCTGACGCACGTCCCGACATTGTAATTGAACCGTTTAACAGTGCATGCCTGGGCAGTAACAGTTATGACCTGCACCTGGGAAATACGCTGCGTGTATATGCACGGACCGTTCCAGCGGGTATGCGTCCGGCAATTAAATATAACCCGGCGCGACGCGATTGGTCAATGCGCGACTGGTTCTATCACATGCGGAAATATCGCGAATATCTGGCACATCCCGAAAAATATGATATCCGCAATCCGATGTATTTATTAAACCCATGCGATGAAAAGTCACACCGCACAATTGACATTGAAATTCCGGATTCGGGTCTGATTTTATCGCCCAATATTGGTTATCTGGGCGCGACAGTGGAATACACCGAAACGCGCAACCTGTTTCCGTATATTGATGGCAAATCGTCGGTTGGTCGCAACTTTATATTAAACCACCATACGGCGGGTCGTGGCGATGACGGATTCTGTGGCCAGTGGACATTGGAAATCCGCGTTCTGTATCCGACGGTCGTATTTCCGAATATGCGCATAGGCCAGATTTATTACGAAGAATTCAGTGGCGCGCGCAATCCATACGACCAAAATCCCGCCAGTCATTATAATGGCCAGCGTGGTCCAACCGCCGCGGCGATTATTCCGATTGATAATATCAAAACCCGCTGATAAAAAACCGCCAAAACGGCGGTTTTATTTTACTTTAATTTCTTGGTCCATTCATTATCCGGGAAATTCGTCCGCAACATTTCGGCATATCCGGCGGCCTGGGACGGGAATCCGATTGCAGTATAGCATTCGGTCAGGCGGAATAATGCCTCGGGCGTCATGGCGGTTTCCTGGGCACCATCAATGACGGATTGCAGGTTGGAAATCGCACTGGTCCAATTCTGTTGCGCCATATCGTGACGCGCCAGATACATAACCTTGCCCGCCAGATAGTTCTTTAATATCAGAATCTTGTTTTCGGCATTTTTCGCATATGGCGAATTCGGGAAACGCGCGACCAGTTGCTGGAACTGTTGCATGGCGTATGCCGACATACCGGGTTCACGGCGAACGTCGCTGACCTGGCGATAATAGCACATTCCGCGCAGATACATCATATACGGCACATCGGCGTGTCCTGGATGAAATCGCATAAACCGATCAATCGCCAAAATCGCCCCGGCAAAGTCATCGTCCATATAATGCGAATACGCCGCCATCACCAGCGCATCTGCGGCCCATGGACTGGACGGGTATTGCGATTCTGCCTTTAAAAATTCGGTCGCAGCCACATCGTAATTCTTGTCATTAAATTCGTCGTATGCCGTTGCATAGATTTGCGTCAACGGCTGTTGCGGTTCGATTTTTTCCCCGCCACCACACGACGCCAGCGCAAAAATCACACCACATAACGCAATTATTTTTTTCATTTATTTCCTGCCTTGATTTTATATTACAAAGGTGAGTATAATCTAAACTATGAATCTAGGCAAACATATTTTCGGGGTTGGTGCCATGACCGGCATCAGCCGCATATTTGGTTTTGTGCGTGACATGCTGATTGCGCGCGTGTTGGGCGCGGGACGGCTGTCTGACATATTTCTGGCGGCGTTCAAGTTGCCGAATTTATTCCGCGACCTGTTGGGCGAAGGGGCCCTGTCGGCGATATTTATCCCAATGTACACAGATTCAAAAAAAGACGATGCGTTTGCGAAAAATGTGTTTTCGTGGCTGATGGTCGTGCTGCTGGGGATAACAATACTATTTGAAATATTTATGCCGTTGGTTGTGTGGGGACTGGCCCCCGGGTTTGCCGGTGTCCCGGGCAAGATGGAATTGACCGTCATCATTTCGCGCATTATGTTCTTTTATGTAATATTTGTGTGCGCGTCGGCGTTTTTATCGGCGATATTGAACGCATGCTCGCGTTTCTTGCTGGCGGCATTTATGCCGGTGCTGTTGAATATTATGCTGATTTGCGCACTGTTGGCGGCGGCATACTTTAATATAACCGATGGCGTGCTGTATCTGATGGCGGGCACGGTTGTCGCGTCGGGCGTGGTTCAGTTTGGAATCCTGTGGCATCGCATACGGCGCAAGCATTTTGGTCTGCGACTGGTGCGGCCAAAATGGACCCCGGGCATAAAGCATATGTTCAGTCGCCTGGGCATCAGTATTATCGGCAACGGATTTTACCAGATTACGATTATCGTTGGCACATTGGTCGCCAGTTTCCAGTCTGGGGCGGTGTCGTGGCTGTATTATTCTGACCGAATTGTCCAGTTGCCATTTGCGATGATTGGATTGGCGGTGGGAACGGTGCTGATGTCATCGATATCAAACGCGTTGGCAAACCAGAATATGCGCAGCGTATATATCCAACAGAATTCATCACTGCGCCGGTCAATGATGTTGATTATGCCGTGTGTGGCGGGGCTGTTTGTGTTGGCACACCCGATTATCAGATATCTGTTCCAATATGGCGCATGGACGGCGGAATCAACCCACGCGGTTGCGTTGGCGATTATGATTCAGGTATTCGCCCTGCCCGCAATGATGGCCAGCCAGATTTACAGCAAGACCCTGTATGCGTCCCAGGATGTCAAGACGCCAGTCCGCACCAGTATGATTTCGCTGGGGGTGGCGGCGGTGCTTTATTTGGCACTGTTCCCGGTGGCGGGATATTTGGCAATACCCATCGGTATCGTGGCCAGCGGGTATTTGAAAAACTATCTGTTGGGACGGGCGTGCCGTCGGCGTGAATTGGTGCGTCACGATGGCCGCACAATACGCGCAATTGCCGTTTTCGGAATTTTATCCGCGTTGCTGGGCGTGGGACTGTGGTTCGTGCCGATTACCAGTATTTGGATGTTATTCGCGGCAATCGCGGGGTATGGGGTAATCTATCTGCCGGTGGCATACGTAATTGACCGAAAAATATAGCCAAAATAATAAAGTTGAAACTGGGACTTTTATG
>CAKQSE010000014.1 GCA_934272785.1 uncultured Alphaproteobacteria bacterium
AAACCACCGTTTTTTTTCGGCATGGCTTTTTCGAATTTTTTATCGTAATTACAAAGAGTAACTGTATAAAAAGTTATTTGTTTGCAATCGGGGGCCGGACGCGGTAAAATACCCCCGTTATGAGATTAGATGTTGCATTAGTTGTTCAGAATATTTATCCGACGCGGTCGCGCGCACTGGCGGCGATTCAGGCGGGGCTGGTCACGGTAAATGGTGATGTTGCGACCAAGGCCGCGATGGCGGTTTCGGAAAATGACGTTTTGCGCGGGGAATCGCTGCCCTATTCTGTTGGTCGCGGCAGTTTAAAGCTGGAACGTGCATTGGACGTATTTCGGGTCAGTCCCGACGGGTTGCGTTGCCTGGACATTGGGGCCAGCACAGGCGGTTTTACATCGGTATTATTATCGCGTGGCGCGGCGCATGTTACGGCGGTTGATGTTGGCACGGACCAGTTGGCACCGGCGTTGCGTGTTGATCCACGGGTTACATCGTTGGAACAGACGGATATCAGAAAACTGGCCCCTGATGCGCCGGTCGATTTGATTGTTATTGACGTGTCGTTCATATCGTTGGCGGATATTGCGCGCGTGTTGCCCCAGTGGGGTGCAAAAAACATCATTACACTGATAAAACCCCAGTTCGAGGTTCCACGCAGTGTCGCGGCCAAGACCGGCGGGGTCATCCGTTCTGATAAATGGCGCACATATGCGATTGATCGTGCGGTTGCGACGATGCGTGAAAATGGTTTTGATTTGCGTGGAATCATTTCGTCCCCTATCCGTGGGGGCAGCGGTAATGCAGAATTCTTGGCGCGATTTGTGCCGGTTGCGGCGTAAAAATGCCTTGAATTTGCGGGCATGCGCATATAAAATAACACTGTTTTTATTTTAAAATTTATAAAGGGCTGAAAAAGATGGCAGACGATATCAAGAAAATCCAAGAGCGCGAAGCCAAATGGCAACGTCGCTGGCGCGCGGCACAGGCATTTGTGCCAAAAAATGACGGTTCAAAACCACGGTTTTATAATCTGGTTGAATTTCCGTTCTTGTCGGGCGCGGGTATGCACGCGGGCCATATGATGAATTATTCTGGGATGGATGTTATGGCGCGCTTTCGTCGGGCACGTGGATATGATGTCTTGTTCCCGATGGGATTTGATGCGATGGGGATTGCCGGTGAACACTATGCGACAAAAATCGGTCGTCATCCGGCGGATGTTGCCCGTGATTTGATAAAGTCTTATTCGGAAATGATTGATCGGGTCGGCTGGTCGGTGGATCCAGAAACGCGTATCGCAACATCAGACCCAGAATACGTCAAATGGACCCAGTGGATGTTTATTCAGTTCTGGCGCGCCGGGTTGGCATATAAGTCTGCCCTGCCGATGAATTGGTGCCCAGAATGCAAGACGACGTATACCAATGAAGAGTTGGAAGATAACAAGTGTCCACGTTGTCACGGTGTTATAGAGAAAAAAGAAAAGTTACAGTGGAATCTGGCGTTGTCGAAATATGCCCAGAAATTACTTGATGGCCTGAACGATGTCAATTTTGATGAACGTATCAAGAAAGACGAAGTCAATCTGATTGGGCGTTCAACCGGGGCGGATATTGATTTCCGTGTTGGTGATGATGTGATGACGGTCTACACAACGCGGCCGGATACTATATTCGGTGTGACGTTCTGTGTAATTGCGCCGGAACATAAATTGTTGCGCAAATGGCTGGACAATGGTCGCATTGAAAACGCCGATGATGTGCGTGCGTATATCAAGGCCGCCGCCGCCAAGACAGAAATTGAACGAACCGATGCCACCCGCGAAAAGACAGGTATTCAGTTGCGTGGTATCACCGCGATAAATCCGTTTACGGGTCGCGAAATACCAGTCTTTACGTCGGACTATGTATTGGTGGATTATGCGTATGGCACAATTATGGCGGTGCCGGCGCATGATTCGCGTGACTGGGATTTTGCCAAGAAATTCGGTCTGGAAATTATCCCTGTTTTGGCGGGGGGCGAACCGGATAAAGTATGGGAAGGTGACGGCACGCATATCAATTCGTCGTTCTTGGACGGCATGAACAAAGAAGACGCGATTGCGGCGGCAATTAAATACGGCACAGAACACGGCTTTGCACGTGGCACGGTGAAATATAAGTTAAAAGACTGGGGCTTTTCACGTCAGATGTATTGGGGCGAACCAATCCCGATGATTCATTGCGATAAGTGTGGTTGGGTGCCGGTGCCCGATGACCAGTTGCCGGTTATGCAGCCGCACATGATGGACTATCGCCCGACAGACAGCGGTGAATCACCATTGGCGCGCGCGACCGATTGGGTAAATGTGCCCTGCCCGTGCTGTGGTGCGCCGGCGCGTCGTGAAACAGACACTATGCCGGGATGGGCGGGTTCATCGTGGTATTTCTTGCGCTATTTGGACCCCAAAAATGATAAAGAGTTTTGTTCGCGCCAGCAAATGGAAAACTGGATGCCGGTTGCGCACTATAACGGTGGGCATGAGCATAATACGCGTCATTTGATTTATTCGCGGTTCTGGCATCATGCGCTGTATGATTTGGGGCTGGTCAATACCGCCGAACCGTATGCGCGTCGCACGGCCCAGGGATTGCTGATGGGTAATGATGGATATAAAATGTCCAAATCGCGTGGTAATGGATTTATGGTTGCCGACCTGGTTGCCGCGGTTGGTGCCGACGCGGGACGCGTTGCGGTGCTGTCGCTGGGGCCATGGGAAAATAACGTTGTTTGGACCGACGGTGCGCTGGCGGGTGTTCAACGTTTCTTGAAGCGTGTGGAAAACTTGGCCGATAATTTGACAGACGTGCCAATGACCGCGGAACAAGAACGCCTGGTGAATCAATTGATTGCGGACGTTACCGAACGTATTGATGGTATGCGTTTCAATACGGCGATTTCGGCAATGATGGAATACCTGAACGCGTTCCCAGGTGGCACAATGCCACGCGCGGCGTATGTTGCGCTGGTGCAGGTATTGAATCCGTTTGCGCCGCATTTGACCGAAGAAATGTGGGAAAGGTTGGGCAACAACACAATGCTGGCATTTTCATCATGGCCGACATACGATGCGTCCAAGTTTGCGAAAACCGAAATGACAATTGTTGCGTCGGTAAATGGCAAACGCGCGGCAGAATTTACCGTTTCGGTTGACGCATCGGAGCCAGAAATCATTGATATGGCACGCACCGCGGCCGCGGCAAAATTAAACGGTGCCGAAATTATCAAGACGATTGTGGTGCCGAAAAAATTGGTGAATTTTGTTGTAAAGAAATAAAAAACGGGGCGAAACCCCGTTTTTTATTTAGAGAGCAATGAAGGTGTCCGCCAATGGCGGACAGGTTTATTGGTTGATTGTTCCTATGTGAAAACTTTATCACTATATCACTTGTTCACTTTTTCACTAAAAAACGCGCCATTGGCGCGTTTTTTATGAGATTTTTTGGATTCTGCGGACGCGACGTTCGCTGTCGTCAAATGGACTTTCCAAAAATGTTTGTGCAACCACAAATGCCATTTCAATATCAATGTCATCGGCCGCCAGTGCCAGGACATTGATGTCGTCGTGATAACGGTCGTCGCGCGCCTGTTCTGGGCGGTCACAGCGCGAAGCACGAATGTGACGATAACGGTTTGCGGCAATCATAATGCCTGCGCCGGTGCCACAAATTAAAATGCCACGAGATTTCTTGTCATCGGCCATTGCGTCGGCAACAGTTGCGGCGACATCTGGGAAATCAACCGATGTGTTCGGGTCGTCGGTGCCCATGTTCACGACCTGGTAACCGTCCGCCGCCAGCATTTCAATCAGATACAATTTCAGTCCCACGCCGCGGTGGTCGGATGCGATGTAAATTTTTGATACGTTTTTGTTCATTTTTCTTTTTCCTTGTCCTTGCGTTTTGCCAATTTGCATTCCAGTCCGGTATTGCCGGTTATGTTTAATGTGCGATACGACAGCACGCCTGTCATCTGGGCCGCGCTGAATACGTTTGCGGTGTTGACCGTTGCCGGGCCGTCCAGTGTTCCGTGCAGAAACAGGTTTTCGGCGACGATTTTGCCGTCAACGCGACCACCCCGCCCGATTACGATTGTTTCGGCGGTTATGTTACCAACAACATGACCGTGAATCTGGACAACGTGGTCTGTTTTAATGTCGCCATTTAATTTGCAGCCCGCGCCAATAATTGTTGGCGATTGCTTTTCATTTGCGTTCGTAAATGCCAGCATGTTAGTTTTCCTTTACAAATGTTGTTGGGTTAAACGGTGCGCCCTTGTATCTGATTTCGTAATGCAGGTGTGGCCCTGTCGAACGACCTGAGGATCCGCCCAATCCAACGATTGTGCCCGGACGCACCCAGTCACCACGTGAAACCATTGCCTGGGACAAATGTGCGTATAATGTTGTGAATCCCAATCCGTGATCAATTTCAACCGTTGTGCCGTATCCCACGCGTTCGCCCGCCGATACCACACGTCCGGGTGCAACCGCCATCAATTCTGTGCCAATTTTGCCCGCGAAATCGATGCCGCGGTGGCTTTTCGGTTTGCCAGTAAATGGATCGTTGCGCGTGCCATAATTTGACGTAATGTGCACGTTTTTAACTGGTGCACCGGTTGGCAATATCTTGTCCAGGCGGACCAGCCCGTGCCACAGTTCCAAATCGTTGGCCAGTTTCTGGTATTTTGGATCCAGTTCTTTGTCCAATTCAATTGGTGTAAATGCCGTGCCGACAAATGGGTTTGTGTATTTGTTCGCACTTTGCACCAATGTTGCCTGGGACAAGCCCAACGCCGCAATCGTGCCGTTGATTTGCTTTAATTTCTTGCGCAGGTGTTCAATGTTATCCGCGGACAGTTTACTGACCGTGTCAATAATCTGAACGTCGGCGTCAGAAATGCTCTGCATTGTTTCGACGATTTTGGCGTCGCGCTTTTTAATTTCTTCGTTTTCGGCGCGTGTCAATTCGTATTCGGCGGACAATTCAGACAGTTTTGTAAATTCTGGGGTGTATTCAGAATCTGTGAACATTTCGGTCAAACGTGTGCGCAAGAAATCCAACTCGCCCCAGGTTTTCATGCGGCTGTTCATCAGTTCTTCGCGTTGTTTGTCGGTCAGTTTTTTTGCATTTAAAATCTTGTCATCGGTGACATTTAAATCGCGCGTCAGATCGTTGTATTTCTTTAAATACACCTGCAGGTCGATCATCTGGCGTGCGTGGGTGGCGCGTGCCTCTTCTAATTGTTGGGTGCGCTTTTGCAATAATGGCCGGTGATACACAAATACATATGTTGACCATGATGCCCAGATTACCAGTCCGATTTTGCCACAGAATTTAGTGAAACGCCAAAAACTGCTTTGGCGAAAGGTATAGACGTTACCGCGTGGCGTGTCCATTACGGTGAATTCGCGGGGCGGAAAAATGCGCACAATCACGCGCCACAGCGCGCGAAATGGCGACGTTATAAACGCCCACAGTGATGTAAAATTTCTGGTCAAAAAATTTATCATTTCTGTCCCAGTTTAGTCAATGATTCCGCAATAGTCAAGCCGTCGCGTAAAACCGCGTCGGTGTTCATAGATAGCCCACGACACAACGTCGCCCCGCCCCGCACGCCAACGCGGCCCGAGATTAAAACGCGTTCGGCGGTATTGCGTGCGCCGAATAACGGAAATATTGTGATGTCGCCACAGGCGGGCTTCATCGCGGCGATAACAATGTCAATTGTGCGTGCGTCGGTTATGATACAACAGTGGCCACGCGGGCGAACGCGTCGGACGCATGCGCGTGTCCATGCCGATAAATCGGCGTTGTGGTGCGCGTTGTGCGATGCCGGCGTGCCGGTAAAATATGGCGGATTTGTCAGGACCAGGTCAAATGTTCTGTCGGTTTTCCAATTTAATATATCGGTGGCTATGAATTCGATTTCACGCTGATTCAATTCGGCATTTTGCCCGGCCGCGGCCAGCATATCGTCAGATATGTCAATCGCGGTGATTTTTGCCGTCGGATTATGCACAGCATAGCATAATGCAACCGCCCCGGTGCCGGTGCCGACGTCCAGGACTGTTTTTGCATCGGTCGGGGCAAATGCGGCCAACCATACGGCGTCGGATGTTGGATTGTATATCCCCGGCTGGCACCAGACACGCCCGCCCATCAGGCTAAAAATCTCTTGTTTTTTCGTCATATGCCCATATAATAAATCAACAAAACAAAAAGGCAAGTTTATGTTTGATGATGCAGTTGTTGTGCAAAGCGCGGTCAGCGCATTTAATAATGCCGCATTGGTTGCACCGGCGTTCTTGTGGTGGGCGATTTTGATGTTGCCACTGTTCGCGATGGTGTATTTGTATGGTAACGATTTTATCGCGCGCATTGGGTGGACGCGCCAGAATATGTTGTCACGCATATGCCTGGTGGCGGTGGCAATGATATTGTGCTGGGTCGTGGTTTTTGGTGGAAATTATGCCGTTTTGCGTGACAGAATCACTGTTTTGCCGTTTTTTGTCGCGGTAATTGTGTTTTTGTCGTCGATGTTCGTTGTGTCGCATACGCGAAATGTTAAACTGCCCACGTGGCGCGCTGCGCCGCGTCGCAAACGGGTTCGTATTGCCGCGTTTGTCGCGTTGGTTTTACTGGTTGTGGGGTTGTCTGACACGCATACATGGTGGGGACCAATATTACAAATTGCCGCGTTTTGTGCCGGTTGCGTGATTGGACGTCGTGCACACACAGAAATGCGCCCTGTTCCCGGTGTGACGTTGATTGCCATGGCGACAATGGTTGCAATGTTGATGCAGCCAGAATTCTTTCGTTTTGGCCAGTTGGGCGCGCTGAGCCCGTTTCATCTGTTATTCTTGCTGGTGGGCGGTGTTGCGGCGGCTGCGACAACGGCGCTGCGCAATGTAAATGCCCGTGGGCGTGTTCACCGTTCGGCATATATAAAGTTAAAATGGATGACGCGTTTTGTTGCCGCGTTGGGAATTGTGCTGTTTATTATGACCGAGTCTGTGCCAGTATTCTTGGGCACGGTGGCGACATTTGGTGTGTCATTTGCGTTGTCGGTGTGGCACGCGTCTGATGTGCCGGCGGGACTGGCGGATGCGGCATTTGCAGTAATGCTGATGGCGTTTGGCACCATGACGGTTATGCCGGTTATAACCGCGATGGGATTGGTCATGTGGATGAATTTGGAAAATCGTCCAACCTGGCGCGATGCGCGATTCTTGTTATAATTTGTTATATTTCTTTTATACCAATTGGATTGTGTATAAGTTATTATTTCAAGCGATAATCTTTAAGAAATAAAGTGAGTTTTGAAATGGCAACTAATATACATCCAACCGCGATTATTCGTGACGGTGCCGTAATTGGCGCAGATTGCAAGATTGGTCCATATTGCATTGTGGGACCAAACGTTGTTCTGGGCGAACGCGTGGAATTGATTTCTAATGTCGTGATTGATGGCAAAACATTTATTGACGATGATTCTATCGTTTATCCGTTCGCGGTGTTGGGCGTAATGAGCCAGGACCTGAAATGGCAGGACGAGGCCGCAATGACCGGTCTGCGCATTGGAAAGCGGTGCAAGATTCGTGAATACGTAACAATTCATTCGGGAACACCGGCGTCTGATGGGACGGTGATTGGTGATGATTGCCAGATTATGGTAAATGCGCACGTTGGCCACGATTGCAAGGTTGGCAACAGTGTTGTTATGTCTAATCTGGTCCAGGTTGCCGGCCATGTAGAGGTTGAAGATTTCGCAATCTTGTCCGGTGGCGTGATGGTTTTGCAATTTGCGCGTATTGGTCGCAATGCGTTTATCGGTGGTATGTCGGGTGTTGGAAACGATGTGTTGCCGTATGCAATTTATGATGGTAACCCGCGTGCGGTATATCGCACAATCAATCGTGTTGGCTTGATGCGTCATGGATTTACAAACGAAGATATGCACGCGATTCACAACGTGTATTCTGCGGTTTTCCGCGGGACCGAGGGCACGGTGACAGAACGCCTGGCCAAGGTTCGCAAGGAAGTGAAAAATAACAAATATGCGATGGACGCAATTGACTTTATCGAAAATCGTTCAAAGCGTGGAATTGGCACATCTAAAAATGCAGAATAAAAAATTGACGATATTCATAATCGCGGGCGAGGTTTCAGGTGACGTCCTGGGCGCGCGCATTATGACCGAAATGCCCGATGCAACGTTCGTTGGTATCGGTGGCGAAAATATGATTGCAGCGGGGTTACGCCCGCTGTTTCCGATGGGTGATTTGGCGGTCATGGGTGTCATAGAGGTTGCCGCCCACGTGCGTACACTGATGCGGCGTATTCGCCAGACGGCCAATGCGATTATCGAAACGCGTCCTGATATTGTTTTGACAATTGATGCGCCGGGTTTCGCGCGCAGTGTTATATCCCAGGTTCGTAAAATGCCGGCTGGGCGTGCGCTGATTGCAGATGGTTTGAAATTCCATCATGTTGTTGCACCCCAGGTTTGGGCGTGGCGACCGGGGCGCGCAAAAAAGTATGCCCAGACATTTGATAAATTATACGCATTTTTTGATTTCGAGGTGCCCTATTTCACCAAATACGGCCTGGATACGGTCGCGGTTGGACATCCAATATCAGACGCACTGATTGGTAAATACAAGGCCCCACGTCGCGGTGCGGACGCCGAAAAAATTATCACATTGGTCCCGGGCAGCCGCATGTCCGAGGTAAAACGTCTGATGCCGATATTTCGTCAAACGGCCGAGATTTTAGGCACCAGTGGATATCGTGGATATAAATTTGTAATCCCAACGGTTGAAACAACCCAGCAATATGTTCAGGCCCAGGTTGCGCATTGGCGTGTGCCGGTGGAATTGGTGCCGTCATCGCGTCGATATGACATCTATGCGAAATCGTATATCGCGATTGTGGCCAGTGGAACCGTATCGGCAGAATTGGCGATGTTGCATATCCCGACGATTGTTATATATAAAATGAATCCGATAACAACGTGGCTGGTTCGCCAGGTTATCCGTATAAAATGGGCGTCGTTGGTGAATATATTGTTAAACCGTGGCGTGTATCCAGAATACCTGGGCACAGATGCTAAAACAGATAATGTTTTGGACGCGGTCCAACAATTGACAATACCATCTGTGCGCCAGAAAATGATTGCAGAATTGACGCGCGCCGATGACCTGTGGCGTCGACCGGCGGGCACGCCTGCGGCACTGATTGCGGACAGCATTCGTCACGCGGTCCAAAAATAAAAACGTTGTGATAATAAAAAACACCACATTTCTGTGGTGTTTTTTTAATACGATAACCCATCCGGCAGGTTCTTGATTTTTGTCGTTCCGTCTGCGGTGGCGCAACCGCCGTTTTCCAGTGCCTTGCCCCCCAATGGACAGACCTGGTTATCACTGGAAATTTTGGTCTGGATACACCATTTTTTCGATTTTCCGGGCGATACTGTTTCCTGCTGTGTGCATTTTTCTTCGTCTGTGGTGGCGGCATCAACCGGGAATGCGGCCAGGCATTTTGCACTGGTGCCCCACTTGCTGCGTCGGCCGCCATTTTCCCAGCATAGGCATGCGCCCCATGACGGTGTATCAACGCCCAGCGCATAATCGCGCGGACACATGTCTTCGTTGTCGCCAACCCCATATGTGTATTGCAGATTTGTAACACCACCTGGGCCATAGCTGGAATCGGCAAACTTTGCCTCGCACAATTTGTCATCATTGAAGTCAGAAGTGTTACTGATGTTGTATGTGTTGTCCTTGATATATTTCAATTCAATAAAGCGACCCTGCAAGTTCGAACATTGCGTTGTCAGAATGTCGACAACCTGGTTATAAACCTCGGTCGCGACACCGGTTGAACGTGCCAGGTGATGTTCCCAGTTTCCATCGTTGTTTTCCAGACCATAGCGGCGTCTTTCAGCCTTGTCTTCGGTGGTAACCTTGTATACGGTTGCGCCGTCTGCTTCGTCGGTTTTGGTCCATGCCACGTCAAAGCCACCAAATGCACGTTCCAGAATATCCGGATCACTGCAAGAATCAATTTGTTGCAATTGTTTGGCGCACTCGGATACAGGTGTATCGGATTTGCGTTTGCCATCCGATGTATATTCATATAATGTAAACCAATCCAGGGCCTGGCCTGTTTTGAACAGACCGCTGTATGGGTAATAAAAGTTTTGATATCCCGACCCGCCAAAGTTATCAAAGCATTGCTTTGCCACGGCGCGGCATGCGGTCAACGTGTCGGTATCTGTGCGGTTGTTGACGTATTCGCGAACAATATCGCCATCAAACATGTAATTGCATGATTCAATATAATCGCGACACATTTCGGTTGATAATGTAACCTTGTCTGGTTGCAAAACGATACTGCTGTCGCCGGTCAATTCCTTCATCGCGGCGGTCAAACTGGCGTCGCCGTTCATATAGCATGATGATACGAAATCAAAGCAGCCCTGCTTGATTTCTGAAACCTTGTCCCGCTGGGCGTAATAGATGGCCAACATTGCCTTGTCCAGGTATTCAGACCATACGGTATCCGCCTGCTCGGTGCACTTGTCCAATGCGGGTTGTGCAAATTTCTTGGTGCGATTTTCAAAGTTCTGCACGAACGAGCGGTTCGTTGAAATCTTGGACAATTTCTGATCGGCGGCGTTGACACCATCGGCGAACGTCAGCAATTTTTCCAATTCGTAAAACTTTTCAACGCCGGCAATTGGCGCGCCGGTTGATATGTCAATAAATTCGCCATTGTCCAGGCATTTGTGATAATTTGCGCCGCATACTTCCTCGCTCAAGATTGCAGACTCAACGTTATTTATGCACGATGTTATGTCGTCAGAATTATGTTTCTGGCGGTTTTCAACACGCGCCAGGTCCAGCATGGCACTGCTCTCGCGGACGGCGGATTTCAGTTGTTTCTGTTTTGTTTCAATTGCTGTCTGGACAGTGTTGCAATCCTGCTCTATTGCCATCAGATATGCGTTTATTGCACGTTGCAGTGATGCGTCGTTGCAATCGGCACGGACCGCACTGCGACACTGGGGATATACCGCGCTATACAGGTTTTGACCATTGTATGCCGCGACCGCCGCGCCGGCGTCAATCGTGCCAAATGCGTTTGTCGTATCAAACGCCAGGTTTATGCTGTTCAAATCAGAATATTTGCCACCAACGGTCGCGTCGTCGCCACGTATAGAATTCATAATTGCCTGTAACAACGCCTTGGACGCCGATGTGTCAGACGTCAGGGCATTTTCCCCCTCGGACGCGGTGCGCATGGCGGTGGCCTGGGCCGCGGTCAGCCCCACGGTATCCAGATTTTCGTTAAACACGGTCAGTTGGTCGCCCGCCTCTTGCATAACGCTGCGCACCTGGGTCAATTCCAGAACGCGATTACTGCACGAGCAGCGACGATAATCATCATTTTTCAACTGGCAGAATTGGTCCATGCATGCAAAGTATGCGTTTTTACACTGTTCATATGCCGCGCCGGTGCGGGTTTCGGAAACCGATGTCGTTTCGGACGTATTGGTCGCGGCGCGCGCGGTGACGGTCGGCGTTGCGCTGCGTGCGGTTGTTGTTGGTGTGGTGCTGCGCGTGACGGTGTTTTTTGTCGTGGCGGCGCGTGGTGACGTGGTGCCAGATGTGGCGGTCGCCTGGCGTTTTGTCGTGCCATTGGTTGTGGTTGCTGGGATACGCGTTGCAGTGCGCGCGGTCGCGCTGCGCGTTGTGGTTGAAACGCGTTGCTGGGCTGATTGTGTGGTGGTGGCCCCGCGATTTTTGACGGCACCATCACGCACCGCGCCGCGCGCCACGCCGCCGCACATGATGCAACACATTACAAAAACCAGAATTTTCTTCATCTCTGACTGAATCTTAGCAAAATTGCAAAAATCAGGGCAAGAGAAAAAACATAAAAAAACACCGATATCGGTGCATGTTTTTGTGGTGGATGTGATTGGACTCGAACCAACGACCTCTTCGATGTGAACGAAGCGCTCTAACCAACTGAGCTACACATCCAAAACGACAACACCTGGTGGGGATAGTGGGACTCGAACCCACACGGTCGCAATGACCAAAGGATTTTAAGTCCTCAGCGTCTACCATTCCGCCATATCCCCAAAACCGTGTGCCGTGAAATTTTAGTCTGTTCGCCCCCGCGCGTCAAGCGGAAATTGCGAAAACCATATTTCTGGGATAAATTTTTTTTATCACAAAATATGCCGAGATGAATTTTCCCCTTGCAAATGGTGCAAAGTTGATATAATATATCACACGCCTGCGGATATGGCGGAATTGGTAGACGCGCTAGTTTCAGGTACTAGTGGCAGCAATGCCTTGGAAGTTCGAGTCTTCTTATCCGCACCACACTCTCCTTTCGTGTGGCGGGCCTTTTGGGGTTGTAGCTCAGTTGATAGAGCGCTACGTTCGCATCGTAGAGGTCGTGGGTTTGAGTCCCATCAGCTCCA
>CAKQSE010000015.1 GCA_934272785.1 uncultured Alphaproteobacteria bacterium
ATATAATATCATAAAATGAGATTTGATGCCAAACAATTAGCAGAAATGTCACGCAGTGTCCGCGCATACGCGTTGGACGCGGTGCGGACTGCGCATTCGGGACATGTTGGAATTGTTCTGGGGGCGGCAAATATTATCACAACAATTTATGCGAATTTCTTGCGTCCGGGTTGCGACAGATTTGTTCTGTCGGCGGGACATGGCAGTGCGATGTTATACGCCACATTAAAACTGGCGGGATATGATGTTGGGGATTTGAAATCGTTTCGCACGATTGGTGGATTGCCGGGGCACCCGGAGTATGGAATTGATGGTGTGATGGCGACGACGGGCCCCCTGGGCCAGGGTGTTGGTAATGCGGTCGGCATGGCATTGGCGGCAAAGATTCAGGGCTCGGACGAAATGGTTTATTGCCTGTGTGGCGATGGCGATTTATCCGAAGGCGTCGCGGCCGAGGCAATTGCATTTGCCGGACGATACAGATTAAATAATCTGGTTTTATTATGGGACGATAATGGTATCACGATTGATGGCGCGGCACTGACCGATGTTGATACGTCGGCGCGTATGCGTGCGGCGGGCTGGCATACGACGGCGGTTGCGGGTGATAATTTTAACGCGCTGGACCGCGCGTTGCGTGCGTCGGAAAATGCGGATGCGCCAACATTTATTCGCTGTCGTGATGTGATTGGCGCGGGATCGCGCCTGGCGGGCGCGGCGGCGGCACATGGATTGGCGTTGTCGGACGACGAACTGCAAAATTTGGTTTCTGAATTCACGTCGCCAGATGGTGATGCATTGTGGGCGACGGTCGCGGCGGACGCACGCGCGAAATATATTTTCAATCAGCCAGACGTCAGTGTTGCTGATATGCCGACGCTGGATTGTGATGCGGATATTTCAACGCGTGAACTGTCGGGAATTTATTTGCAATCAATGATTGCGGCTGGCGTGCGTCTGGTCGGGGGCAGTGCGGATTTATCGCACAGCACGAACGCAAAAACATCGGCGCACCACGACATTACCCCGGATGATTTCAGTGGTAACTTTATAAACTATGGTGTGCGCGAACACGCGATGGGCGCAATTATGAACGGTATGGCGGCGTCCGGGTTGCGGCCGTATGGGTCGACGTTCCTGGTGTTCAGTGATTATATGCGACCGGCGATTCGCATTGCGGCGATGTCGGGGTTGCCGGTGATTTATGTGTTCACACATGACAGCGTTTGTGTGGGCCAGGATGGGCCAACGCATGAGCCGGTTGAACAGTTGCCGTCGCTGCGTATGGTGCCGCATTTGAACGTATTTCGTCCGTGCAATGGGGCCGAGGTTGCGTATGCCTGGCGCAGTGCAGTGTCTGATACGAATTGCCCAACGTGCTTGATTCTGACGCGGCAAAAGATAAAACAAATTCCAACGCCGGGCTGTGCGGATATTTCGCGCGGGGGATATATTATATATCCGGCGGCGTCGCGTCGCGTGCGTGCGACGTTACTCGCCACCGGCAGCGAGGTGCCACTGGCGGTTGCGGTTGCGCAAATTATTGGTCCAGATGTCCAGGTGGTCAGTGTGCCGTCTGTATCCGGATTCCGCGCCCAGGACGATGATTACAAGAAAAAGATTTTACGCGGATTTGTCGTCGCAATAGAGGCAGCAGCGTCTGCACCGTGGTTTGAATTTGCCGATGCGGTTGTTGGAATTGATCGATTCGGTCTGTCGGGGCCGGGTGATGCGGTCTATCGTGAAATGGGTTTTGATGCGGATGCAATTGCCGCCGATATTATGAAAAAATTGAAATAGCGCACATGTCGGCTGATACAGAATTTATTACATCGTGGGGCGAAAGTATTCCGGTGGTGATTGAAACGCGCCGCGGACTGCGCAATATTACGCTGCGGCCAAAAACACGCCCTGTGCGCGAAATTCATATTTCAAAACCGTGGCTGTCAACGACAGCGTCGGCATTGCGATTTTTGGAACAAAAACGTCACTGGGTTGATCGTATCTTTGCCGCCGCACCGTCACAGCGACACGTGCACCCAGGCGATGTGATTGAATTTCTGGGGCGGCGTGTCACGTTGGTGCATGCGCCATCGCAACGGTCAAATAAATTTATTTGCCAGGCCGATGATATTTGCACATTGGCCGTTGGGGGCGACGCGGATATGTTTGAACGCCGCGTTCGTGATTTTATCAAGGCCGAATTTTTAACCGCAGTGCGCGCAATGATTAAAACCGCGCCGCGCGAATTGTGGCCGTCGCGCATTGCCGTGCGTGACACGACCAGTCGCTGGGGCAGTTGTTCGTCATCGGGGACGATTTCGTTTTCGTGGCGTCTGGCGTTTGCACCAACAGACGTTATGCGCTATGTCGTTATGCACGAATTGGCGCACCGTGTGCATATGGACCATTCGCCGGCGTTCTGGGCGACGGTGGCGCAATTATATGGTGATGGGGTGGGGCGTGCAAAACGGTGGCTGACCGTGCATGGCGCAGAATTACACCAATATTTTTGACAAAATACTTGAAAATGCGCAAATTTCGGCTATGGTTTCAGTATGATTAAAAACGCATTTGTTTTTCATGCACATCATCACGCCGTGCGGCGTGAGTATTAGCGTTTTGCATTTTTTATGATATAATTGACATTGATATGTCACGATTTTCCGTATAAACCACAGGAATATAAAATGGAATTAAAGCCAACGAAACCATTGTCGGGTTTCATAGAATTATTGCCGGCGCAACAGCGTTGTTTTGATGAATGTGCACGTCGTATGCAGGATGTGCTGCGCGTAGCGGGGTTTTCGCAACTGGATTTGCCGGCCATCGAACGGGCCGAGGTTTTGACCGACAAAGACAACTGGGACGAAATTGAAACCCAGATGTTCTTGTTCCAAAAGGGCGATACGAAAATGGGGTTGCGCTATGACGGGACGGTCGGTCTGTCACGTTATGTCGCGGGGCACTTGAACGATTTGGTGTTTCCATTTCGTGCGTCACAGTTTTCAAAACGATATCGCGGGGAACGCGCGCAAAAGGGGCGTTATCGCGAATTTTACCAAATGGACATGGATATTATGGGTATCAATGCGCTGTCCACAAATTATGATGCAGAAATTATTTCTGTGATTGATCGCGCGTTGAAATCTGTTGCTGAATTTGTCGGGCCGGCGCGCGTGCTGGTTGGATCGCGCCCGTTCTGGGATGCAATGTTTGCACACCTGGGGTTGGATGATGCGCAAAAGAAATCAGTATTTGTTTTAATTGATAAAAAAGACGCGATGGGCGACGACGAATTTGCATCTGGTTTGCGTGATGTGTTAAACGATGCGGCCAAAGAAGACGAAATTAAATCTGTATTCGCGCGCGGATATACTGAATTTACCGGTCGCACACCAGAATTAGATGCGGCGATTGATGAACTGACGCACTTTGTTGCGGTGTTGCGCGATATGGGTGTGAATAATGCGGAAATCGATTTGTCAATTGCGCGTGGTTTGGCATATTACACAGGACTGGTGTTCGAATTTAAATTGATAAATCATCCAGAATTGGGCACGGCGGCCGGTGGTGGTCGTTATGCAGACCTGGCCGGTAAATTTTCCAAGACAAAAATAATTGGCGTTGGTGCGGCGATTGGTTTTTCGCGAATCTTTGTCGCATTGCTGGAATCCGGCCAAATTGATTTGACGCGTTTTAATGCGCCAATCCGTGCGGCGGTTTTGGTGATGGGCGATGAAAATTTGGCATACGCGTCGTCTGTTTTGGCGGCACTGCGTGATAATGGTATTGCGTCGGTGTCATATCTGGATACAAATAAAAAATTCAAAAATCAAATTGAATACGCCGACAAAATTGGCGCAGATTACAGTGTGATTGTTGGTGAAACTGAACGCACATCGGGCGTGGTTGCGGTTAAAAATATGCAATCTGGTGACCAGCAAACAATGAATCTGGGCGGTTTGATTAAATTGTTAAAGTAATGGTGTAACAGTATGATTATAGAACAAAAATTAAAAGATATACAGGCGCGTGCAGCAGAGATAGAAGCCCAGATGAATTCGGGTGACGTGTCGGGTGATGCGTTGACCAAGATGTCCAAAGAGTATTCGCGTCTGGCGGAAATTTTGCCGCTGATAAATGAGTATTTCCAGACGACGGCGGGTATCGCCGACGCGACCGAAATGCAACACGATCCAGAACTGCATGCGATTGCGGTGGAACAGTTGGCGGAATTAAATCATCGCTTGCCTGAAATTGAAAAGAGTTTGCAAATCGCATTACTGCCACGTGATGATGCCGACGATAACAGTGTTATTATGGAAATTCGCGCAGGTGTTGGCGGCGAAGAATCGGCACTGTTTGCGGGTGATTTGTATAATCAATATAAATCGTATGCGTTGCGTCACGGCTGGACGGTCGAGGTCATCGAAGAAAACGCAACATCCCTGCGTGGATACAAGGAAATTGTATTTAAAATCGATGGTGTTGGTGCGTATGCGCGTATGAAATTTGAATCGGGAATTCATCGTGTGCAACGTGTGCCCGAGACCGAGGCCGGCGGTCGTATTCACACCAGTGCGGCGTCAGTCGCCGTTATGCCCGAGGCCAAAGATATTGATGTTGTCATTGATGACAAGGATATTCGTATTGATATTTTCCGTGCGTCTGGGGCCGGTGGCCAGCACGTAAATAAAACCGACAGTGCGATTCGTATTACGCACTTTCCATCAGGAATTGTCGTTACGTGCCAGAACGAGCGCAGCCAGTTCCAGAACAAGGCCGCGGCGATGGCGGTTCTGCGTTCCAAGTTGTATGAAAAGCAGCGTGCCGAACAGCAGGGTGCCAGCAATGCCGCCCGTAAAACCATGGTGGGCAGTGGCGACCGCAGTGAAAAAATCAGAACGTATAATTTCCCAGAACAACGCGTGACCGATCATCGTATCAAATTGACCCTGTATAAATTGGATGATATTTTGGCGGGTGGCGCGGCACTGGATGAAATGATTGATGCATTGATTGCCGCCGATCAATTGGAACGATTGGCAAATATGGAATAAAAAACACCGGCGTTTGCCGGTGTTTTTTTATTGCGTGTAATCAGAATATATACTTTAAACTGGTTCCCCATGTCCATCCGGTGCGGCCACCATCACGACGGCCAACGTTGATTGACATATTAAACCGGTCGATTGATTTTTCAATACCGATACCGTATTCAGAATAATCGTCAGAATCTAAATCGGCCAGTTTCACGCCCGCCGCACTGGCGTCGCCACCGTGTGCAAAGTTAAACACATATTTCGCGCCGATAAATCCAAACCAGTTGTCGCCAATATGCTTGATTGCGCGCAGACCGGGCGCAACCTCGAACATATTAAAGTTATTGTTTTCGACGTGCGTGCCGTCTGACATTGTATAGTTCGCGCCGCGGACCCATGTGTAACCGCCATAGACGCCCGGTTGCAATGTGAACGTCGGATCCAGTGCGATGTTATAGGTCATCTTTATCGCCGCGCCAGCAAACAAATTTGCATATTCGTCGGTGCCGATATCGTATTCTGCACTGTTATACAGCGCGCCCGCGTTTGCGGCCAGTGATATGTTCGCGCCGCCCAGGCTGTAACCACTGTAAAAACCAACGTATCCGCCGTTTTCATCAATATTGATTATATCGTTTTTCTGGGTGCCGCTGATGTATCCGGCAAACAGGCCCCAATCGGAAATTCCTTGGCCAAATTGGGCGTCACCGCCCGCCAGTCCGAACATTATCAAATCGTAATCAGAATCCAGTGTTTCGGTGTGATGAAATTTTGCATCATCATCAACATGTTGCCAATTTAACCATGTGCTGTGCAGGGTGGGGCGACCAAATTCATCACCGCCGTTGCGACCGCGGAATACACTGCCGTCATCGCCGTATTCGCCATACATGTGCATCGTGCCATAGACCGGCATACGGCCATATAATTCGGCCGGATTTTGTTGCGGGTGCGCGGTGTCTGGCGTTGTGACCAATTCACCACGTGTGCCCAGTGTTGCGGCAACGGACCCCTCGAACGTCTGGATTGTGTTGTTCATGATGGTGTGCTGCATTGCGCGAATATTGTGTGCCGAAATTCCGCCCGCATGCATCGGCAGGTTGCCTGCGTTTGCGCCGTTTGCCATCATTGCAAAAACGAACGTCGATAATGCGAATAATGATGTTTGTTTCATGGATATTCTCTCTCGGATAAATTTTTGGTACACGGAAATTATATCATATTTTTTAGATATTTGAAAATAAAAAGCCCGCACCAATTTCGGTGCGGGTGATTTTGTGCCAACGGCGTTATTTATCGTATTAAACCGCCATCGATTAAAATCTGTTGGCCGTTTATGTATGATGCCTGTTCGGATGCCAGAAATGCGACCAGGGCGGCAACTTCTTCGGGTTTGCCATAACGGCGCAGGGGAATCGCGCTTTTTATTTCTGCCTGGCGCGCCTCGGGGATTTTTGCGACGGCATCGGTGTCAATTGTGCCAGGTGCAACACAGTTGACGGTGATGTTACGACGTCCGTATTCAACCGCAATTGATTTTGACGCGGCGGCCAGTGCCCCCTTAGATGCGGCGTATGCCGACAGGCCAGCGTCACCGCTGTGGCCGGCAATGGATGTGATGTTGATAATGCGACCGTATCTGTTCTTTAACATCGGGGTCAGGGCGGCCTGCATGATAAAATACGGCGTTGTAAAATTGATGTGCATTACGCGATTTAAGAAATCGTGACTGGTTTTCAAGAACATTTGGCCGTCGGTGTTGCCGGCGTTGTTGACCAGTATGTCCAGGCGGTTCGCAGTGCGGATTGTGTAATCAATTAGTGTTTTTTCAACGTCTGTCGCGGTCAGATCCAACGAAATGCCCGTCGGTGCCGGTGTTTTGGGCGACGTGCTGGGCACTTTTTTGACAATCGTGTCGCGCAAGGTGTTTAACTTGTCAATATCGCGCCCCGTCATGATAACGGTTGCGCCTTGCTTGTAAAACTCTGCAACAATTGCGCGGCCCATGCCCCCGGTTGCACCGGTGACGATCGCGACGCGTCCTTCAAGATTTCCTGACATGTGTATGTCCTTTTGGTAATTGTTGACTATAATATAATACAAAATCAACGATTTGTCAAGTCTTGCAGAGTGGGGCAGATTTTTATTGTCTGGGCGGGTGTTTTTAGGTATGATTTTCTGCATGAACGATAAATTGAAACTTGATTTAGACCGTCCGATTGTGATGGTTGGTCTGATGGGGGCGGGCAAGACCAGTGTTGGTCGCGCGTTGGCGCGCAAACTGGGGGTTCCGTTCGTTGATTCTGATAAAGAGATAGAGGCGGCGGCCGGTTGCAGCGTGGTTGATATCTTTGCCATGTATGGCGAGGCGGAATTTCGTCGCGTAGAACAGCGGATTATCGCGCGCCTGATGGAAACACCACCGTTGGTCAAGGTTATTTCCACCGGCGAGGGGGCGTTTATCACCCCGGCAGTTCGTGAAATGGTGACAGGGCGCGCGTTGACAATTTGGTTAAAAGCAGGGCTGGATTTGCTTGTTAAAAGGACAAATTTTCGTGATACGCGTCCGCAATTATTGCATGCAGACAGTCGTAAAATCCTGGCGCAATTGATAAACGAACGTTATTCAACGTATGCCTTGGCCGATATCACGGTTGAAACGCGTGACGAGAGTCTGCGTAAAACACTTGGCAAGGTTATTCGTGCCATAGAACAATATACAAATGAAAACAAAAGGGAAAACAATGGGAAAAAGTAATTTTGTAAAGGATTTTCGCGCGTTTATAGAACGTGGCAGTGCCATCGATATGGCGGTCGGTATTATCGTCGGTGGCGTTATGACCAGTGTTGTAAATTCATTGGTCAAAGATGTGATTATGCCGCCCATAGGCTTGCTGGTTGGTGGTGTTGATTTTTCGCAGTGGTTTATTGTGTTGTCGGGTGGCGTGCCGGGTGCGACGTATCCGACGGTTGCGGCGGCCCAGGCGGCGGGTGCAACGACGATGAATATTGGCATGTTTATAAATTCAATCGTCAGTTTCTTGATTACAATGTTCGCGGTGTTCTTGATTGTACGTGCGGTTGGCAAAATGCGCGATAAAAAGGCGGCGACAACGCGTGCGTGTCCGTATTGCAAGAGTATGATTAGTGTCGCCGCGACTAAATGTCCGAATTGCTGTTCAGATGTTGAACCGATTGAGGTCGGTCCCGATCAGGAAAGTGACTTAAAAAAAGGACTGAAAAATTTGACCAAGGTTGCGAATTCTGTGGCGAATTCGTCTGTTACCAAAATCAAAAAGATTTCAAAGCATTAAAAATTGTTTGTAATAAAATAAATAAAGCAAAAGAACAGGGCGAAAACCCTGTTTTTTTATGTGCAGGAAAGTGCAAAAATTGGGGTCAGATGAGATATGCAATATTATATAAAATGGTATCGTGACGATAATGTCGTCGTGACCGGTCTGGTGCATTTATTGTGTAAGAAATATTATAACAAATAATATTTATCATGTTGTTTGTTCTTTTGATTGTGTGTTTATTCGTCTGTGCTTTATTGTTTCTTTATTGTGTTGCGCGGCGGGGTGTAATGATATATTATGGGCGCATAATGTATATTATGTATAGTTTGATGCTGCGGCGGGGCGGGAAATGGATGATTTGGTGTTTTTGTGATTGTGTGGATTGTTATGGTGGTTGTGATTGTTTTTTTGTTCGAATTAGTTTTGTGGCGGTGATTAAAATATTTTTGTGTCTGGTTGGTTGTGTTGTTTGTGGCGCGTGAAAGTTTGTATGTGGTGGCCCTTGTGTAACACATTAAAAAACTAAACTGCTTTATTATGTTATTTAAATAGCGTTTTGATATTTGTGTTATAAAGCGTATTATTGTCTTTGGGCGTTTTGTGGCCTGTTTGGTGTGGTTGTGATCCGAAAAGTACGTAAATCGCCCTGCTTTTACCCGTAAAAATTGAAAAAATGGCGGATTTCTGCGGTTTTTTTGGTGACTTTCAGGCCCGCGTGGCGATAAAAATAGCAAAAAGGACGTCCTGATTGATTTTCGGGGTCAATTCAGGACGGCAGGTTGCGAATATGCTTTATGTTATTTGTGTAACGATTTGTGTTATGTGGATAAATTAAAATTCCTGGAGCGTTGCCGGGCGGCGCGTTCGTTCAGTTTTCGCAGTATTCCGCGTTGGCGCACCAGGCGAAAAGCCATCGTTTCGGCGGTGATTGGCTGGCGGCTGTTTTGGGCGTATGATTCTTTGCGATCGTGCATCATGCGCATTAAAAATGTTTCGATAAAATCCGACGCCATTTTGTCGTGTTTGATTTTGCAATACATTTTGCACACCATGCGGTATTTTTTGCGGGCCGACCGTCTGATATTGCGCAATTCGGTGCGCGACAGTTTTATTGGTTCGTGTATCCATTTGTCGGCCAGAATTGAATACGTGCTGCCGACCTTGTATGCGCCGGGGCCGTATTTTGGATTGGCAGCGTTCACAATTTCAATATCAACGCCGCGCCCGCAAACGCGAATACGATACTTGCGCAGCCATGCGCCCAACATCGCCTTTAACAATACGTATAAATCGACGTTGGGCAATAATGCCTGCAGACGGTTTAAATCGGCGACGATGCATATATCGATGTCGCTGAAATCGTTGTAATAGTAATTTGTGGTTGAACCATGGACGAATATGTCGAATATCATATCGTCTGAAATCGGCAGGCCGACGCGTTGCAGGTATGCAATATATCCCCACGCAATCATTTTCAGCGAATTTGATACCAGCGTATTCATGTCGCCATTTGGTGCCCAAATATGCGGTTCCAATTTGTTGTTATATTTAACGTATGGGAATTGGCGCGATAAAAAACGATGTATAAAGTTAGACACTGCTGCTGCTACTCTCGCTGGTTTGCATCTCGTATCCGGCACCGTTGGCCAGTGCGCATGATACCACGCATTGATTGTCTGATGTTTTTACGTATCCGGCCTTGCAGGTGCTGCCGCGGACACATTCGCCCCACCAATAGTTTGTGCAGGTTTGTGTGCCGTTATAGTTGTCACTGGTCGTGCATGACCGTGTTGCGCCGTTTGTGCTGCATGATTCTTTTGGGTGACATGCGTTTGTGCGCAGAGAGTCTTCTGTAATTTCTTCGATGGCCCAATCACTGGTATTGGTATCCCAGAATGTGGTGGTGTATGTGTCCCTGGAACATGTCAGTGTTGTGACCAGGCTGGAATTAGTGGCGCATGTGCATTCAACGGTTTCGCCACCGGTGATTGTTTTGCTGTCGACGCCGATGCATTCGGCGGTGTCGCCGCCACATTTGATTGTGCCGGCGTGTGCGTCATTGCTGTGCAGACCCAACAGGTTGCAAATAAAACTGGATAGTGGCATAAAATACAATGTCATGAACATTGTGCCCAGTTTAAACCAAAAGTTTTTAATTTGGCGCGCCATAATAAATCCTTTGAATTTTCAGATGGTTATTTTTGATAATTACAGTCCTGGGTGAATTTGTATGTGCCGGTTTCGTCCTGTAATAATGTGCCTGCTGGCATATAGCATTGATACATGGAATAACGTCCTGTGGCCGGTGTTGTGCCGTATGCCGAGGTCCCCGACGGGGTGTCGGCACCCGGACATTGTGCACAGCCGGTTGCGTATGTCTTGCCGGTTGCGGTCGATGTTGCGACGCCGTATGTGTAATAGCCCTGGTTGCAATATGCGACAACGCATGTTGTTACGGCCTCGGCATGTGTTAGTGATGGTGTGGTCGCCAGGCATAGCGCGACAATCAACAAGTGTTTGCGTTTCATGTTTGGCATCCCCCAATGCCGAATCTAAACGGTGGTTT
>CAKQSE010000016.1 GCA_934272785.1 uncultured Alphaproteobacteria bacterium
ATGTGGGGATTCCACGCTGGGACCAAGTTTGGTCACGTTTGGGATAAATTGACATTACAGGTCTATGCCGAAGTTTTGCGCACATTTGCCGATGACAACAATATGATACGTGTTGTCGGTGATACGAAACCTATGGGGACCATACCACTGCCAACTGGGGGAACGGGTGTAATGTCAACCGCGACGCAACTGGCAATGTTTGGTGCGCCAAGTCAGATTTCTGCGAAAATCAAGGGTTATACTGATTTCAGCGCGGGCGTCAACGGGTTCTATCAGTTTTCAGATCGGTGGAGCACCGGCACCTGGTTCAAATTCAATCGCCATTCGGACAAGGGCGTTGAAAAAATCACCAGCGATATTCCAGCCCAGTTGCAGGATCTGAAAACAGCCCTGGAACGCCAGTTGGCGGATATGCAAGATGGCTGGGACGAATATGTTATCGGTGTTTCGGTTGCGAACCAGTTGACCGATAATACCCAGGTAACGGTCTATGGCGAATATACATTTGACGACTCGCACCGCAAATCCCAAAACGGGACCGATGTCAAGGCGGAAATGGGTGTTCGTTTGAACTTTACGTTCTAGACATAAAATAACAAAATATATTGGACTGAATCCCCGCCCATTGTGGCGGGGTTTTGTTATGATACTAAACACTTTTACGTTGGGGATTTTTGTGATATAATATGCTAAAAAGAAATGGGCTGACATATGAAAAAGTTTAATATTTTTGCCGTTTTAACGGGTGCGCTGGTGGCGTTGCCAATTGCCGCGGATGCCGCATATCCGGTCTATCAGGCGGCATATCAATCAAATGGCGTTGCACCTTCATACCAGGCAACCAATGCCCAGGGCCAGGTGGTATATCTGCCGTCGGCGAACAGCCGGGTCGTTACCAATAATCAAACCGTGACGCAACAGCAGACGACATATCGCACCAATGCGGCCCAGCCAACACGGGTCACCGGTCAATTGCCGCGCGTGGGGTCCAGTGCGACCAACGCCGGCCGCCAGTATTACCAGGCGTCTGACTATGACCGCCTGGCGGACAGCGGGTTGTATATCGGGGTATCGGCGGGATATTCGGTCAGTGTTGATGGCGGTATGGACGCAGACTATACGAACGAAGAAAACGCGTTCGTTGTCCCGGGCGCATTTAAACGTGCGGATTTCAGTTCTGATTCCATCATCCCACTACAGGTATCGGTCGGTGCGGCGATAAACAACGACGTGCGTGTGGACTTTTCATATTTGCGCTATTCTGGACTGGGGTACGCCAACATGGTCCAGACCGCCGACGGCACGGGCAACTATGTCGATGCCCAGGTCAGTGGTGGCGCAATCACATCAAACACAACGATGTTGAACGTATATTATAACATTGATTCGTATACGGGTTACCTGGCGGGTGGCGCGTTGCGGCCGTATATTGGCGCGGGCGTTGGTATTTCGCTGAACACAATTGCCGACTATGTCGTGTATGATGGAACGTTTTATTCTGAAATGGAACCATCGGCAGCGGGTGCGGGTGATTTGACCGGTATTTCTGATATTTACGCGTATCACAACGGTGGCACATCGGAACAGTTCGCATTTATGCTGGAAGGTGGTCTGACCACAGAAATGGACGGCGGAATTAAATTGGATTTCTTTGTCCGTTATGCCAACCTGGGTAATGTCAAGACATCGGGCAGTATTGTTGTATCCCAAACCGAATGGTTGGGCGATGGTGCCGGCGGTGAATACCAGGCCCCATACGACAGTGTGTTCCATTATACCAACTGGTATGAAAGTGGCCGCCTGAGCATGGTGGATTTAGGTGTGCGTGCACGTTTGCAATTCTAAAAAATACAGGGGCCCAGGGGAGAGAGAATGAAATTTAACTATTATCTATTATCTATGCTCTATGCTCTATGCTCTGTCCCGGCGGACGCGGGTGTCCGTGTTGGTAACGCATCACGCAGTTATGCATCCGGCTATCAACAGGTAAATGCCCAACGTGAGCAGGCGGCCATTGCGGCCCAGACGCCGGTTGCAACAACCACGTCGGCCGATGCGGAAACAAATCTGCCGGTGCGTGTGGCAAATACTGATTTGGCCCAGAAATTGGTGCGTGGCGAAACCGACAGCCGCACAAATGTTGCGCAGTTGGAAGCATGTTCAATGATTTACCCAAATGGTGAATTTGCATGGGACACGCCGACGGTCGGTCGTGGCGCGGGCGGTGCCCAGACATGCGTCGCGGTCGTTGAACTGCGTGGGGCAAATATGGGTGCAAACGGCACAGATGCCGTGTTCGCACGGGCGAATCTGGCCGCGGGCGACTCGTTCAAGTGTAATATTTCTGAATTCCCCGAAGATTCATATACCGTCGATGCCGGAAACGTTGTATTTCCTGCTGATGCGGCCCCGACCAAGGAAGACGTTGTGCGCGTCATGAACGAAGAACAAAAGCAGAACGCCGGTCTGAAAATTGCGGCTGGGGCAATTGTCGCGGCGGTCGGCGGCAATATCGCCGGCAAGAACGAGGTTGGCCAAGATGGCCTGTTTGGCACCGGCAAGCATAAAACCCAGACCACGGTTATCGGTGGCCTGACGGGTGCGGCAATAATGACGGCAAACACATATGGGGGCAAGGTTGCCGGTGATACCGTATTATCTGCGGGTGTAAATACGGTTGCTGGTGGTATGATTGGAAACATCATGGCCAGTGGCGATTCCGTATTGCGTATCGAGGATTGTAAAATCAACAACGTTTCAAATTCTTGTCTGTGGGGTATGATTGTCAGCAGTGAGCCCTTGACTGGCAAGAACGCGTATTATGATGTCTCCGATGACAAAAACACGACGATTGTATGTGACACGGCTGATAAAAATTGCGTGACCCAAGAATTGATTGCTATCCGGTTGGCAGAATACCCAGATATGGAACTGGAAGAGGCAGCGCAACAGAAGTTTGTAAAAGTAACATCAAATCCCGATGCGATGTTTTATTACGATCCTACGACAAAGACGATGTCAAAAAACTCTTCGTCGAGTTCGGTTGTTTATGCAAAAATTGCCAGTGCGGGTATTCCGGGGCGTCAGATTGCGGCGATGATACCGGGTGTGCACGACAAAACATTTGGTATGAAAAAATCGGATTGGCGCAAGTGGAAAAGTGCACATAAAACCGCCAAGATTTATGGTCGCACCGCCCGGGGCGAGGCATATGATTTGCCCGAAGAAACCGACAAAGAGGGCAACAAGGTTCAATATTCCATTGATGACTTTTATCCGGTCATGTTGGACGCCAGCGACGGTGGCGTCATCGACCTGGGGAACAAGGCGCGTTTGAAAAGCACACTGATTGGTGCCGGTGCCGGCGGCGCGTTGGGCGCATTTTCGGGATACCAGGGTGCCCAAGACGACATCGAAAACCGTTGGACGGCAGCGGTGCGCGAATATAAAGATTCATTGCAAAAGATATACTGTGTGACCGGAACTCGGTTCTTGGGGTATTACAACGAAGATGTTGTAATTCCAACCCTGTCAGAATAGTAACTTAAAATGTCCGCCCCTGCGGACATTTTTTTGTCGCGGACTAAGTTCCCGACCACGCACCACCCACGGAATTTAACAATTCCGCAGAGCGGGGTAATAGTCCCTGTGGGGCAATGGACCCCGGCCTACGCCGGGGTGACGACTTAAAAATAATATTCCGCAGAAAATGAATTATGTTCGTAGAAAAAAACTTAAAAACTTGTCATTCCTGCGCAGGCAGGAATAGGGTCTAAGAAATTACTCACGCCTATTATTGCTCAATATTCGTAAGATATGTTCCCTGCCACAAACCACCGTCCGGCCTACGCTGGTATCCATTGCACTCCCTTGTATGTCGCAATCTGGTAATTAGTCCCCATAATAAATCCGCAATTGTTCGGGCATGGCTCGCGTTCGCTCGCACTGCATAGTCCCTATTCCTGCCTGCGCAGGAATGACAAGTTTTTAAGTTTTTTGTTCTAAAACTCTATCACTTTATCACTCTATCACTTTTTCACTTACTCACGTTTCATTGCTCTCTGCTCTCTGCGCGTTGCTCTCTAATAAAAAACGCCCCGTGGGGCGTTTTTTATGCATTGATGATTTCGGTCACACGACGCGGAACGTCGGCGATGGCGACGCGTTCCTGGCTCATATCATCGCGATGGCGCAGGGTAACCGTGCCGTCTTCCAGTGTCTGGTGATCAACAGTGATGCACACCGGCGTGCCGATTTCGTCGTGCCGGCGATAGTTTTTACCAATGTTGCCCGAATTTTCCAGTTCAATGCGTCCGATGTGCAACGCGCGCAGCGCGTTTTCAATATCGTTCGCCGTCTGGACCAATCCTGGGACATTGCGCGCCAACGGGATAACCGCGGCCTTGACTGGGGCCAATTTCGGTTTCAGTTTCAGAACCGTGCGGGTCTTGCCATCTGGCAATGTTTCTTCGGTATACGCCTCTATCATCACGGCCAGCATTGCGCGGTTCACGCCCATTGCGGTTTCAATAACGAACGGTATGAAACTCTCGCCACTCTGTGGGTCAGAATACGCCAATTTAACCGTGCTGTCGTGGTTTCCCATAACGTGCGCAGAAATCTTGAATTCACTTTGCGCCTTGGTATGCGACCCCAGGTCAAAGTCCTGGCGGTTGTGGACGCCTTCAACCTCGTCAAAGCCATCGGGGAACGCATATTCAATGTCGCCTGCGGCCTTGGCATAGTGGGCCAGTTTTTCGTGTGGGGTAAAGCGTAATTTGTCCGCCGGAATGCCCAGGACATTTACCCACCACGCCATACGCGTTTTTTTCCATTCTTCGAAATATTTTGCGTCGTCGGCCGGGTTGATAAAGTATTGCATTTCCGCCTGTTCAAATTCGCGCATACGGAATACGAATCCGCGCGGGGAAATTTCATTACGAAATGCCTTGCCAATTTGGGCGATGCCAAACGGCAATTTATGCGGGCACGCGTCCAGGACGTTTTTGAAATTCACATACGTCGTTGTCGCGGTTTCCGGACGCAGATACGCGTTGATTGCGCCATCGGCGGTCGCCCCAATGGACAGGCCCATCATCAACTGGTATGCGCGTGGGTCGGTTAAATCCGTGCTGCCGCAATTGTCGCACTTGGTTGGATCTTTCATTTTATCCTGGCGCATGCGGGCACCACATTTCTTGCATTCAACCAATGGATCGGAAAAGCTGCCCTCGTGTCCGGAATATTTCCACATCAGGCGATTAGAAATCAATGCCGCATCCAGCCCCTCGATATCATTGCGGGAATAAATCATGGCGTTCCACCATGCGTTCTTGATATTCTTCATCAATTCGACGCCGTATGGGCCGTAATCGTATGCACCGCCCAGGCCCCCATAGATTTCAGAACCTGTGAAAATAAAACCGCGCCGCTTGCACAATGCGACGATATCATTTACTGATTTTGCTGGCATTTTTAATCCCCTATTTTTATCGCGCCTATTATTATACTGATTTAAATATTTTGCAACAAAAAGAAAACGGGGTCGTCACCCCGTTTTCATAATCGCGATGTGCGATTATTGCACGTCTGGGGCAATTGCCACAACCGGGCATACCGCCGCGCATGTGCCGCACGAAATGCACTTTGATGCGTCAATTACGCATTTGCCGTCGGCCGCGGCCGCGATTGCGCATACCGGGCACGCGCCCATGCACGTGTGACAACCAATGCATTTTGATGGATCAATTTTATATGCCATTTCTTTTTTCCTTTTGTGTTTGTTGTGGGTTTAGTCGCGGTTAAACAGGCTCAGCAAATAATGGAACATTGCGATGAACGAGATATACAGGTGCAACGCGCCCAATACTGCCAACTGGTTCTTTTGATAATCGTCGCCACCGGCCGCATATGCGTTCTTTAAATTCTGCATATCATACGCGGTGAACAGGGCAAATACCAGCACGCCAACCAGGCATACGATTGTGCCAAATGTGCCGCCAACAATCGCCGGCCAGATGAACGATGCCAACCCGACCAAGATTAAACCAATCATACCCATCATCAGGAATATGCCCAAGAACGACAGGTTCTTGACCGTTTTATATCCGAACAACGCCATGCACGCGAACATAATCGCCGCCAGCACGAACGCCGCCAAAATGGTGAACGGATTATTGGTGATTGCAACAATCAACAGTGGTGTCATCACAATACCGACCAACGCGGCATAGATAAACAGCAATGCCGCCGCCATACCTGGCTTCATTGAAAAGACACGCACCTGGGCCCATATGGACAGTGCCAATCCGCCGAACATCAGTATGTAATACAGCGGTGACAGGCCGGTCGCTGTGAACATCAGGCCCCACAATGGTGTTGCCATCGTAATAAACGCCGCCAGTGCCGTCACACCGACCGCGCCAAACATCAACGCAAAGATGCGTTTCAGATACAGGTCAATGCCACCGGCACGGACCATGGTTTCAGATTTTTTTGGTATCATAACTTTCTCCTTGTTATTTGGTAAATATATAATACAATGAATTTGTAAAGTCAAGAACAATAAAAGGATTTGTTATGTTGAAACCAAAAAAATTAGACGCATATGCTAACGACAAATCAGCTATTTACAAGAATTTAAGCGCGGATTTGCAGCGCGCACAGAAACAGCTGGAAGAGAGAATCAAGATGGAGGATGAAAAGGGCATCAAACGTTTGCAGGAAATTATCAAGAACCTGAACCAGACGTTAGAAGGTCGCATCAAATAACCTAAACATTGAAAAAATAAGGAGTTCTTTATGGGAAACTTTACATCATATGATGATACGGGGGCTTTGAGTAATTTGCACCGCGACAGAGTTTCTAATTTTGTCGAGAATCAGCGCATGATTGCCCAGAACCTGGAAATTGCCTATGGACGCGTGCAGCTGGTGAATACATTGGAACAGTTGGAAAAAACATTGGCAGAATGCAAGGAACAATTGGCCATCTGGCAGAAAACAGCGTCCAATGACGTCAACAGAATTGCCAAAATGCAGGAAATCATTAAAAACCTGGAAGGCACGCTGGGCCGTTCACCTGTGTACCAGGAAATCTTGTTAAAACGTAAGCAGCAAGTTAGATAAGAAAAATGGCAATCGTTCTGAATCCAATTTCGCCGGTGGCGTTTTCGGTATTCGGACTTGATATCCGGTGGTATGCGCTGGCCTATGTGGCGGCATTTATCACCGGGTATTTTTTGTTCCGTTACCTGATGCGCCGCAATGACAGTCAAATAAAACTGGACAAGAAACAGCTGGATGATTTGCTGACCGCGGTAATCCTGGGCGTAATCCTGGGGGGACGGCTGGGATACGTGCTGTTTTATAATCTGCCGTTCTTTTTGGCGCACCCGATGGAAATATTCGCGGTGTGGCATGGCGGAATGAGTTTTCACGGTGGCCTCTTGGGTGTAATAATCGCAACGGTCTTGTTTGCACGCACGTTGCGGCGCAACGCGTCCCAAAAAATCCAGGGCAGCACATATAACATCGCGTTTCGTATACTGGATCTGTTGGCGGTTGTAACGCCGATTGGATTCTTTTTTGGTCGCATCGCCAATTTTATTAATATGGAGGTGATGGGGCGTCCAACCGACGTGCCGTGGGCGGTTGTGTTTGCCGGCGAAACATTGATTCCACGCCACCCCAGCCCGTTATACGAGGCCGCCACCGAAGGCATCTTGCTGTTTATATTCATGTATTGCCTGTATCGGTACACCGGTCTGCGTCGGCACGCGGGGGCAATTGGCGGAATGTTGGGAATGGGATATGCCGTCGCACGTATATTCTGTGAACAATTCCGCGCGCCCGATGTCCAGATTGGTTTCTTGACCAGTTGGGGTCTGACCATGGGTCAGTTGCTGTCGGCAATAATGTTCACCGCTGGTGCTGTGATTTTTACAGTTGCAATGCGCAAAAAATAAATATAGAATATACGCGCACGCTTGACCGGTTCGTCGGCCGGGTGAGTAAAGCTGAAGGTTTGAAAGACCGGTGGCAACAAGAAACAGTTTCGGATGGGTGGCAGAGCGGTCGAATGCGACGGTCTTGAAAACCGCTGAAGGGGCAACTCTTCCGGGGGTT
>CAKQSE010000017.1 GCA_934272785.1 uncultured Alphaproteobacteria bacterium
GTCCGCAATGACATGGGTAAAAAACGCGCTAAGTTCCCCTCCGGTGGAGGGGTGGCACGGAGTGCCGGGGTGGTCTTGAGAGTTCGCGATGATGTGTATAAAATAAAAGACCACCTCCCCGCTGCGCGGTACTCCTCCACAGGAGGAGAACTTAGACCGCGACGGGAACGAAATAAAGTTCCCCTCTGGGAACCACCCACGGAATTTACCAATTCCGCGGGGCCCGGGTCGGGGTGCCCGCAGGGCGGGGTGTCAGTTGCCTGTGGATTGCCACGCTGCGCCCGCAATGACACATTATTCCTGGCATGGCATGCGAAATTGATGTATTGAAAAATAAAAATACGGTTGGGGCATAAAATGCTGTTGACACATAATGGCAAAATTAGGTAATATCTAAACAGTTATGTAAATGCCAATCGGGGGGGCACAAACATGAAACGTTTAATGACGATACTGGTCGTATCGGCTCTGTCTGTTATTTCAATAAATTCATCAACATTTGCGGCAAGTGACACGGAATGCAATTTCTGTAAGCAAAAGGCGTGGCCTGGCCTGGTCAGTGTGGCTGGGTCCATTAGCAATTGTGATTCGGGTGATTTTGAGGATCAAATGGCAAGTTTTTGCGAACAGTTTTCATCAACAGAGTATTCATTGTGCATTGACTATCGCTGGTCAAAAGATGCGTCTGATTGTAATGACTATAAGAATGGTGCGTGGTCCAGTGCAGATGATTACTGTTCATACAAGGAAATGTGCGAGAGCAGTTCCACGTCGTGTCCGTCGGACTGTGTCGCAGGGGTGACATATTCGGATACCAGCAGCAGTGGTTCTTATGATTCTGTCAGGATAACCAGAACATTTTGCGGTGCGTCCACAGGGTATAAATGCAGCACCGAAACAGAAACGGTTGAAATTACAAATAACGCCCAATTCCAAGATGGTAATGAATGCGCGGCCGGGACATGTCGCGACTGGGATTGTAAATTTACCGCAGCGGCGGGTGGAACAACATGCGCAACCCAGGGGGCGGGTGGCCCAGTTCCATTTTGCACATGCGTTATGGAAACCACGCAAAGTGGCGTAACCACGTTAAAGACGTGGGCGGTGCGCCTGTGGTGCAATTCAACAACATCGGATGATTATAACTGTAACCAGGGCGAGAGCGACGATTCTGGCAAGTATTTGTATTGTGACCAGTCGTATGGCGGCACTAGCACATCAACTGGGATTTGCCGTTACAAAAAGACATGCAGTTCAACGTGCGAGAACAGCTGGACCGCAATGTCAAATGGATGGTATAAATACAGACTGACGTCGTCATGCGATTACAAGACGGGTTCGTGCGTAGATGGCACAACATATCAGTATTCATGTAATCACGACAACAAATACTATGAAAACGGCAAAACGCTGACGTGTTCGTCACCAACCAGCGGCTATCGTAATTGCACTGGGTGCAGCAAGTGTAGTGATGGCTCCACGGACTTTGGTAACGTAAGCGGTAACAATGCGTATAAGCAGCAGTATAAATATGTGTTTTCACAGATATCGGGTTCGTCGAATTACCAGTGTCAAAAGGTTTATCAGAATGTATACCAATGCAATACCGGATATTACGGTAATCCGGGTTCCAGTATGAGTGGTTGCAACGCGTGCCCGACATTGGCGCAATCGAATCTGACGGTGGTCAAGGATGAAAACGGCGTTGTTCGTGTATCGTCGCCTGCGGGGACAACGGCGGTTACCGGTTGTGTCGCATACAGTGGCGATAATGATTCACGTGGGTATTTGTCGGATGGTGCCGGAACGTTTTATTGGCGAACCGACCCAGACTCCGGTGACGGACAGTGTAATTATCAGTAAAAAACGCGCCTATGGCGCGTTTTTTTTCATAGAGAGCAGAGTGTAGAGAGCAGAGAGCAATGGTTGGGTCCGCCGATGGCGGACGCTCTTTATTGTCATTCCTGCGCAGGCAGGAATAGGGACTCTGCAGTGCGAGCGAACGCTAGCCATGCTCGAACAATTGCGGATTTTATTATCGGGGACTAATCACCACATTATAACCAACCAAGGGGATACAATGGATACCGGCCTGCGCCGGTATGACGGGTGGGGATGTGGTCGGAGCCATATTTTATGAACATAGTTCACATTTATGTTGCGGACTGCGTCCTTGCCGCATTCTGCGCTTCGCTTGGATTGGTTTCACCGCACCTGCGGTGTCATTCTGGGACCCGGAGCAGGAATGACAAGTTTTTAAGTTTTTTTCTACGAACATAATTCATTTTTCTGCGGAATATTATTTTTAAGTCGTCACCCCGGCGTAGGCCGGGGTCCATTGCCCCGCAGGGACCGATACATACCACTGCACCGTCCACTGCATGGACACCCCGACCCGGGCCCCGCGGAATTGATGAATTCCGTGGGTGGACAAAGGCAGGAATGACAAAAGTAAAAAAACGCGCTGAGTTCCCCTCCGGTGGAGGGGTGGCACGAAGTGCCGGGGTGGTCTTGAGAGTTCGCAAGGTTGAACAAATGTAAAAAAAGACCACCTCCCCGCTGCGCGGGACTCCTCCACAGGAGGAGAACTTAGACTGTGACGGTAAAAAGACAAGCACGCCGACGGCGTGCTTCATTGCTCTCTGCTCTCTGCGCATTGCTCTCTGAGAAAACGACACCCTGGTGCTGTGCACCACCCCGGCTCCCCAGAGAGGAACTTAGCCTGCAACAGGACTTAGTCTACATTGTAAAATCTTCGCCCAGATAGACTTTCTTGACCATTTCGTCCCGAATAATCTCGTCGGTGGTGCCGTGCTTTAATATCATGCCATCGTGCAGAACGTAACTGTGATCGGTAATGCCCAATGTTTCGCGCACGTTGTGGTCGGTGATAATTACGCCCAGACCGCGATTCTTTAACTGGGACACCAGACTGCGGATTTCGTTCACGGCGATTGGGTCAATGCCGGCAAACGGTTCGTCCAGCAATATAAACTTTGGGTCATTTGCCAACGCACGCGCAATTTCAACACGGCGGCGTTCGCCACCCGACAGGGCGGTTGCCGGGCTGTGTCGCAGGGACGAAATCGAAAATTCATCCAACAGCGCGTCCAGCTTCATCTTGCGCTTTTTGCGACTGGGCTCTACGACCTCTAGTATTGCCATAATGTTTTGTTCCACCGTCAGACCGCGGAAAACACTGTTTTCCTGGGGCAGGTATCCGATGTGCAGGCGCGCCCGCTGGTAAAACGGCAGGTGGGTTATATCCTGGGAATTCAGAAAAATCTGGCCACCGGTGGCCGCCAACTGGCCCGTGATGCAATAAAATGCCGTTGTCTTGCCCGCGCCGTTTGGTCCCAACAGGCCGACCGATTCGCCCTGGCGTGCGACCATGGAAATGTCGCGGATGACCATGCGTTTGCCATATGATTTGGACAAGTGTTCGATGCGTAATACGGATTGCTTCATAATCTTACCACCAATTCGTCAGTTAGTATTTTATCGCCATTGCTGGAATCAATGCGGACGTTCCCGCTGAGTGTCACTGTGCGTTCGCGACGGTCATACCGACCACGATTTGCACGAATATTGTCGGTTATGCGTTCGCCACTGGTGCGGCGGACAACCGTCCCGGATACAGATTCCAGAAATATAATATCAGGCTTGCCATATTCCTGGCGACCGGATGCGGCGCGCAACTTGAACGGTTCGCCGTTTGTGTCGGTGCCGGCAAATGATGCGCCGGACATCTTGAATTGATTACTGACAATGTCGGTCATGTTCACCGCGGTGATTGGCGTCCACAATAATTGCTTGGTGAACAGCGAGCCCGCGACCAACGCCGCCACCATTACCAGACCCCATCCGGTAAAGAAAAACTGCCACAGGCGTTTTAACCGTCTGTGTTTAGTAAATATAATAAAATTGCGTTTGTCGCCTTGCACGTGACCCAGTTTAGCGCGCCAGATGACAAAAAGCAATTTTTATATTTATTCAATTGTTTTTTTGTGTTATAATGTTCGCCAAGAGAGATGATAAAAAAATTACTGACTTTTTTGTGTATGGCGTTGGTCGCAGTCGTGTCTGATGCGACAGCGGCGGTTACAGTGAAAAAGGCCGCGCCTGTTGCGACCCAGACGTCCACTGCGCCCGCGGATACCGCCAGTTTGGTTGGCACGGTGTTGGGGCTGGTCAGCAGTGTGCAGCAATTAAATGCCCAGCAAAAGGCGTTGACGGCAGAGTGCCTCCCGTCGTCCAAGGAAATTACGTTCGTAAATAACATGATGAAAGAGTGGGCCAAGGTCGGCGAAATGACCGCGGACGAGGCCCAGACCCGTCTGAACCGGCGTCGCTGCACGACCGCACGTGGTGGCTATGCCCAGGCGGTGCGTATCGCGGCGGGAACCGATGCGACGGAAATTTGCTATGATTATTTTTCAGGCGACGGCAATGATGGGATGGTCTGGGCAAACTTTCCAATGGCCAGCACCGCCACATACTGCACAGATGGATCGTTGGATTGTAAAAACAAGGCAACTGTTTCGGATATATATGAAATATTCAACCTGATTGATTTTGCCGAGGCCGACTATACCGATGGTGATAATCGGACGATGGCGGCAAATCTGATGTCAAAAATTGAAAATTGCAGTTATGCGAAACTGAGCGCGAAAAAACGTGCGATGTGGGGTGAGTTCTTGACCAGCACGGTCAGCAACATGGGACAGAGCACGAACACTGGCGCAATTATGGATTCTGTGGGCAAGATGACCAGCAGTGGCGGTGGCTTGGGCGGATTGGGCTCGCTGGGGTCAATTGTGCAACAAATTACAAATAAATAGTGCGATTGCGGGTCGCACTTTTTTGCTTTACTCATATGGCAAAAAATCGTATAATACAGGGGATTATAAGAGAAGGGATTTCTGATGAAAAATAAATCTTGTGTGTCGACATGGATTGTATCACGCGTAATCGCGGCGGCGTCTGTTGTGGCGTTGGCGGCGTGCGCGGGCAGTAATGATAACGCCCAATATGCGCCGATTGATACGCCAACGGTTGATTATGTGGAACAATTGGATGTGTATTCTGCACCGCACCAGGATTCATTTTTGAATCAATTGGCGATGAATTATCGCTCTTATGCGATTTATAACGCACGGACCAGTGGATATTCTGAAATGGGTGAACTGTTCGCGCAAAAGGCGGTCGCCGCATTCAGTGGCGAGGTACCGTTCCCAGAATCCCTGGAAAATTGGCCGGTTGACGACGAACAGGATTCGTTCGAATTATACGCGGCGTATAACGATTTGATGGACCATTTGAAAAACGACGCCAGTGAAACCAATCCGCAACTGGCGGCCGAGGCCCAGGCAAAATTTGACTGTTGGTTGTCGGCGGCGGCCAGTGGCCAGGACGGCACGGCACGTGAATGTCGTGACAGATATCTGAAAACCATGACCGCATTGCGTGACTGCAAGGGGGGCAAGATTGTAAATAACAATCGCACGTCCACAACAACGACAACAACCGAAACGATTGCGGTTCAGTCGCGTCGCCCGGTTACAAATGCCAGCAATCGTCCAACCGATTATTACCCAGAAACCCGCACTATGCAGGCGATGAGTGGCACGGGTCGCGCGCGTGATGGCGTGATTATTGTCAATAATGTAAATGTCCCGCAACACTTGATAAATCCGGTTCCGGTCCAGCCGTTGGTCTTTAACCAGAATATCTATGGCGGGGACAAGACAATTTCAGACAGCAATAACATGGCGGTTATGTCGGCGGACTGTGCCGCAAATCCGGGTGCAACGGATTGTGCCAATGCAACCCAGGACGAAGAAATCCCAATGGTTGGCGATGAATTGGTCACGCGCCAGGAATTTATCAATATGATGATGGCAATGCGTTCTGAATTGGCGGCGATAAATGCGCGCCTGGACCAGATTCAGGCGGCGTCTGGCGACAAAACCATTATCAAGGTGCAACAGATTCCACTGGAACCAAAACAGCACGTTATGGAAGAAGTGTTTGAAATCCGCTTTGACTTTGACAAGGCGACAATCAAACCAGAATACCAGGATTTGATTAAAAAATTGGCCACTGCGACCCAAGAGAATAAGAATATCAAGGTATCTGTGGTTGGTCACACCGACACAATGGGCAGCAAGGATTACAACTATGCATTGGGCGGTCGTCGCGCGGACGCAGTCCAAAAAATGCTGATTAAATATGGTATCCCGGCCAGCCAGATTGTCGCGGTGTCGTCAGGCGAAGAAGATTTGGCGGTCCCAACCCCAGATGGCGTTGCAAATGCGGCAAACCGCCGTGTGCGCGTGGTCAAGGAAACGCACTATACCGAACAGGCCCAGGCCGCGCCAATCGTCGTCGAAGAATATTCGGCAGGTGAACCGTGCGGGATGTATGGTTGTGATCAATAAAGTAAATTGTTGACAATTATACTTGACAAAAAAGGATTGTTGTTATAATCTGACCACTGTCAGAGAGATGTTTTGACAAGAGGCATTGAATATGACTGATAATGTGAGTAAGTTTAGTATCGCGTCGAACGCCTTGGCAAACAAGGCTGCCGGGGCAGGTTACAAGAAGGGTATTGCGGCGGTAAATTTGGCGGCCGAATTTATGGCGCGCGGTGTGAATTTGCACAATGGCCCGCAGAGCGAGAAGTAGTTTTTGTGCCGTATTAAACATCTATTTTATGTCGGGGGCATTTTGTCCCCGACATTTTTTGCTTTTGTGAATAAAATTCCCCTTGATAAAAAACGCCCATTTTAGTATTATTGTTGCGAAAGGAATTTTATGCAGAAATAGTTCGCCAGGGGGAGGTTGAATTTCGCATGTTTTTGTCATGTCGTGTTTTTCGGGCTGGATTTTTAGCGTGCGTTTTCGCAGTTGTTTTTTGCGTTTCTGATGCGGCGGCATTGCCAGAGGTGGTCGCGCCGGATGGTAGTGGTGGCTCGTCTTCGTCTGGTGAAACAACGTCTACAACGACCAGTGGTATCGCCGGTGTCAGTTATGTCAAGGATGTTGTCGCAACCAAGGAAAGCACAACGAACAAGGTTACCAGTCTGACGTCCAGCGCGACAAATACTCAGTATCCATCGGCATTGGCGGTTTATTCGGCGGTATCAGAACGCGTCAGTACATCATCTGCGGCCTCGCAATCAATGGCGGGCACATATAACGTTACGGGAACACTTTCCGTCCCAGATTTACCATTACCCAGCGAAGAATAAAACAAAAACAGGCACCAAAGTGCCTGTTTTTTTTGTCGCGGACTAAGTTCTCCTCTGGCGGAATCACCCACGGAATTTATCAATCCTGCGGGAGTCGGGGTGGCCGCAGGGCGGGGTGTCGTTTCCTTGTGAACTGCATGCGTCGCTATGCTTGCGTGCAATGGCAGAAATTTATTTCAGGCGTTCGGCGGCGGTGCGGGCCAATTCGTCGCAGCGTTCATTAAACGCGTTCCCATTATGGCCGCGGACCCAATGCCAATGTATTTTTATCGTGTTCGACAATTCGTCCAATTGCATCCACAGGTCTTGATTCTTGACCGGTTTTTTGTCCGCTGTGCGCCAATTGTTTTTCTTCCAATTCTTTATCCAGGATTGCATTCCGTTTTTTACATACTGGCTGTCGGTGTGCAGTTCTATTTCGTTGTGTCGGCGCGCCGCAGTCAGTGCGCGAATTACCGCCGTCAATTCCATGCGGTTGTTGGTTGTGTTCGCTTCGCCCCCGCTGCGTTCTGCGACGTTTTTATCATCTGTTGCAACAAATGCCCATCCGCCCGGGCCAGGGTTGCCAAGGCAACTGCCGTCTGTCCAAATTTTTAACATTTTATTTAACCTTGTTTTGTGATATAATATCATAAAATGAGATTTGATGCCAAACAATTAGCAGAAATGTCACGCAGTGTCCGCGCATACGCGTTGGA
>CAKQSE010000018.1 GCA_934272785.1 uncultured Alphaproteobacteria bacterium
AGCGGTCGAATGCGACGGTCTTGAAAACCGCTGAAGGGGCAACTCTTCCGGGGGTTCGAATCCCTCCCCATCCGCCACTAATAACTTATTGAAATTACTTAAATTTTTAATATAAAACCGCTGTCCGACCAGCGGTTTTCTTTTTCTGTTTTATGTGGTATCTATGGGCGACAAACAGGCGAAATTTTGGCTTTTGTGCGGCTAAAAATATTATGGGCAACGTTCAGGTAAAAATCAAAACAAGGCACGTGTGGCCAAAAACTCCCGGTATTCGAGTATATTTTGTGCCGCCAGGAATCTGATATGTTTTTGTAATATAAACATATCGCTCGCAAGGCCCCGACAAACCGGGGCTTTTTTGATGCAACTCACCCGCGGTATAGTGGTATTTTTCAAAAATCGGCAATTAAACATGACTTTCTATACTTTGGCCTTTTTAGCCCTGGCAGTGGTTTTGGGGTTAAATCTGATTTTTCGGTGCAATTGCAAACAGTTCGTCCATACTATATGACTCTTTGCCGGACAGAATATTGTTCACTTTTTCTGGGTGCATATAGGCCAGATTCAGATAGCGATACAGACTGCGCCACGATGTGTGTTCGGATTTCACAACCTGGTCCAAATCGCCCAACTGTTCATATATGGTGCGATATTTCCATGCGGTCGTAAATGCCCGCACAATCAAGTTGTTATTATCGGTTTTGGTCATCAGGCTTTTGTGTGGTAATGAATATTTATTGGTGTCGCCGTGGCGATTTATAACTATTTTGCGGGTTAAAATTATCTCACCATTATTCTGGATAAAATCTGTTTTATTGGATTGTGTGTTTATATAGTCCGCGCGAATAAATGGTCGCAATGCATCTGGGGCCGCGTTTATAAAAAATGTTATTTGACCTGGCGCGTAAATCGCGCGGGTAATCAGCGTCTGAATCAGTTTACGACGCGCCATATATTCCAACGCATTGTAATTAATTTGTTTGATTGTCTGGGCAAATGTGGCGGGCACAGATTCTAAATCGGCATTCATAAATTCACATATCGTATCGGTGGCCAGCTTATCCACATCGTCCGCGGCCAGGTATGTTCCCGTCACCGCGTAATAGTAAAGTGTCGGTCGGTGTGGGCGCACGGTGCTTTGGTTTATAAATTTTGTGCCGTCTGAATTATACAGTCGTCCGGATAATAAATTGGGCGAACCCGCTGTTCGCCCCGATTTGCAATGTGTGTTGTTTGCCAGTTCCCTTTGCGCCGCATCAAATAATTCTTGGGTAATAATGGGGGCGTGCTCGCCCCGGGCGGTGGTGCCGGTAACCTTGCATTCCACATACCCCAGATATGTTTTACTGTGCAGTATCCGGTGCAATGACATTATTTTAAGTGGCCGACCACCCAACACGCGTCCCTTGCGCGTTGTCCATCGCTTGGCCATAATTCCAATTGTCGGCAGGTGTCGCGCCAAACCATCCACCGATTTCATTTGCAGATACAGTTCAAATATTGTGCGGACTTGGGCGGCCTCTGTTTCATTTACAACCAATTTTTTATTTATAACATCATACCCCAGGGGCGGGAAACCACCAATCCACAGACCCTTGGCCTTGCTGGCACGCAACTTGTCGCGCACGCGTTCTGATGATACCTCGCGTTCAAACTGTGCAAATGACAGCAGCATATTCAGCGTCAGTTTTCCCATTGATGTACTGGTGTCAAACGACTGGGTGATGGACACGAAATTTACGCCATATTTTTCAAAGTATTTCATCATATTATGAAAGTCCAATATGGAACGCGAGAGTCTGTCAACCTTGTACACAACCACCGTGTTGACCAGGCCGTGCGCCATATCGTCCAGCATTTGTTTTAACGCCGGCCGTTCCATTGTGCCGCCCGAAATACCGCCATCGGCATATGTTTTGCAATATTCCCAATCGTTAAATGCCTGGGATGCGATGTATGCCTTGCAAGATAATTCTTGATTGTCCAGGGAATTGAATTCCTGGTCCAGCCCGTGTTCAGTGGATTTGCGCACATAAATCGCACATTTAATTTTGGACATTGTTGAACCTTTTGTTATTCAGGCCAAAGAAGTCATAGCCCGATACTTTTGCGCCACATATCTCTTTAGCCACCGCGGACAGACTCTTGAACGACTTGCCGTTATATACGAATTCGTTGCGGTCGCCAACCGTGACCACGAATTCCACGCCACGAAATGTTTTGATTATCTTTGCGCCCGGCGTCAGGTGATATTTGTTTTTATATACTCGTGTCAAACACGCATCGGGATTATCCATGTATTTGCGAAACATTGTAATGTGCTTTTTCGCTATGCTGACATTGTATCGTTCGCATTGAATATAATACCACAATGCGCGAATTTGGCGTTTGTATGGCGCGGCACTGTATCGCGCCCACAATGCACTTTTTGCGTCGGAATCTAACTTTCCTAATTCGGCCCTTGTGCTGGGCAGATGCACCGGTGCAGATTTCATTTCTTGGTCCTTTTTATTGCCTCGGTCCGCAGTTGCGCGCCGGCCCGTTGCAAAATCATCTGTAACGCGCGCAATATATGGATAATATCGGCATTTGAAATACTTGCCGGCCGACCCAGCGGATTGCCCGACACGCCGGGCCTAAACCGCATTTGCTTTGGTGGATTTTTATATGGCATATTGTCTCCTTTATAGAGTTGCATAATTACTGCCTGCAAATACGCCCAAGTCAAGTAAAAGAATGCGCTATTAATCAGTTGATTTAAGCATTTCTTTATGCAAAACTGGTAGTGAATCCAATGGGAATTGGGTTCGGGGCTGTGGTGGCCCACTTCATGCGGTGCGAGAGCATCGTAATCTTGATGTTTTCGGTGCTTTTTGCACTGTTATCATCCCTGATTCATGGTCGGGGAGCTGTTGGTGTATACAACACGGGAAACCGAAAGACCAACGGAATCAATCATGAAGTGATTACCAACTCCCCGGCCGTCAAATTCCTGTTTGGCGGTCTTTAAGTTATAGCAGGAGTTGTGTTTATGGCTGAAAATAAATACCGTTTTCCGGTTAAACGTATTGGTAATGAAAAGTCAGCCAAATTGGTTATCCTGTTGTGCAACCCCGGTAAAAGCCCAAAACACTATAAACGTCTGTCTGATTATACTATGTCATTGGATGGATGTTATATGGATGCAGGTAACAAGTTTTCAATTGTCCGACAATATGAAGAGTGGTGGGACGGAGTTTTAACAATTACAGATGCGTTTGGCATTTCCGATACGAAAATATTAGCGTTGGAATTTTATCCATACCATACGGAAAGTTCTGCAGATATTCCAAAATATAACCGGTGGAATAATTATGCAAAATCAGCATTAAATGAAAACATAAAAATACTGGAAAAGTGCGTTAGTAAAAATATTCCGATATTTGGCTATTATTATGGTAATTGGATGGGGCTGGAACGCGTCAAAGAATTGTTGCGAAATTATCCAAAGTTTTATAAAAGCAGAAATTGCCAGGGACCAGCACCAAAATTAAAAGAACTTAGAAATTTTTTGGAACAACTGAGACAAAACGGTAACTAGGTGTGACTGTGCCACAGAAGAATAAATCTTTGCCAGTATGGTGTTGTGATCAAGGTCGCTATCATGATGTTGGGCTAGATTTTCCGTATTCAATAATTCACAAAATTGGCGATACAGATTACCTGACCGGTGGTGCAGGTGGCGCATTGGCAGAATGGCGCGTTTTTGATGATAAAGAAAGTTTGGTATATTTCTTTGCTGTTTTAATGCGTTCTAAGGTTCTTATTCCAGT
>CAKQSE010000019.1 GCA_934272785.1 uncultured Alphaproteobacteria bacterium
TTGGAAAGCATTCGGGCAATGTGTCCGTTGGAAAAACTGGTCGGGTGCCAGACAAACGGAACACTGAATTCCATGGATGAAATCGATAATATCATCACTGGTATTTACCTGGATATTGATAACTCTTTACTGGAAACATGCAAAAACGCCGTAAATCAAAAGATGATCGAGATTTGTGGCGATACAGCGTCATGTTCGGCGTTCCAAACCGACGACGTCATTGGCACAGAAAGCCTGAGCAGTTATACAAACAACGATGGTGATTTTGTCATTGATGGCCTGGTGTCATTTGGCAATGTTGTTGTTGACAAAACAACCCAGAAATCTGATACAGGCGCGTCATACGACACGTATTCGGTAAATATCAATGATTATAAAAGTCACTTGGATGACACTGATGCGTCGGTGGCGCGTGTAGTGTCATCGTTGCAATCAACTGCAAACAAGATTGAACAAAAAATCGCATTACTGCGCCAGGACCCCCAGGTTCAAATGTGTGTCGAGGGCCGTAATATGACCCAGATTCGCCGGGGCAGCACCGGTAACGCAACATCGCGTTTTCCGCACTTGCTGGATTCATCAGTAATGGCGATTATATCGGGTGGTCTGGACCAGGCCAAGGCAAATTACAACAAGAAATATAATGAACTGTTGGCGTCGGCATTGGAATCACAAAATGACCAGATAAAGTCTGTGCTGTGTGCGGCAACGGCGTCCAGTGGTGAACCGCGTTGCGCATCATATAGATCAGATGGCAATGGTAACGCAATATGTGAAACATATGAATCAGCGGCATTCGAAGATGTATTTATCGGCGATACAGATGCACAAACCGGGTTGATTGGCACCGATTTATATGCAACCAAATATGTCATCGCAGGGGCCAAAATGTCTGACCTGGCGTCGGTGCAACAACGTGGCCGTTCAGAATTTGTCCAGGTTGATTCATATGGCAATATGCTGGGACGCATTGCCATGACATCGGTGTATTCACCAACAACAAACACATGCACAGTCACAACCACAACAACGACATGCAAGGAAGTAGAGTCCATCATATTGACCAATATTGAAAAGTCATGTGGTGGCGGTGGTCTGTCATTGGCAACAGGTGGGCATTGTGGCGGCGGATTCTTGAACCTTGGTGGCAGTAAAAAGAAAACGAAAATAACTCAGACATACGCAGGCCAATCGTGCACAGAGTATGCCGAGCCTATCGTTACAACGAATGCCATCAAAATGTAAAAAAAACGCCCAAACGGGCGTTTTTTAGAATTGTGTATCAGTGCATGTTTCTTTGGGTTCTTCCCAAGATTTACAATATTTACTACCGAACACTGGATTACCCGTTTTGACACATTTTTGTGCACGAACGCATTTGTGACAATTCAGAGTTTCCCATTCAAATGTGGATGTAATTGTTTCCTTGTAATTCCACTGGTTCAATTGCTTGGACCCAATCAATTGACGCTGTGCACCACCGTCCGCGCCGTTAGCACCACCGCCTATGTTGCCGGCTAAACCTATACCTGCGATCGCGGCACCGGCCACTAATGACGTACCAAAAGTGAACGGTGCCGCGACCACTGCGCCAGCAATTGCCGTTACCGCCAGTATTTTACCGAACGCGCTCTTGGGTGGATTGGGTGATTTCGGTAACGACGCTGCCTCTGCAAACGTTACACATGCCTCGCGCGCAATTTCACGACGCGCATCCAATGCATTTTTACCCTGGATTTCCGCCATACGTTCGCCCAACGTCGCATAATCTTTCAACATTTGGGTGTTTAATTTGTCATATTTTGCATAATAATTATCCTTGGCAACTTTCAGCGCATGCGTTGCGATAATCATACGCATTTGCTTGGTCAGCCCTGGAAAACGCACAGCGTCTGCGGACTTGCTGCCAAGACGATCGCGAACCTCGCGACCATTGCGTTTCATACCCTGGACCTCGCGGCCTGTCATACAGTATTGCACGGTCGGATCGGCTTCTATTGCGCCGATTGCAACATCAATATTTTTCTGTAATACCGCCAATTCAGATTTTACCTTTTCTTTTTGGGCGGCAGACATAGCACCACCGTCAATTTTGTTTAAATAATCATCAACGCTTGATACTTTGCCATCTTCGTCAATATCGACACTTTCCCAGTATATTGTTCCGTCCAATACGCCCGCAAACGGGGTCACTGGTCCCAATTCAGCACTGGTTGAACCTTCGACGCGCCCCAATTCAGAATCCAGAATCTGGGATACATCCGTGCGACATTTAGAATAATTTATATCCAACGAATCGCTGGAATTGGAATATTCGCAAATCTTGTATTCTAATGAACGCGCGCCAATATTGTCGTCGGTGGTCAAACCGTTGCAATTTTCGGTATCACCACAGACCTTTATCATTGCGGCATTGGCGGCATTTTGACACTGGGTCAGCATGTTGTTATCAATATTTAACATGATACCCTGGACCATATCAGCCAACTGTTCATACACCGCGTCACCACGAACCTCACTCTCGCCATAAACTTTTTGACAGCCAACCAACTTGTCATATGGACACATACGAATAATCGTGTCAGT
>CAKQSE010000020.1 GCA_934272785.1 uncultured Alphaproteobacteria bacterium
TTTTTTGTCTCTGTACTATCCTGTACCTTGAAAATTTAATACATTATCTTGATCTTATGAACATAACTATGAAAAGAACTTAGTTTGAGCTACGGACAGGATATAGGGAAACCTCTTTGTTAAACTATTTCCGGGGTTGGGGCACACTTGCCCAAGCTGCTCATATATTTGACCAGCTTCCGCACATTCATCGCTGCTACCTTAAACCCAAAATACAGCCTGCAACGCAGTAATCCTCTCACAGGCATTTTGTCTACATTATGTCGTTTCCTTAATGCTGCCGGAATGGCTTCTACGCCGTTTCTAAAGCGGGTATATTCACTGAATTTTTCAGTTTTAAAGAACCTTTGCTGTTCTGCATGGTAGGAAGTTCGTTTTGCAAGTTTTATGACTGCAACCCTCACATGGAGCCGGGGATTGCATTCCGCAAAATGTGGACATCCCTTGCATTGTTCTATCGGGAAGGATGCTTTACATTTTTGTGTGTTGATGTCATATACATTGCTTTTTGGTCTATGACCGGCAGGACAGGAAATGATCTCTTTTCCATCCTCTGAGAATTTAAAATCTGCATAGATATCTGCCACATCAGTTCCCTTGAGATCTGTTGTGATAAGGGTTACCTTTTTTTCAGCAGCCTGTTTTACATTTTCGTATCCACAATAGCCACCATCTGTAACCAGAATGGTCTTTTCTTCGGATACCGGCTGTTTGTCCAGATAGTCCTTTACAAACTGGCTGTCACTGTAGGTGTTCTTCTCAAACTGATAATCAACAGCTATGGAATGGTTTTTATCTGCTGTTTCAACTACATTTGCTATATAGCCGCGGTAGTCTCTGCCGGCTTTTGCCCGGAATGTTGCATCCGGATCTGCCGGATTTTGAAGGAGTTCAGAGTTCATGTCTGATTTTCCGGATTTGAGGGTCAGGTTCCCCTCCGGTCTCTTGTCAGTCTGTTCCCCGATCACTCTTATTAACAGACGGTACTCACTTGATTCATCATAGCGGCTTCCGCAGGCTGTGATAATCTGCACAGCATCCTCTAGTACCTGTTTGATTTTACTTTCAGTATCTTCACTCCGATTATGATAAAGAACCCGGTTATGATCATCATCCTCTGTATAATGAATGAGGGATTTTGGAAATGCACCGTCCTCTGATCTGCACATTAATTTTGCCAAATTTGCAACGCAGGTATAAAGTAATTCGAGTCGGCTCATTTTTTTGATATTGGAAGCAACCATTAGAGAATCCATCCGACGCATTCCGGTATTTATTTTCATCATTTTGGTCATCTCAGATGACAGACCCACAATACACTGATGTATCAGATCAATCCCGGTGTTTTCTTCATATGCATTGCATCTGGCACGGAATCTTCCCAAAGTCCGGTCATTTAAAGGCTGTTCCTCAAAGCTTGTTGTATGGAGTGCGTACTGGTAGCGGACATCAAACGGAAGTGTTTCAACAATTTCCTCATCGGTAAGCTGAAAAATCTCCTTAATGATCAGGGCACCAATGATAACATTCACCGGAGTGTTATATCTTGAAGGGCGATCACTATAAAGGACTCTGAATGGTTCTTCATCAATTGCAGGAAATATATTTTCAGCAAAGTATTTTGCCCACGATTTGTCGAGCATTTTTATTTCCCTCTGGGTTAAGTTTGCAGTAGCATCAAATAAGCTTATTTGTTGAGATGAATTGACTGAAAATGCCATAATAAAACCTCCTAAAATTCATCTCTATTATACTACATATTTA
>CAKQSE010000021.1 GCA_934272785.1 uncultured Alphaproteobacteria bacterium
ACCCCGCCCTTATAAGTAAAGACATATAACAAACAAGGAGAAAACAAATGTCTTTTGTTTCTATGCCCCGTCAAGATTTGTTGTTGGCCATTGATTCACTGGCCCAGGACAAACAGATTGACCGCGAAATCGTTATTGAATCACTAGAGGCGGCAATTGCCAAAATTGCCAAGCATAAATATGGCGAAGAATTCAATATCACGGCCACCATTGATCGCAAAAATGGGGCGATATATGTCAAACGTCTGTTCACGGTAATTGAATCCCCGGATGCCGCGGGTGATGAATATGACCCAAATACTATGCTGACCGTTGCCCAGGCGAAAAAATACGCCGCAAATCCGGTTGTTGGCGACACGGTCGAAGATCAATTGCCAGAACCAGAATTTGGTCGTATGGCGTTCCAGACCGCAAAGCAAATTATGACCGCCCGCGTGCGTGACGCGGAAAAGGGTCGCCAGTATGAAGAATTCAAGGATAACATTGGCGATATCGTGTCTGGCGTTGTTAAACGTATTGAATTCGGCAACGTTTTCGTTGATATCAACGGCAAGGCCGAAGGTTATATCAAGGGCAGCGAACTGATTCCGGGTGAACGCCTGGCGGTGGGTGACCGTGTGCGTGCATTAATTATGGATGTTGCGCGTTCTAATTCGGGTCCCCAGATTTTCTTGACCCGCACACACCCGATGTTTATGGAAAAACTATTCGTCCAGGAAGTTCCCGAAATTTACGAAGGCGTTATTAAAATTAAATCTGTATCACGTGCACCGGGCTCGCACGCGAAAATCGCCGTGGAAACCCAGGATCCGTCCATTGACGCGGTTGGTATGACCGTCGGTATCAAGGGAACACGTATCCAGCCGGTTATCAACGAATGCCACGGTGAAAAGATTGACGTTATATTGTATTCTGATGACCCGGCGGTGTTCATCGTCAACGCAATGCAACCGGCCAAGGTTGCCAAGATTATCGTTGACGAAGACACACGCAGCGCGGCCGTCGTTGTGAACGAAGATCAACAGTCATTGGCGATTGGTCGCCGCGGCCAGAACGTCCGCCTGGCGTCCCAGTTGACGGGTTGGAACATTGACGTTATGAACGAAACCGAAGAACAAGAACGTCGTGCCAAGGAATTCAAGGAAAAGACCGAATTGTTCATCAGTGCGCTGGACGTTGATGAAATGATTGCGCACCTGTTGATTACCGAAGGTTTCCGCACCGTCGAAGAAATCGCGTTCGTTGATGCGTCTGAATTGGAATCTATCGAAGGATTTAACCCAGAATTGGCCGCCGAATTGCAGACCCGTGCCAAGGCATATTTGACCAAGGTTGAACAAGAATACATCGACAATGGTCATGCGCTGGGCATGTCTGACGATTTGTTGAAATTTGATTTCATCAAACGTCCGATTATTATGAAATTGGGCGAAAACGGTGTTAAATCATTGTCTGACCTGGCGGATTTGGCAACCGATGAACTGATTGAAATCTTGGGCGAAGACACAATGTCTGCGCGCCTGGCCGGTCGCGTAATTATGAAGGCACGTGAATTGGCATATGGCATAACCCAGGGTGACGCGGAATAATAAACATATGCGGGTAAAATTCATCAGATAAACGGAGTAATATATGGCAACACTGACACTTGGAAAATCTGTAACAATTGATGCGGTGCACAGCAAAAAGGGTGAC
>CAKQSE010000022.1 GCA_934272785.1 uncultured Alphaproteobacteria bacterium
CACGTATAATCCAATTATCCTCTTTTGAGGGTAATGGATTATTCTCCTTTCTCCCAATATCTTGGGTTTTATTGAATACTCCATTATAATACTTAAAGCACTGTGGATCTGTACCTATAATACTACAGCTTTGACTGTTCGGAGATGACTCAGACCACAGCTTTTCGTCTATTACTGGTAATTAGTTTGTTAACGCTTGACGTTTCTATTTACGTGATTACACAGCCGAACTCTCTGTGGAAGACAGCAGTGCTAAATATTATTTCAGGAGGTAAATCTCTATGTCCATGTACTTTGTTGGAATTGATATTTCCAAGTACAAACATGATTGCTGCATCATTTCTGCAGCCGACCAACAGATTGTTTCTAAATTTACCATCACTAATGATAAGGATGGGTTTGAACAACTGCGTATTTCTCTTAATTCTCTCTCCAATTCTGAGGATATAAAAATAGGGTTTGAATCAACTGCCCATTATGCCCTCAATCTTGAACTCTTCCTTGAAAATGCCAACCACAGCTTTATGGAAGTTAATCCACTCCTCATCAAGGAATACAAAAAATCAACTACTTTAAGGCGAACCAAAACCGATTCTGTTGACTGTGAATCAATAGCTCGGTGGTTAATGACTGTTGAGTACAAACCCCATTCAAAAGGATTTTACCACGCTTATTCCTTAAAGTCACTAACTCGTTTGCGAGATAGATTAATTCGTCAACGTTCTTTTTATCTTGTGAAGATAACAAATGTTTTAGATCATACCTTTCCGGAATTTAAACCATTCTTCAATGAACGGCTTTCCAAAACTGCTATCTATCTCCTTGAAAACTATGGTTCTGCTGAAAAAATGGCCAATATGAATTCTGTGTCTTACGACAAACTACATTGTATTTCAAGAGGTAAGTTTTCTATACAACAGTTCCTTCGTTTGAAAGAACTGGCTACTAACACAGTCGGTGTCAATAATTCTATCTTTGACATTGAATTAAACAGTTTGCTAACCTTATACAACTCTCTCTGCAAGGAAATAAAAACCCTTGAAGCTGAGATTACTAGACTTATTGAAGAAGTACATCCTCACTATATGTCCATCCCTGGTATCGGTCCTATTTCAGCAGCTGTTATTTATGCTGAGTATGGTGACATATCAAACTTTTCAAATCCCAGTCAGATGCTTGCGTTTGCTGGAATTGAACCAGGAATAAATGACTCCGGCACTGAATCTCATGGTGGCAGAATGGTAAAACATGGTTCTTCCCAACTGCGGTACGTTCTTCTTAATGCCTGCCTTCCCTTAATTCGTTTTGACTTAACCTTTGCAACTTATTACGCAAAGAAACGAGCAGAAGGCAAAAAACACCGAGTAGCTATTACTCACGTTGCAAAGAAACTGATTAGAGTCATCTATGCATTGGAGAGGCAGGATGTAGACTTTAACGCTCAGAAACTACGCTAATATCTTCCCCATATATTTATCTGCTCCATCTGAAATACGATATTTTCAGATGGTCTATTAAAGTTACCCTTTTTTATCACACAAAATTTCTTTAAAAAACTCTTGACTATTTATAGTTTGTCATCTC